>DATFUB010000020.1:0-15572 GCA_035261225.1 Sphingomicrobium sp.
TGGCCGATCTGAGCGGCATCGTCGTCAACGAAATGGGCAAGCTCGAACGGGCCGGCGACACGCTTCCCTATCAGCGCCTCAAGACCAAGCTCGACGAGCTTCGCGCCGACCCGCGCTACACCTTCATGTTCTCGGGTATGCTGGTGTCGGACACGATGCCGGCCCTGATCGCCAAGATGTTCCGCCTGCCGAGCCAGGGCAAGCCGATCTCGATCGTCGACGTGTCGGGCGTTCCGTCCGAAATCACCTCGGTCGTGGTGTCGGTACTCGCCCGCATGGTGTTCGACTATGCGATCTGGTCGCGGACCGAGGCCCAGCGCCCGCTGCTATTGGTGTGCGAAGAGGCCCACCGCTACGTTCCCAAGGACGAGAATGCGAACGGCCAGGCGGTGCGCAAGATCCTCGAGCGGATCGCCAAGGAAGGCCGTAAATACGGCGTCAGCCTCGGCTTGATCACGCAGCGTCCGTCGGATTTGGCCGAAGGCGTACTGTCGCAGTGCGGCACGATCATCGCCATGCGCTTGAACAACGACCGAGATCAGGCGTGCGTGCGGGCGGCCATGCCCGAAGGCGCGCGCGGCTTCCTCGACGCGATTCCCGCTCTGCGTAACCGCGAATGCATTGTCTGCGGTGAAGGTGTTGCGATCCCGATCCGCGTGCGGTTCGACGATCTCGAGCCGGAAAAGCGCCCGGCCTCGTCCGACCCGAGCTTCGCCCGCCTGTGGCGCGAGACCGGTGACGAAGCCGGCATCATCCAGCGCACGATCAAGCGCTGGCGCGGGCACGGGCGTTAAAAGGCTCTGCGGCCCTAATAGCTCAGGACGCGCGCGATTATTGCCGTGCTGATCGCCGCGATGAGCACGGCCAACCACCAGATCTGACCTCGCCGCCATGCCGCGATTTCGTTCTGCTGATCTTCGATGGCGGTTTCCGTGTCGTGCGCGCGGCGCTCCAGCTCCTTGACCGCGGCAAAATAGAGTTCGCCGCCGTGTGCGCCGCGGCTGGCGATTGCCCGGAGCGCGTCGCATGACTGGCTCTCCCACGAGATCAGGGTTTCGGGCGCTTCGCTGGCCGGGACGGCCGCGCTGGCATCGACGAGCTTCTCTTCGATCATTGTAGGCTCCCGTTCCGAGAAGGAGACCGACAACCTGACGGCGACACCGCCGACCCACAAACGAAACGCAGGGCGCGCGCGCAATATAGCGTAGATGCAAAGTTAATGGCAGTCCCGCCGAA
This sequence comes from Sphingomicrobium sp., assembly GCA_035261225.1. GTDB lineage: Bacteria > Pseudomonadota > Alphaproteobacteria > Sphingomonadales > Sphingomonadaceae > Sphingomicrobium. The sequence continues at coordinate 1,237 of DATFUB010000020.1, forward strand.
GCGGGCGAACTCAGCCCCGCTTCACGCCGACGCCGAGCAACGTTCTCAGCCGCGCCTTAACCGCGTTCGACAGGCCGGCGTCGGCGACCTGAACGCTGGTGAAGCGGACCGCGAGCGGATTGACCGGCACGCCGCCCCGGCGCACTTCGAAATGCAAATGCGGGCCGGTCGAAAGGCCGGATGAGCCGACGTAGCCGATCAGCTGCCCGGCATGGACGAAACTCCCCTCGGACGCGACGATCCCGCTCATGTGGCCGTATACGGTCATCAGGCCGCCGGGATGACCGATACGGACCTCGCGGCCGTAACCTCCGGCCCAACCCGCGGCGATGACCTGACCATCGGCGGCGGCAACGATCGGGCTGCCCCAGCCGGCGCCGATGTCGACCCCGGCGTGGAACCGGGTGAAATGCAGGATCGGGTGATAACGATTGCCGAAATAGGAGGTGATCGGCCCAGCGGCAGGCATCCTCAGGCCGGATTCAACCGGCGCCGCCGGGCGCTCGGCATTGGCTGCGTCGACCCATTGGCTCCGCCCGTTCGCGCCCCACCGCACCAATTGCAGGTCGGGCTCGGCGCCGCGATCGAGCCCCGCGTAAAGCAGGGTTCCGCCCTGGCCGTTCAGCACCATGTCGAATTGGTCGCCCGACGACACGTCGCCGCCGACGTCGATCTCGGTCGCCAGCGCCGCGAGATATTGGGCTGCGACCTCGGGGCTCGCCCCCGCCGCGCGCAGCGACCAGTACAAACCGTCGCCGACGCGGCCGCGGATGCGCAATGGACCAGCGGCTACCGGCGCGGGCTTGGGCTCGGGCGCGACAATCGGCGCGGCCGCGCGCGCCGGCGCGAATTCGATCGGCTCGGCGGCCTCGGCTGGCGCCATGCGCATGCCGGTATCGCCGCCATTGGCCAAAGGTGAGATCGCCAGCGCCTGCCACTGGCGCTGCCCATCGCTGCGCAACGCACGGGGCTTGGGCAGCGACGCCATCGCCACGCCGCTGCACAGCAAGGCAAACAGGCCAGCGGTCTTCCACCCGATGCGCGGCATCCCCAGCGACAGCGCGCGCGCGCCCCTCGCTTTATTACCGAAGCCCGGAGTAATCCTGGGTTGAGCCATCAACACGACCACCGCTCTGGCAAAACAAGGTTAAGACGCCCCTAAAATCCACTCGTCGAAGTCCGCTTGCGTTCGGCGCGCGCGATGCCACATTCGCAGATATGGCGCCGCGTTCAGACGCTCCGGTTCGGGCCATTCTCGGCCCGACCAACACCGGCAAGACCTATCTTGCGATCGAGCGGATGTGCGGCCACTCGTCCGGGGTCATCGGCTTTCCGCTGCGATTGCTCGCGCGCGAAGTCTATGACCGCGTCGTCGCCATCAAGGGCGACAAGCAGGTCGCGCTGCTGACCGGCGAGGAACGCATCGTCCCCCCGACCGCGCGCTATTTCCTGTGCACCGCCGAAAGCATGCCCGTGCCGTCCGGCCAGAGCCACCACGACGGCGAGTTCCAGCGCGACTTCGCCTTTGCCGCGATTGACGAGGCCCAACTCGGCATCGACCCCGAGCGCGGCCATGTGTTCACCGACCGGATGCTTCGGGTCCGCGGCCGCGAAGAAACGCTGATCCTCGGCTCCGCGACGCTCAAACCGATCATCCGCGAGCTTTTGCCCGAGGCCGAAATCGTCAGCCGCCCGCGCTTTTCAACCTTGCGCTACGGCGGTAGCGTCAAGCTCTCGCGGCTCCCGCCGCGTTCGGCGGTCGTCGCCTTCTCCGCCGAGCAGGTCTACGCGCTCGCCGAGATGTTGCGGCGGTTCAAGGGCGGCGCCGCGGTCGTCATGGGCGCCCTCTCCCCATCGACGCGCAATGCCCAGGTCGCGATGTTCCAGCGCGGCGAGGTCGATTATCTGGTCGCCACCGACGCCATCGGCATGGGCCTCAACATGGACGTCAGCCATGTCGCCTTCGCCGGGCTCGAGAAATTCGACGGCCGCCGCGATCGCCGCCTGACCATCGCCGAAATGGCGCAGATTGCCGGCCGCGCCGGGCGCCACCAGAAAGACGGGACGTTCGGCACGCTCGGCCTCGGCACGGAGGGCGGCGCAGCCTTCTCCGAAGAAGAGGTCGAGGCGATCGAGGACCATCGCTTCCGCCCGCTCGATTTCCTCCACTGGCGCAATGCCGAGCTCGACTTCACCGACGTCCGCGCGCTGATTCGCAGCCTCGAGGCGAAGAGCGACGATCCGTTGCTGCGCGCCGCACCCGAAGCGATCGACCTCGCCGTGCTCAAGCTGATCGCCGAGGACCCCGCGATCGTCGCCAAGCGGCGCGATCAGGCGCGGCGGCTGTGGGCGGTGTGCGGCCTGCCCGATTTCCGCAAGGTCGGGCCGATGCACCATGCGCGCATGGTCCGCCGCCTCTACAGCTACATCGGCGAGGGCGGGCACGTGCCGCACGAATGGTTCGCCGCCGAAGTCGCGCGGCTCGACAATATGAGCGGCGATATCGGGGCGCTGGCCGACCGCCTCGCCGGCATTCGCAGCTGGGCCTACATCGCCCATCGCTCCGACTGGCTGCAGGACCCCGCGAAATGGGCCGAGCGCACCCGCGAGGTCGAGGCGCGGTTGAGCGACGCGCTGCACGAGCGGCTGACCCAGCGCTTCGTCGACCGCCGCACCGCGGTCCTTGTCCGCGATATCGGCGCGCGTGGCGCCGACGCGCTGCCGGTGACGGTCGCTGCCGATGGCGAGGTCAGCGTCGGGCCCGAGCCGATCGGCCATCTGACCGGCTTCGAATTCCGCGTCGATCCAACCGCGCGCCTCGCCGACAAGCGCCTGCTGCTCGCCGCGGCCGAGCGCCGTCTCGGCGACGAGCTCGACCGCCGCGCCAATGCGTTGGTCAGCGCGACCGACGACGCGTTCGAACTGATCGTCGACGAAGCGGGCATGCCCGCGGTCGGCCGGGAGGGCCACGTCCTCGCCCGACTCGCGCCCGGTCGCTCCCTGCTCGAACCGGCGCTGCGCACCGCGCGCGCGCTCGACCGCCTGTCGGCGCACAGCCGTGCCGCGCTGCGCAGCCGGCTCGAAACCTGGCTCGACGCCAGAATCGAAGCGCATCTGCGCCCGCTCAAGCGGCTCGCTGCAACCGCGACCGATCCCGCCAGTCCGCCCGGCGTCCGGGCGATGGCGGCGATGCTGTCCGACGCGGCGGGCGTGCTGCCGCGCAAGGCGATGCTCGGCGCCATCGCCCATCTCGAGCAGGCCGACCGCCACGCGCTGCACAAACTCAAGGTCCGGCTCGGCCCGCTCGACGTCTATCTGGTGCCGCTGCTCAAGCCCGTCGCCCAATCGTGGCGCGGCGCGCTGCTCGCCGTCCGTGCGAACCAGAAGCTGCCAGCCTTGCCGTCCGCAGGCGCGGCACTGCTCGGCCCCGACGCCGACCCGCGCGGCGCCGCGCTCGCCTACCGCCGTTTGGGCCGGGGCTGGATCCGTATCGATCTCGCCGACCGTCTCGCCAGCCACGCGCGCCAGGTCCGCTCCACCGGCGGCGACAATCCCGTCGACCTCGATTTCGCGACCTCGGTCGGCCTCGATGAAGCGGCGATTGCCGCGCTGATGAACGAAGTCGGCTTCACCAGAGCCGGCGATGCCTGGCGCTGGCGCGGACGCCGGCCTCAACGCGACGATCGCCGCTCGCCGCCATCCCATGCGTTCGCGGAGCTTGCGAAACTCAAAAAGTGAGGATCGACCGCTACCTCTACTGCATCCGGCTGATCAAAAGCCGTACTTTGGCCCAGACGGTGATCGAAACCGGCCATGTTCGCATCGACGGTAAACACGTCGAAAAGCCCAGTGCGGAGGTTCACGTCGGCAGCGTTATCGCCTTGCCGCTCAACGATCGGGCGCGTATCTTGCGGATACTCTCACTCCCCAACCGCCGTGGCCCGCCCGCCGAAGCGCGCTTGTGCTACGAAGAACTGGGAATTGACGCCGTAAGCCCGGCGAAATAGCGAGGCGTAAAGGGAGCCTCGACACATGACCTACGTCGTCACCGACGCCTGCATCAAATGCAAATATATGGATTGCGTCGAGGTCTGCCCGGTCGATTGCTTCTACGAGGGCGAGGTGATGCTGGTCATCAACCCCAACGAGTGCATCGATTGTGGCGTGTGCGAACCCGAATGCCCGGCCGAAGCGATTCTCCCCGATACCGAGAATGGGCTCGAGAAATGGCTTGAGCTCAACACCAGTTTCTCGGCCGACTGGCCCAACATCACGCGCAAGAAGGACAGCCCGGCCGACGCCGACGACTTCAAGGGCCAGGACGGCAAGTACGACAAATATTTCACTCCGGATCCGGGCACCGGCGACTAACCCAAGATATAGTTGCGCTGGCGGAAGCTTTCCGGAACCGCGGCGCGGCGATCGCGCTGTCCAACAGGGGAACGAAATGATCCGCCATCTGATCTGCGTCGCGCTGGCGGCGAGCTTCGCCACGCCGGCGCCCGCCCAATCCGCGCCCGCCGACTCGCAAGCGCCAAGCCCGGATGAACTCGCGCGCAAGGACCGGGTGACGATCGGCGTCGGCGGTGCGTTGATCCCCGATTACGAAGGCGCGAACGAATCTCGTGTGATTCCGGCCGGCGCGATCCGCGGGCAGATCAGCGGCATCTCATTTTCGAGCCAAGGCACGTACCTTTACGTCGATGTCATTCCGCGCGGCTCGGGCAAGCTTGAGTTCGACGCCGGGCCGATCGCCGGGGCGCGGATGAACCGCGCCAAACACCACCTCAAGGACGACATCGTCGACCTGCTGCCGCGCCGGAAAACGGCGATCGAGGCCGGCGGGTTCGCGGGCGTCACTCTGCACGGCCTGACCAATCCCTATGACAGTCTCTCGCTCCATCTCGACGTGGTCCACGACGTTGCCAATACGCACCAGTCGACGACGTTTAGCCCGGCGGTGGACTTCGCGACCCCGCTGTCGCGCACGACTTATGTCAGCGCCTCGCTCAACGCCGAGTTCGTCGGCAACAAATATGCCGATTATTATTTCAGCATCACGCCGGCGGATTCGCTGGCGACCGCTGGCGTTCTGCCGGTGTTCAATGCCGGCAGCGGAATGAAGGATTGGAAGGCAAGCCTGCTGCTCAACCAGTCGCTGACCGGCGATCTCACGCACGGGCTGTCGATCTTCGGGATGGGCAGCTATTCGCGGCTCGTCGGCGACTTCAAACGCTCGCCGATCGTGTCGCAGCGCGGCAGCGCGAGCCAATGGATCGCCGCCGCGGGCCTTGCCCACACCTTCTGACGGCTAGCGCCGCTTCGCCAGTTCCTCGACGATTGCCTCGGCTGCCTGCTCGGCCGTCAGCTGCGTCGTATCAATGCGGATCTCGGGCGCTTCGGGCGCCTCGTATGGGCTGTCGATGCCCGTAAAATTCTTGAGCTCGCCGGCGCGGGCCTTGGCGTAGAGCCCCTTGGCGTCGCGCTTCTCGGCCTCGGCCAGCGGCGTATCGACGAACACCTCGATGAACTCGCCTTCGGGCAACATCGCCCGGACCATTTCGCGCTCGGCGCAGAACGGCGAGATGAAGGCGGTCAGCACGATCAGTCCCGAATCGGCCATCAGCCGCGCGACCTCGCCGACCCGGCGGATATTCTCGATCCGGTCGGTCTCGGTGAAGCCGAGGTCGCGGTTGAGGCCGTGGCGGACATTGTCGCCGTCGAGCAGGAACGTGTGCCGCCCGCTCGCGACCAGCTTCTTCTCGACCAGGTTGGCGATGGTCGACTTGCCCGCGCCGCTGAGGCCGGTGAACCACAATACGGCGGGCTTCTGGCCCTTCAAAGCGGCGTGAGTCTCGCGGCTCACGTCGAGGTGCTGGCGGTGGATGTTGAGCGACCGGCGCAGCGCGAAATGGAACATGCCGCACGCAACCGTGGCGTTGGTCAATTTGTCGATTAGGATGAACCCGCCCAGCGCGCGGTTGGGGCTCGAGCCCTCCGCCGCGTAAGGCTCGAACACGATCTCGCGGTCGGTCGCGATCTCGGCGATCCCGATCGAATTGAGCTGCAGGCTCGGCGCCGCGAGATGCTCGAGCGTGTTGACGTTGACCTCATATTTCGGCTGCTGAACGGTCGCGGTGACCATCTGCGTGCCAAGCTTCAGCCAATAGCCGCGTCCCGGGACCAGCTCGTCGTCCGCCATCCACACGATCGTCGCTTCGAACTGGTCGGCCGCCTGGGGCGGATCGCCCGCGGCCGCGATCACGTCGCCGCGCGAGCAATCGACCTGATCGGCCAGGGTCAGCGTGACCGACTGCCCGGCGGCCGCCTCATCGAGGTCGCCATCGGCCGTGATGATCCGTTCGACCCGCGTGACTCGGCCCGACGGCAGGACCCGCACCTCCGCGCCCGGCCCAATCGCGCCCGAGGCGATCTGGCCCGAGAACCCACGAAAATCCTGGTTGGGCCGGTTGACCCATTGCACCGGCATGCGGAACGATTTCGCGGCGTCCGCCGCGGCGTCGAGCGGCACCGTGTCGAGTTGCTCCAACAACGTCGGCCCATCATGCCAGCCCATGGCCGCGCCGCGCGCCGCGACATTCTCGCCGGTCAGCCCCGACACCGGGATCGCGACCCAATCGGCAATCCCGATCTGGTCGGCGAACGCGCGATAATCAGCCGAGATCGCATCGAACGCGGCCTGGTCATAATCGACCAGGTCCATCTTGGTCACCGCCAGCACGAAGTGCCGGATGCCCATCAGCTGCGCGAGATAGGAATGACGCCGGGTCTGGGTCAGCACGCCCTTGCGCGCATCGACCAGCAGCACCGCGAGGTCGGCGGTGGACGCGCCGGTCACCATATTGCGCGTGTATTGCTCGTGCCCCGGGGTGTCGGCGACGATATATTTGCGCTTGTCGCTGGCGAAGAAACGGTAGGCGACATCGATGGTGATACCCTGCTCGCGCTCCGCCGACAGCCCGTCGACCAGCAGCGCAAAATCCATCTTTTCGCCCTGCGTGCCGTGGCGCTTGCTGTCGGCTTCGAGCGCCGCGAGCTGGTCGTCGAACAGCTGGCGCGTGTCGTACAGCAGACGGCCGATCAGGGTCGACTTGCCATCATCAACGCTGCCGCAGGTGATGAACCGCAGCAATTCCTTGCTTTCCTGCTCGGCGAGCCAGGCGGAGATGTCGGCGGGGGCGTTCAAAAATAGCCCTCCTGCTTTTTCTTCTCCATCGACGCACTGCCGCCGTCGCGGTCGATCGCGCGGCCTTCGCGTTCGGAGCTGGTCGAGACCAGCATCTCGGCGATGATCGCCTCGACACTCGCCGCTTCGCTCTCAATCGCGCCGGACAGCGGGTAGCAACCGAGCGTGCGAAACCGCACGCGGCGCATTTCGACCTTCTCGCGGTCGAGTGGGAAGCGATCGTCGTCGACCATCAGGATCAGCCCGTCGCGGGTCACCGTCGGCCGCTCGGCGGCGAAGTAGAGCGGCACGATCTCGATCTTCTCGCGCAATATGTATTGCCACACGTCGAGCTCGGTCCAGTTGGACAAAGGGAAGACGCGAATGCTTTCGCCCTTGGCTTTGCGGACATTATACAGCGCCCACAATTCGGGCCGCTGGCGCTTCGGGTCCCAGCGGTGGTTGCGGTCGCGGAAGCTGAAGATCCGCTCCTTGGCGCGGCTTTTCTCCTCGTCGCGCCGGGCTCCGCCAAAGGCTGCGTCAAAGCCATGCTGGTCGAGCGCCTTCTTGAGCCCTTCGGTCTTCCACATGTCGGTGTGCAAGGGCCCATGGTCGAACGGGTTGATGCCCTGCGTCACCGCTTCCGGGTTGGTGTAGACGATCAGCCTGATCGCCGGGTCAGCCGCGACCTTGTCGCGGGCCGCATACATCTCCCGAAACTTCCACGTCGTGTCGACGTGGAGCAGCGGGAAAGGCAGCGGCCCCGGGAAGAACGCCTTCTTCGCCAAATGCAGCATGACCGACGAATCCTTGCCGATCGAATAGAGCATCACCGGCCGGTCGGCCTCCGCGACCGTCTCGCGCAGGATATGGATACTCTCGGCCTCGAGCCGGTCGAGATGGGTCAGCTGCCGCATTAAGCGGCAGAGTTAGCGGTTGCGGCGCAAAAGGGAACGCTTCACTGGCATCGGCCGCCGCGCGGTCCTAAAGGCGAGTCTTCCCGGGGAGCTCGACCAGAGCTGAGAGGCGGCATCCGGCCGCGACCCGCTGAACCTGATCCGGTTAGCACCGGTGGAGGGAGAGAGAAGATGGCCGACGCGCCAGCAAGAACCGAACTGAAAGTCACCACCGGGCCGATCCGCGGCTCGCGCAAAATCTATATCGGGGACCGCGGTGTCGCGATGCGCGCCGTCGACCTCGAACCGTCGAGCGGCGAGCCGCCGGTCACGCTCTACGACACCAGCGGCCCGTACACCGACCCGGCGCAACGCATCGACATCATGGCCGGCCTGCCCGAGCTCCGCCGCGACTGGATCCGCGCGCGCGGCGACGTCGAGGAGGTCGCCCAGCGCGAGGTCCGCCCGGAAGACAACGGCCAGCTCGGCCCGGACCGTAGCGGCGGCGTCCAGCCCTTCCCCGCCGTCCGCAAGACTGTCCTCCGCGCCAGGCCGGGCGCCAACGTCAGCCAGATGCACTACGCCCGCCGCGGCATCGTCACGCCCGAAATGGAATATGTCGCGATCCGCGAGAATCTCGGCCGGGAAGAGCTGCTCGTCACCCGTGACGGCGAGGATTTCGGCGCCTCCATCCCCGATTTCGTCACCCCCGAATTCGTCCGCGACGAGGTCGCGCGCGGCCGCGCGATCATCCCCAGCAACATCAACCACCCCGAATCCGAGCCGATGGCGATCGGCCGCAACTTCCTGGTCAAGATCAACGCCAACATCGGCAATAGCGCGGTCGCGTCCGACGTCGCCGCCGAGGTCGACAAGATGGTGTGGTCGATCCGCTGGGGCGCCGACACGGTCATGGACCTGTCGACCGGCCGCAACATTCACGACACGCGCGAATGGATCGTCCGCAATTCGCCGGTGCCGATCGGCACCGTGCCCATCTACCAGGCGCTGGAGAAGGTCGGCGGCGTCGCCGAGGACCTGACTTGGGAGGTCTACCGCGATACGTTGATCGAGCAGGCCGAGCAGGGCGTCGATTACTTCACCATCCACGCCGGCGTCCGCCTGCCCTACGTCCCCCTGACCGCGAAGCGCGTCACCGGCATCGTCAGCCGCGGCGGCTCGATCATGGCCAAATGGTGCCTCGCCCATCACCGCGAGAGCTTCCTCTACGAGCGCTTCGCCGAGATCTGCGAGATCATGAAGGCCTACGATATCGCCTTCTCGCTCGGCGACGGCCTGCGCCCCGGCAGCATCGCCGACGCCAATGACGAGGCGCAGTTCGCCGAGCTCTACACCCTTGGCGAGCTCACCAAGATCGCGTGGGAGCATGACGTCCAGGTGATGATCGAGGGCCCCGGCCACGTGCCGATGCACAAGATCAAGGAGAATATGGACAAGCAGCTCGAGGTGTGCGGCGAGGCGCCCTTCTACACCCTCGGCCCCCTGACCACCGACATCGCGCCCGGCTACGACCACATCACCAGCGGCATCGGCGCCGCGATGATCGGCTGGTTCGGCACCGCGATGCTTTGCTACGTCACGCCCAAGGAGCATCTCGGCCTGCCCGATCGCGACGACGTTAAGGTCGGCGTCGTGACCTACAAGCTCGCCGCCCACGCCGCGGACCTCGCCAAGGGCCACCCGTCCGCCCGCGCCCACGACGACGCGCTGAGCAAGGCCCGCTTCGACTTCCGCTGGCGCGACCAGTTCAACCTGTCGCTCGACCCCGAAACCGCCGAGGCGTTCCACGATCAGACCCTCCCCGCCGAAGGCGCCAAGACCGCGCATTTCTGCAGCATGTGCGGCCCCAAATTCTGCAGCATGAAGATCTCGCAAGAGGTGAGGGAATTCGCCCGCCTAAATCCTCCCCGGAACGGGAAGGGGGACCAGGCTCAGCCTCGTGGAGGGGCCGCCGCGCAGTCCGCCACCGACCCCGAAGCCGGCATGGCCGAAATGTCCAAACGCTTCCACGACGAAGGCGGCGAGCTGTACATTCCCGCCGAGTGAGGCTTTTGCTTGGACTCGGCCTCGTCCCTGTGAAATAATTCGCGCGCCGAATCGCGTCCCCGTCATCTGGGAGACAGCATATGCGGTACGGCCTCAAATCCCTCTGCTCCGTCGCCACGGCAGCGATCCTCTTCGCCACGCTAAGCGGTTGTCCCGGGCCAAAGAAAAAGACCTCGGTTTCGGTCGGTGAGACGGCGGTGGTGGTGCGCAATATCGATGCGGATCTGGCCACGCGCTTCAGCTTCGCCCGCACCATTGGCCAAATCCTGACGACCGCCGGAATCGAAGACAATGCGACCAATCGCGAGACGCTCGTGCGGAGCATGGTGCTGAGCTTCAACAGCAATCAGTTCACCAACCTGCAAAGCGGGCTGGCGATGGCCATCGCGCCCCGCCCGGGCGATGCCGCGATTTCGGCGGCGGATCTGCTCAACCCGGCCAGCGCTAACGGGCTCAAGCCGATCGGCCTGTTCAACCGCCTCGACCTGGCGCCGGCGGACTGGAGCGACTGCGGCGAGCACCGCATCGTCTACGCCGGCGGCAATAAGATCTTCGTCATTTTCGAAGCGAAATTGCCCAACCCGAATCCGTCGGCGGGCAAGCAGGGATGCCGCGCGGTGGCGCAACGCTGGGCCGATGTCAGTACCGCCCCCGCCGTGCCCCAGCGCAACAAGCTGCTCGACGAATTCTATTACGGCAGTCTGCCGGGGGGCTTCCGCAGCGTGGTGCATTTCCTCAACTACGGCAGCTTCCTCGGGCAGGTCCGGACCAACATTCTTGGCCAGGGACCATGGCAGTTGCGCGAGTTCCGCGTGCTTCCGGTGGCCGCGGGCCAGCTGGCCTTCGCACCAGGGCCGGACGCGTCCAACCCCTTGTCCTCTTTCTACAAGGACAATCCGCTGGGCTCGCCGCTCGAACAATCGGAGCGCACCCACTTCCAGGCGCAATTCGCCGCCGCCTACCTCAACAATTTGCGTAGCATCGACGCCGGCGAGCCGGCGGCGACCACCGACGCGGACTTCCGCATCAAGCTGATGAACGGACTCGGCGCGGGCTTCGAATTCCGCTCCGATGAGTTCCAGAGCGCTTCGCAGATCGGCAATGAAATCCCAACGCAGGCTTTTGCCGGCACCGCGATGAAGGCCCTGATCCCGCTCAACTGGACTGCCCCGGGGGGGCGCGCCGTCGATCAGGCACAGATGCTGAACCGCGCCGGAGCCGTCACTTGCGGCGGCTGTCACGGGCTATCGTCGAACAAGCCGATCGGCACTTTCAACGGCGCGACGATCACCTGGCCGAATGTCGCTCCAAGCGGTTTCGTCCACATCGGCATGGACACAGACTCTTCAGGTAACCACGTCATTTCGGAGGCGCTCGCGAAATTCTTCATCCCCTTCCGCGAAAAGGTCACCGACGACGTTCTCAATACGACGACGGCGATGGTCGCGCCGCGCAACGGATCGGAGACACGGCTGGCGTCGCTGTTCCTGTTCCAGGGCCAGACCCAAGCGCCGCCACCGCCGAACGCGAACGGAGCGCCCAGCCGCGAGCAGGCTGAAAATGCCGCGCTGAACCTGGCCAGTAGTCAGCCGCGCGGATTCGCGCCGGAGGATGTCGGCCGCGCCGCCGCCGCGGTGCGCCGGACGTCCGAGCTGGCGCATGCCGCGGACCAGGCCGCCCCCGGCGCCTACGTAACCTTCCGCCGGCCGCACTAGGCAGTAGGGCGGCGAGTTCCCCGCGCCCCGCCGGATTGACGCCCGGCAATTAGCTTGAAAAGAGCGGCGTTCGGGGCGGACAGGGAAGGGACATGTTGGCGCGGTACCTGATCCTGCTCGGCCTAATCCTGACGGCGTCGGCCTGCGCGAACCGTCCGGGCGTGGTTGCCTATGGCCCGATGAGCGCGAACGGCGGCTACCAGGAGACGGAAATCGAGCCCGGCGTGTGGCGAGTCTTCGCCCGCTCCAGCGGTCAGGCGGGCGCCGGATATGCTTGGAACATGGCCGAGTATCGCGCTGGCGAGCTGCTCAAGGCGCGCGGCTTCTCTCACATTCAGATGCTCAAGCGGGACGGCCGCTGGGAGCTTAGCGACGATCTCAGCGGCGACCCCCGGCGCGTGCTGAGCGATGCGATGGAAGTCACCGTGCGCGGCGCCCACGACCGGTCGCCGCCGACCGACTGCCGCGCCGCCAATCCCGACGCCTGCTGGACGCTGAACATCGACGCGATGATGGCCGGCATCCGGCCCCGGCTGAAATTTGCGAAGTCGGGCACGTAGCGTGGAGGTTGGCATGGTCGAGATGAGCAAACGCTTTCGCGATCGCGTCGCAAAGCCTGTCCGGAGGACAGGCGGGCCGTGCGATGGCGGGGAGATTTACGTGCCGGCGGCGGATTGATGCTCGCTCTTCTCCTTGCCGCAGCCGCCGCCCACTGGCCCGGCGCCGCGCAGGCCGAACGCCAGATCCGCGCCCAGCGCGCCGCGTTCAACATCGCCATCGCGAATGGCGACCTCAAGGCCATCGGTTCGGTGCTCGCCGACAAGGCGCTAATCGTCACCGGCGCCGACAGCCTCGTGTTCAACGGCCGTGACGGCGAGCTCAAGCTGTGGCGAGAAGACCTCGCCGCGCCGAGCTGCGGCATCTACGTCCGCACGCCCGACCGGATCACCCTGTCGCCCGTCGCGCCGATGGCGATGGAGAGCGGCCATTACAAAGGCGTCAGCAACAAGTCGGCGAAGGATTGGTCGTCGGGCACCTACTTCGCCAAGTGGCGCCGTATCGGCGGCAAGTGGCTAATCGAAAGCGAGACCTACATGACGACGGCCTGCGCCGGGAAATATTGCCCCACGAGGTGATGGCCGAAATGCGCAAGCTCTTCCACGATCGCCCCGCGCAGGCTGTCCGGGGGACAGGCGATCAGTGCGATGCGGCGAGCCTTAGTGCCGGTAGCGACTGATCAATTCGCATCTCCGCATCCTTGTTCATCACGAACACGGACCCATCGAGCGCTAACGCAATAGTCGTTGGCGAATGCGTGACGAGCAGCACGACCTTTAGCTCCACCCCAACCGCACCAACGCCTCATCCAGCGCCTGCAAAAACCTTGCCCGGTCCGCCTTGGCGAACGGCGCCGGGCCGCCGGTCACGCCGGCGCCGCTGCGCAAATCGGCCATGATGGCCCGCGTCGCAATCGCGCTGCCAATACTCGCGGTCGTGAATGGCTTGCCGTTGTGGCCGATCACGCTCGCGCCTTTCTTCAGGCAGCGGTTGGCGAGCAGGATGTCGCCGGTGATCACCACCGTGTGTGCGTCCGCTTGGCTCTCGATCCAGTCGTCCGCCGCGTCGAACGCATCGCCGACCACGACCCGCTCGATCAAAGGATGGTCGGGCACGCGGATTCTTTGATTGCTGACCACCGTCACGGACACGTCGCGCCGCCACGCGACCTTGTAGATCTCGTCCTTGACCGGACAGGCGTCGGCATCGACCAGGATTCGAACGTCGCTCATCCGCTCAGCGTTTGCGGACGAATTCCGCCCTTAGCACCAGCCCCTTGATCCCCTCATATTTGCAGTCGATTTCCTGAGGGTCGCGGCCTTCGTCAGGATTTGGGAGCCGGATCGACTTGATCAGCGTCCCGCGCTTCAGCGTCTGTCCCGCGCCCTTGACCGTCAGATCCTTGATCAGGGTCACCTGGTCGCCGTCGGCCAGGAGGTTGCCGACCGAATCGCGCACCTCGGTCGCCGTTTGCGGCTCGGCCGCAGCGGCGGCGCTGGCCGGCACCCACTCGCCGCTCGCTTCGTCGTAGACATAATCCTGGTCGCTCATCGTTCGTCTCCTCGGGTGCCGCCTTAGCCGGGCCCGCCCGGAAAACCCTTCCCTAATAGGATTTCGCCTGCTTCACGCTGGCCGATGCGCCAGACCGAGTCTCCAACCAGCCGCCGGCAAGTCCGGCGGCGCCTGTTCGAAACGCGAACATCGGGGGGAGCTTCGCGCGCACGCGCGTATTACCGTGAACTTTGTGAACTTTCGCCGAATCTGGCCGTCGGCCGCGCCCCTTGCGAGACGCGGCCCCGGTCAGTTCAGGCGGGCTCGCGCGCCGACGGTGCAGGGTCCGCCGCGGGCACCGGTTCCGGCACCACGACCGCGTCCGGAAGCCCGGCATCGGGCTCCACTGGGACCGCCAGACCC
>DATFUB010000021.1:0-21779 GCA_035261225.1 Sphingomicrobium sp.
CGGCGGGACCAGCCTGCATTCGGGCAAGCTCTCGCTCGGCAGCGGCAATGGTGGACTGAGCTTCCTCCAGCCACGCGGGCAACAGCCGCTTGGCCTCCGCTCGATCTTTTGTACCGAGGGACCGGCCTAAATCGCTCTTGCCGATGATGGGCCTGAGCCGGGGCGGAACGACCATGCGAGTGTAATAGACGCCGCCATTTCGGGGTCTGAGATAGGAACACATATCGGACATCCTGACTGTCACATTTGTAGCAGTCACTTGTAGGAAAGCCCTTATTTTCCAGAGATTTCTAAGCCGCCGAATGGCTTAGCTTAGTATGGTGCCCAGGAGAGGACTCGAACCTCCACGCCCTTGCGAGCGCCAGCACCTGAAGCTGGTGCGTCTACCAATTCCGCCACCTGGGCACGGGATCAGAATGTAAGAGGTAGGCGGCGCGCTTAAAGGCGGCGAGCGCGCCTTGTCAACGCCGCGGCGGCGGCGCTAGGGCAGCGCGATGGTCGAACGCTTCGAAGAGCTTGTGACGGTGTTCGGCGGCGCCGGTTTCATCGGCCGCTACGTCACCGAATGCCTGCTACGTAGCGGAGTCCGGGTGCGCATCGCTTCGCGCGACCCGCGCCGCGACTATTTCATCCAGCCGCTGGCCCAGGTCGGGCAGTTTGGGTTCGTCCAGGCCGACCTCACTAACAAGGACAGCGTCCGCAGCGCGGTCCGCGGGGCGAGCGCCGTCATCAATCTGGTCGGGGCGTTCGGTAAAACGATGCAGGCCGTGCATGTCGATGGCGCGCGGCAGATCGCCGAGGCCGCGAAAAAGGCCGGGGCCGAGGCGCTGGTGCATATTTCGGCGATCGGCGCCGACGCCGATTCGCCGTCGAACTACGGCCGGACCAAAGGCGAGGGCGAGGCCGCGGTGCGCAAGGCGTTCAAGACCGCGACCATCGTCCGCCCGTCACTGGTGTTCGGGCCCGAGGACAAGCTGACCAACCGCTTCGCGTCGATGGCCCAGGCGTCGTTCCTCCCGATCATCGCCGCCAAGCGGAATTTCCAGCCGGTGTACGTCCGCGACCTCGCCCAGGCGATCGCCACAGCCGCCATCGAGCCGCAAAAATATGGCGGCAAGATTTACGAAATCGGCGGGCCGCAGGTGCTGAGCATGAAGGCGCTGCACGAAGCGATCCTCGGGGTTACCGGCCAGACCCCCGATCTGGTCGAACTGCCCGACGTGTTCGGCAGCGTGATGTCGCGCTTCGGCTGGCTGCCCGGGGCGCCGTTGACCCGCGACCAGTGGCTAATGCTGAGCAAAGACAATGTGGTGTCCAAAGGCGCGCTTGGTCTCGAGGCGTTCGGGATCAAGCCGGCGCCGCTCGCCGCGGTCGGCGACGAATGGCTCAGCCGCTTCCGCAAAGGCGGCAAGTTCGCCGCGCGGCCCGCCAAGCTGACGACGACCAGTTGACGTGCCGGTCCTGATCATCGCCATCATCCTCGGCATCGTCGAGGGCGTCACCGAATTCCTGCCCGTGTCGTCGACCGGGCATTTGATCCTCGCCACCGAGTTGCTGGGCTATGATTCGGCGAAATGGGATGCGTTCAACGTCATCATCCAGCTGGGCGCCATCCTGGCGATCGTCGTCCTCTACTGGCGCACCTTCTGGGCGGTGCTCGAAGGCCTGTTCAAAGGCCAGAAGATGTCGTGGCGCTTCGTCCGCAACATCCTCCTCGGTTTTCTGCCCTCGGCCATCCTCGGCCTGCTGCTGATCAAGAACATCGAGGCGTTGCTCGGCAAGCCGATGGTGGTCGCGATCGCCTTCATCGTCGGGGGCATCGCGATCCTGGTGATCGAGAAATTCGCCAAGCCGGGAGAGATCGTTGGAGTCGCGGAAATGCCGCTCGGGCGCGTGGTCGGCATCGGCCTTATCCAGTGCCTTGCGATGGTTCCGGGGGTCAGCCGTTCGGGTGCGACAATCATGGGCGGCCTCTCGCTCGGGGTCGAGCGGCGCACCGCCGCCGAGTTCAGCTTCTTCCTCGCGATCCCGACGATGCTCGGGTCGACCACGCTCGAAATCGCGCGCCACCACGACGAACTGTTCGCCGGCGCCAGCGGAGTCGGCTTCGGCACGGTCGCCGTCGGCTTCGTCGTCAGCTTCATGGTCGCGATTGTCGTGGTAAGGGCGTTCGTCCACTACATCTCGCGCCACGGCTTCGCGCCGTTCGCCTGGTATCGGATCGTGGCCGGCGCGGCCGCCCTCGCCTGGCTGACGATGCGCTGATTTCATCTGGCGTTCAGCTTGCGCTAAGCTGCCCGGCAGGAGAATTAGGGCCATGCGCACCCACCTTGCACTGATCCCATTGCTGGTGATCGCGGGTCCCGCCATGGCTGCGCCGCCACCGCAACTGCCGCCGCAGCTGACCGATCCCGCGACCGCCCAGCGCTTGACCAACGTTATGCAGGCACTGTCCAACGCCTTCCTCAACGTGAAGGTCGGCGACGTCGAGGCGGCGATCGAAGGGCGCGAGGCCAGCCCGCAGGAGAAAAACCTGACGGTCCGCGACATGGCCCGCCGTGACGATCCGAACTTCGACCGCAATTTACAGCGGCAAATCGCCCAGGTCGGGCCGACGATGCACCGCGGCGTGACCGCTCTGAACCAGGCCCTGCCCGAGGTGATGCAAAGCCTGCACGAGGCCAAGAAGTCGATCGAGCGCGCCGCGGCAAATATGCCCGACCCGACTTACCCGCAGCGCTGAACCGCCAAGCCGTCGCCCCCCGCGAAAGCTGGGGTCCCGCTCCCTTCGCGCATGCCTTTAAAGAAAAGCGGGATTCCCGCCTTCGCTGGAATGACGATGGGTTGTGGCAACCTCAACCAGCGCTAAAGCTTCTCCCTTATGTGGCAGCTCTTCCAGTTCCCGTTGTGCCCGTTTTCGCGCAAGGTCCGGCTGGTCCTCGCCGAGAAAGCCGTCGGCCATGAGCTGGTGCGCGAGAATCCGTGGGAAAAGCGCGACGAATTCATCGACCTGAATCCGGCGGGCGAGACGCCGGTGATGGTCGAGCCCGATCAGGGCGTCACCCTCATCGGCTCGCAGCCGATCGTCGAATATTTCGACGAGACGGTCGATCGCATGCCGATGATTCACGGCAACGCCCAGCTCCGCGCCGAAATCCGGCGGATGGTCGAATGGTTCGACATCAAACTGTATCGCGAGGCGGTCGAGCCCTTGCTCAACGAGCGGATGAGGAAGCGCCTGGTGACGCGTGAGTCTCCGGACACGCGCGTGCTGCGCGAGGCGATGCGGGTCGCTTCCGAGCATCTCGATTACATCGACTATCTGCTCGATCACCGCCGTTGGCTGGCGGGGCCGGGCTTAAGCCTCGCCGATTTCACCGCCGCGGCGCATTTGAGCGTGATCGATTATCTCGGCGCGCTCGACTGGCGCGGGCACAAGCAGACCAAGGACTGGTACGCGGTGATGAAGTCGCGCCCCTGCTTCCGGCCCCTGCTCGGCGAGCGGATGGAGGTAATCGTCCCGCCCGCGCATTACGACAAGGTGGATTTCTAGCCGTCGCGCTCTTCGAGCACGCGATCGAGGCTTTGAATGCTCCAGCTGTTCAGCAGCAAAACTCGTACCGCTCTCGCGAGGCGATAGGCAGGTTGCTCCAGGCGCGCAGCAGGCAAAATGGGAGGGTAATTTAGCGCGTGAAGCTCATGACCAAAATTCTCCATGGCCGCTTTCACGTCGCGGTCTTCCACGATTGATAAGGGACCCCAATACAATTCCAGGAAGCGTTGCCGCGCCGCGTCCCAGTCGTCCTTTCCCCGGACTGTCGCTAGCCTGGCCGCCGTAAGTGACACGTCGTGGCAAAGGTCGAGCTGCTTGAGCAGAAACGGTTGTTTCCGGTTCGCCTTCGCGCTTCGGAAATTCCAATACAAGCCAAAGCCCGCGGTCACTAACACACCGAGCAAGGCCACCCCGGCAGCCAGGAAATCTTCGCCTTTCAATAAACCCTCGGCTTGGGTTTGATGTATTGGACGTCCTTGGTCAGCGTATATTCGTGGACCGGGCGGTAATCGATCTTCACCCCGCCGCCCTTACCGCCCCAGCCGTCCAGCCACGCAATCGTGTGCTTCATCCACTTCTTGTCGTCGCGCTCGGGATAGTCTTCCTGCATGTGCGCGCCGCGGCTTTCCTTGCGGTTGGCGGCGCTGTGCATGGTGACCACCGCCTGGGCGAGCAGATTGTCGAGCTCGAGCGTTTCGATGAGGTCGGTGTTCCAGATCAGGCTGCGGTCGGTGACGTGGACGTCGGCCATGCGTTGATAGGCCTTGTCGATCTTCGACACCCCCTCAGCGAGCGTGCGGTCGGTGCGGAACACCGCGCAATCGGACTGCATCACGCGCTGCATCTCGAGCCGGATTTCGGCCGTCGGGCTGCCACCCTCGGCGTGGCGGAATTTGTCGAGCCGGCCGAGCGCGAGTTCCGCGGCATTTTCGGGCAGTTCGTCCTGCAACGCGTCCGGCTTGATCACCTCGCCGAGGC
The DNA here is from genome assembly GCA_035261225.1 of Sphingomicrobium sp. Classification (GTDB taxonomy): domain Bacteria; phylum Pseudomonadota; class Alphaproteobacteria; order Sphingomonadales; family Sphingomonadaceae; genus Sphingomicrobium. The sequence continues at coordinate 4,532 of DATFUB010000021.1, forward strand.
GCTTGCCGGCGGCGCGGCCGAACACGACGAGGTCGATCAGGCTGTTCGAGCCGAGGCGATTGGCGCCGTGAACGCTGACGCACGCCGCTTCGCCGACCGCGAACAGGCCGGGTACGATCGCATCGGGATTGCCGTCCTTCAGGGTCACGACTTCGCCATGATAATTGGTCGGGATTCCGCCCATTGAATAGTGGACCGTCGGTGCGACCGGGATCGGCTGGCGGGTCAGATCGACGTTCGAGAAGGTCTTGGCGGTCTCGGTGATCCCCGGCAGCCGTTCGTGCAGGATCTTCGGGTCGATATGGTCGAGATGAAGGAAGATATGGTCCTTCTGCTCGCCGACGCCGCGGCCTTCGCGGATTTCCATCGCCATCGAGCGTGACACGACGTCGCGGCTGGCGAGGTCCTTGGCGTGGGGCGCATAGCGCTCCATGAACCGCTCGCCCTCGGAGTTGGTGAGGTACCCGCCCTCGCCGCGTGCGCCTTCAGTGATCAGCACGCCCGCGCCGTAGATTCCGGTCGGGTGGAACTGGACGAACTCCATGTCCTGGAGCGGCAAGCCGGCCCTCAAGACCATCGCATTGCCGTCGCCGGTGCAGGTGTGGGCCGAGGTCGCGGTGAAATAGACTTTGCCGTAGCCGCCCGTCGCCAGCACCACCGCTTGGCTGCGGAAGCGGTGGATCGACCCGTCGTCGAGGCACAAGGCAACCACGCCGCGGCACACACCGTCCTGCATGATCAAATCGATCGCGAAATATTCGATGAAGAAGTCGGCGTCGTGCTTGAGGCTCTGTTGGTAGAGCGTGTGGAGCATCGCATGGCCGGTGCGGTCGGCGGCGGCGCAGGTCCGCTGCGCCGGCGGGCCTTCGCCCATGTCCTGGGTCATCCCGCCGAATGCCCGCTGGTAGATCTTGCCCTCGGCGGTGCGGCTGAATGGCAGGCCCGCATGCTCGAGCTCGATCACCGCCGCGGGCGCTTCACGCACCATATATTCGATTGCGTCCTGGTCTCCGAGCCAGTCGGAGCCCTTGACCGTGTCGTACATGTGCCAGGTCCAATGGTCCGGGCCCATGTTGCCGAGCGCGGCGGCAATCCCGCCCTGCGCCGCGACAGTATGGCTGCGGGTCGGGAAGACCTTGGTGATGCAGGCGGTCTTCAGTCCCTGCTCGGCCGCCCCCATGGTCGCGCGCAAGCCGGCTCCGCCGGCGCCGACGACGACGACGTCATAGCTGTGGTCGATGATTTTGTAGGCGCTCAACCGGCCACTCCAAACGCGATCCGGGCAAGCGCGAACAGCGCCAATGCGCCGCCGCCGACGGCGAGGAACAGCAACAAGGTGTTCAGAGCGAAATTATTGCCCGGCTCGTGGACGTAATCGTCGACCACGACCTTCAGCCCGTCGAGCGCGTGCTTGAAGGCGATGACGATCAGCAGCGCCATCGGCACCGCCGCGCTCGGCGCGTGGAGCCATTCGAGGACCGTCCGCAGATCGAGTTTCGGAAGGATCAGCAGCGAAGCAATCAGCCAGGTGCCAAGGAGAAGCAGCGCGATGCTGGTCACCCGCTCGATCAGCCAATGTTCGCCGCCCTCGCGCGCCGACCCAAGCCCGCGGACGCGGCCCAGCGGCGTCGCGCTTTCGCCGACGCTCATATCAGGACTCCCAGCAGATAGGCCCATACGACGGCGGTCAGCGCGACCGAACCAACGATCGTCAGGATCGCGAACATCTTGTTGGCGCCAAGCTCAAACGCCGCGCCGGTATCCATCGCCAGATGGCGGATGCCCGACAGCAAATGCTGAAAAAATGCCCAGGTCAGGCCGACGAGGACGATCAGACCGATCGGGCTGGTGATGACCTTGGTGAAGGTCGCATAGGACGCTGGTCCGCCGGCGGCGGCCGCCAACCACCAGGTGAGGACTGCGAGTCCGACTATCGAAAGCCCGCCACCAGTCACCCGGTGCAGGATCGAGACGGCCATGTGCGGGCCCCAGCGCCAGATGCTGAGGTGCGGTGACAATGGTCTGGTTTTGGTGGCGGCCATTGAGCCTCCGGCTTTCTGTTTGAGCGACGCCTGTTTGAGCGACCGGGCGACGCGAGGGTCCGCGCCTTGGCGCCCGCTTAAGGCGCTGGTCCGGCGGAGGCAAGATTTCCGGGCCCCGCCTAACCCCGTCTTAACCATTGTCCGGCAAGAGCATTTGACGGCGTTCCCGAAGGGAGCGCGAGAGCAGGTTACGGAGACATATCGATGGGTGGCGACACTGGGCAGTTGCAGCGGCTGACCGACGAGCAGGTGAGCGCTCGGCTTCAGGCGTACAATCCCGACGGGTCGCTCGAGCGCGACGTCCACGGCCTGTGGCAGGACGCCGGCGACATCATCGAGGCCGAGGTCCGCAGCCAATTCGGCCCCGAGGCCGCCGAGCGCGTCCACTCTCATTACAGCGGCACGGTCGATGCGACCTGGGTCCAGAACGTCGCCGAATATGGCCGCCGCATCTATCGCGAGAAGATGTCGGTGCCGGCCTATATCGCCGCCCGCGACCAGCTGATCACCCGGATCATCGAGCAGATGCTAGCGCGTTTCGCCAGCGACCAAGCGGCGCTCAGGCAATCCATCGCCGCCTTCCAGCGGCTGACCAGCTTCGAAACCGACATCATCCTCGCCCAGGTCGCGATGCTCGAAGCGATCGAGGCCGCCGACCAGCGCGGCAATGAAAGCGACCAATTCGAGCGCCGAGTCGCCGAGCTGGTCCGCGCCAGCACCGACCAGTCGAAGGCGCTGACCGACCGCACCCACGCCACCGCCGCCTCGGCTCGCGGCATGCTCGGCAAGACCAGCGAAGTCGCCGCCGCCGCCGAACAGTCGGCGGTTGCGATGCGCGAAGCGGCGCAGACCGCCGCCGGCCTGATCCGCGCGATCGAGGACGCCCGTTCCGAAGTCGAAGTCGCGGCAGGCGTCGCCACCCGCGCCGGCGAACAATCGAGCCAGGCGGTGAAGGTCAGCCAGGCGCTCAGCGCGCACGTCGAGGCGATCGAATCGATCCTCAGCCTCATCCGCGACATCGCCGGCCAGACCAATTTGCTCGCGCTCAACGCGACCATCGAAGCGGCCCGCGCGGGCGATGCCGGTCGCGGCTTCGCGGTCGTTGCCCAGGAAGTGAAGAGCCTCGCCTCGCAAACCGCGCGGGCGACCGACGATATCACCGCCAAGATTACCGCCATCCAGCAGGCGACCCGCGAGACAGTCGACGCCAACAGTTCGATCCAGGGCACCGTCGAGGAAGTTCAGTCGTCCGCCGACCGCATCCGCCAGGCGATGGAACTTCAGGCCCAGACCGTGACCATGATCACCGCCGCGGTCGACGAGACCGCGCTCGCCGCCGACTCGATGAGCTCGACCATCGCCGCGATCCGCAGCGACACCGAAAATGTCGCCAAGGACATTGACGAGGTCGAACAGGGCTTCGGCCGCTTCTCCGAGCAGATCGCCAATTTCAAGTCGACCGCCAAGGCGTTCGTCAGCGGCATCGCCGCTTAAACCGCACCCGTCAGTGCGAGGAGCCCCCGGGTCTGGCTACGCCAGCCCGAGGACCGGCTGCGCGACGCGGCAATCCAGACTGGATTGCTTCGCTGCGCTTCCAATGACAGAGCGGCCCGATGAACATTCTGATCACCGGAGCGAGCCGCGGTATCGGGGCCGCAGCCTACACCCTGCTCAAGACCCGTGGCCACAACATCCGCGGGCATTCGACCCAGGGCAATGTTGAGCTGATCGCGGGCGACCTTTCCGACCCGGCCTCTCCGCGCAAGCTGTGGGATACCGCGCTTGACGAGCTCAACGGCCGGATCGACGTACTCATCAACAACGCCGGCATTTACGAGGCGGTGCCCGACAACGCGCCGGACGACGAATGGCACGCGGCCTGGGCGCGGACGATGACGATCAACCTCCAGGCCTCCGCGGACCTGTCGAAGCTCGCCGTTTCGCACTTCCTCGACCTTGGAATTTCCGGGCGCATTGTGAACGTCGCGAGCCGCGCCGCCTTCCGCGGCGATTCGCCCCAGCACTGGCATTACGCCGCGTCGAAAGGCGCGATGGTCGCGATGACGCGGACGATCGCGCGCGGCTATGCCGCCGAGGGGATCCTGTGCTTCGCGGTCGCGCCCGGCTTCACCGCGTCGGAAATGACCGAGGAATATCTGGCCGGCCGCGGCGGCGCGAAGATCGTCGCCGACATTCCGCTCGCCCGTGTCGCCACGACCGACGAAGTCGCCGAGACGATTCGCTGGTTCGCGACCGAGGCGCCGGCGTCGGCCACCGGCAGCGTGATCGACGTCAACGGCGCGAGCTATGTTCGTTAGCCTGACCATCGCCGCCGCTGTGGCGGCGAGCGGCCCGGCCAGCGTCGCGGAATGGCGGACGGCCTGCGCTGGGAAGGACGGCTTCAGCGACCTCGCCCCGCCACTGCATGTCTTCGCCAATATCCATGACGTCGGCACCTGCGGCATCACCGTGCTGCTGATCACCTCGCCGCGGGGCCATGTGCTGCTCGATGCGGCGACCGCCGAAGCCGCGCCATCGATCGCTGCGAATATCGAGCGGCTCGGGTTCAAGCTGTCCGACGTCAAGCTGATCGGCGCCAGCCACGAACATTACGACCATGTCGGGGGGATCGCCGAGCTGCAAAAGCGGACCGGCGCCACGCTCATGGCGATGCCGTCGGCCTATGTGCAGCTGCAGACCGGCACGCTGGACAAGAACGACCCGCAATTTGGCAGCATCGCGCCATTCCCGGCGGCGAACGTCGGGATCATGCTGCGGGACGGCTTCGACGTTTTCCAGGGTGGGATGCGGCTGACTTCCTGGGCAACACCCGGCCACGCACCAGGCAGCACCAGCTGGACGTGGCGCTCGTGCGAAGACAAGCGCTGCGTGAACGTCGTCTATGCCGACAGCGTCGGCGCGGTGTCCGCCGACGGCTACCGCTTCTCCGATCACAAGGCCTATGTCCGCGCGTTCCGCGAGAGCCTGAAATTCATCGGGCGGATGCGCTGCGACCTGTTGATCACGCCCCACCCGGGCGCGAGCAACTTCATCGACCGGCTCGATGGCAAGGCGCCGCTGATCGGGCCCGGCCAATGTGCCGCATACGCCGCCAACGGCCGCGCCGCGCTCGATGCGAGGTTGGCGAAAGAACAATCCTCCCCGGCACGGGGAGGGGGACCATGAAGCGAAGCGAAATGGTGGTGGGGGCCCATCATGGAGCGCCGCAACGACCGTGGGCCCCCTCCACCGCCTTCGGCGGTCCCCCTCCCCGTTCCGGGGAGGATTTGTGAGCTTTCGGGTGACCCTCCCGTGCAGTCGCGCGGAAGCCGAGGCCATCGCCGATACCGATGCTTTCGCGGACGCCGCCGATCCCCCGGTGCTGGTCGCCGATGAACCGGACCCGGCGAAGCCCGACGACTGGCTGATCCATGCTTACTTCGACCGGCACCCGACGCTTGACGACATCGCGCTGCTCGTCAGCCTCGGCAGCGGAACACCGCTCCTCGAACAGCTCGGCGAAGCCGATTGGGTGACCATGAGCCAGTCGGGATTACAGCCGATCCGCGCCGGCCGTTTCTTCGTCCATACCCCGACCCACGCGCCCGGTCCCGACGCGATCAACTTCGAGATCGACGCCAGCCTCGCGTTCGGGACGGGCCAGCATGCGACAACGGCGGGATGCCTCCAAGCGCTTGATTTGCTGGAAAGCAACGATTTTTTATTCGCAAATGTTGTGGACGTTGGAACGGGTACCGGTTTGCTCGCCTTCGCTGCTATGTCATTGTGGCCTCAGGCAAAATGCGTCGCCGCCGACATCGATCCGGTCGCGATCGAGGTTGCCCGCGACAATGCGGCGATCAATCATGTGAAGCTTGGCCATGGCGAGGGGGAACTGCTGCTCGCGGTTGCCGACGGCATGGATTCGCCGTTGCTCACCGCCCGCGCCCCGTTCGACCTGATCATCGCCAACATTCTGGCGGGGCCACTGATCGAGCTCGCAGAGGACTTCGCGAAAGCCCTCGCACCAAGGGGCACGACCATCCTCGCCGGCCTGCTCGACACACAAGCCGGCGCCGTCATCGCCGCCTATGAGGCGGAGGGGATGAAAGTAGTTGAGCGGGGCGAAGGAGAGTGGTGCGTTCTGGTGTTGGAGTTGCCATCATGAAGAGCTGGCTCGGGCAATTATTCGGCAAGTCCAATGATATCGAGATGCGATCGGCAAATGACTCTGGAAGAAGAAGAATTGTCATTGAGGACTGTTGGCGGGATATTCTCGCGCCCATTATCCGCGCTGAAGGCTTTAAAGGTTCAGGCCGGCATTTCCGCAAGTCCGTGGGCGACTTCGTTCTAGCCGCGAATCTCCAAGGCTCCCGGTGGGGCGGCCGATTCGCCATCAATTTGGGAGTTCGGCCGCTCGCGCTTTTGCCTGAACCTGCGATTGAATCCGCACGTAAAGTCAAAGAGATAGACTGTCTTATGCGAGATAGGCTATCGCCAGACGAGCACGACAAATGGTGGGACTACGCCGACGATGTCGCCTCCATGAAGAGCGCTGCGAGCGACGCCGCCGAGGTCTTCCAGGCGCGGTCAAATCAGCAATTTGAAAAGATGATGTCGTTTGTGGCGACAGCAACGCCTGAAATTGCAAGCAAAGCTATGCCGATGGTGCTTGCTGCCCTTGCCACACTGCGAGAGCAACAAGGCCAGATCGAAGATGCAAGGGGCTTCGCGAGACTCGCCGTCGCGAGAGCCACGAAGCAGTGGCGCGCGCCAGATCGAATTAAGCACTTGCTCTAAGGCTGAACTCACGCCCCCGCCACAATCTCTGCCCATTCGGCCTCGTCGATCACCCGCACGCCGAGCTCCGCGGCCTTCTTCAGCTTGGACCCTGCGCCTGGCCCTGCCACCACCAAATCCGTTTTCGCGCTGACCGAGCCGGCCGCGCGCGCGCCGAGGCGCTCGGCCTGGGCCTTGGCCTCGTCGCGGCTCATCGTTTCGAGGCTGCCGGTGAAGACGATGGTCTTGCCGGTCCATTCGGTCTGTTTCGCATCGCTGACGAACGGTTTGGGCGTCACTTCCGCGAGCAAATCGTCGAGCGCCGCGCGGTTGTGCGCCTCATGGAAGAAATCGACCAAGGCCTCGGCGACGACGGGTCCGACACCTTCGACAGCCGCAAGCTCCGCCTGAGCCGCTTCCGAGGTCGCGACGCAGCGCAATTCCTCGATCGTCCCGAAGCATTTGAGCAGGTCCTTCGCCGTGACAATCCCGACGTGGCGGATGCCGAGTCCGAACAGAAAGCGCGGCCCGTCCGGAGCCCGCTTGGCCTCTATCGCGGCGAACAGATTGTCGACCGATTTTTCCTTCCAGCCCTCGCGGCCGAGCAACTCGGCGCGGTGGTTACGCAGGCGGAAGATGTCGGCGGGCGAGTGGAGCCAACCCAAGTCGATGAACTCGAGAATCGACTTCTCGCCCAGCCCCTCGATGTCGAGCGCACCGCGCGAGACGAAATGGCGCAACCGCTCGGAGCGCTGCGCCGGGCAGATCAGCCCCCCGGTGCAACGAACATCGACCTCGCCCTCCTCGGCAACCGCCTCGGACTGACACTCGGGGCAATGGTCGGCGAAGACGTACGGCTCGCGCGGTTCGTCGCGGGTCAGATTCTCGACCACCTGCGGGATGACGTCGCCGGCGCGCTGGATGCGCACCCGGTCGCCGATGCGCAGCCCGAGCCGTTCGATCTCATCGCGATTGTGGAGCGTGACGTTTTGCACGATCACGCCGCCGACGCCGACGGGTTTCAACCGCCCGACGGGGGTCAGCTTGCCGGTGCGGCCGACCTGGATGTCGATTGCCTCGAGCGTGGTCTCGGCCTTCTCGGCCGGAAATTTGTGCGCGAGGCCCCAGCGCGGCGCGCGGGCGACGAAGCCGAGCCGCTCCTGCAGGTCGAGCCGATCGACCTTGTAGACGACGCCGTCGATGTCGAACGGCAGATCGGCGCGGGCATGCTCGATCTTGCGATAATGAGCGAGCATCGCGTCGAGGTCGGTGCAGCGGACGAGCAGGTCGGAAACCGGAATGCCGAAGCCTTCGATCCGCTTCATCGCTTCATATTGTGTCTCGCCAAGTGGCGCACTGAGCTCCCCCCAGCCATGGGCGAGGAACCGCAGCGGCCGCGCGGCGGTGACCGATGGATCCTTCTGGCGAAGCGAGCCGGCCGCGCCGTTGCGCGGATTGGCGAAGACCTTGCCGCCGGCCGCCTCCTGCCGCTCGTTCAGCGCCTCGAAGTCGGCCTTGGACATATACACTTCGCCGCGCACTTCGAGGATTTCGGGCGCGCCCGCGATGCACTGCGGAATGTCGGTGATCGTCCGCGCATTGGCGGTGACGTCCTCGCCAACCGCGCCGTCGCCGCGCGTCGCCGCCAGCACCAATTCGCCCTTCTCGAAACGCAGCGAGCAGCTCAGCCCATCGATCTTGGGCTCGGCGGTCATCACCACCGCCGCGTCCGCCTGGAGATTGAGAAAGCGCCGGATCCGCGCGACGAACTCGCCGACTTCCTCGGCCGAAAACGCATTGTCGAGGCTGAGCATGGGCCGCGCGTGGGCGACTTTGGCGAGACCCGAGGTCGCCGGCGCTGCGCCCAATCGCTTCGATGGCGAGTCCGGCCGCACCAGCTCGGGGAAACGCTCCTCAAGCGCGCGATTCTCACGGACCAGCGCATCGTAATCGGCGTCAGAAATCTCCGGCGCGTCCTGGTCGTGATAGAGCTTGTCGTGCCGCGCGATCTCCTTCGCCAGCCGCATCAGGCGGTTGGCCGCCTCGGCTTCGGTCAACGCTCCCTCTCCCGCCTGCGGGAGAGGGCCGGGGTGAGGGTTTGCCTTTGAACCGGAACGTTCAGCCATCAGTCGTGCATTAGAAGGGAAAAGACCCTCACCCAACCCTTTCCCGCATGCGGGAGAGGACTAACCGAACAATTCCTCGAGCAGGCTGATGAAGCTGGTCCACGACCGCTCGGCGGCGAGCGCATTGTAGGCGACGCCATCGATCTGCAGCGACGCGGCATGCGGGTTGGTGAAACCGTGCCCGACATGGCCATAGGCGTGGATCTGCCAGTCCGAGCCGCCCGCGGTCAGCTCCTGGCCGAGCGCGACGACGGCCTCGGGCGGGACCATCGGATCGTCCCAGCCGTGGAAGGCGACGACCTTGGCCTTGATCTTTTCTTCGGGGAGGCCGGGCGGATCGAACAGGCCATGGAAGCTGGCCGCGGCGGCGATGTCGACGCCGCTCCGCGCGACGTCCAGCGCGCACAAGCCACCGAAACAGTAACCGGCGACGACGAGGCTGCCCGATTCGACTTCGTCGAGGCCTTTGGCCTGGTCGAGCACAGCCAACAGCCGGCGGCGAAGCGCGGCGCGATCGGACTTGAGCCGGGTCAATTCGCCGAACATCGTGTCGCGCGGGCTGCCGCGGAATTTCTTGCCGAAGACGTCGGCGACAAAACCATTGTAGCCGAGCTCGACCAATTGGCGGCCGAAGCCGATTTCGAGATCGGAGACGCCCATCACCGACGGGATCAGCATCACCGTCGGGCGTGCTTGCCCATCACGCCGACCGACGAACACATGTTCGAGCTGTTCGCCTTCGAATTCGAGTGGAATCGGACGCTCTTTACTCATGCCATCTCCTCCGCCAGCTCGGCGAGCTTCTCGACCGTGTTCATGTTGCGCGCAGTGCCCGCCGTCGCCGCCGGAATCCTCAGCTTCGACTGGCCCTGCCCGCTCGGGTAATGCACATAAATCTCACGCGTTCCGAGCGCTATCCGCTCGTCCGCGACATTCTTCGCCATTTGCGCGGCGTCCGCCGGCGGCGCTTCGTCGAGAAAGATCGCCACGACTCTGCTCCCGGGCTCACTAGCGAACGGATTGGCCTTGGCGACCGCGGCCATTTTTTTCGCCGTACGGACCATCACGCCGACCGTCTTTCCCATATGATCGATCAGCGCCGCTTCGAGCGCACTTTTTACGTTGCTCTCGCTGTCGGAGCTGGTGAACAGCAGATTGCCGCTGGCGATATAGGTTCGCGCGCCGTCGAACCCGAGCTTGTCCGCAACGGCCTTGAGTTCGGCCATGACGAGCTTGCGGCCGCCGACGTTCACCGCCCGCAACAGCGCGACGTACGCCGTCATGCCGCGTCGAGCAGCCGCGCCGCCTGCGCTCGCGCCTCGTCAGTGACCGACGTGCCCGACAGCATCCGCGCGATCTCTTCGCGGCGTTCGCTCGCATTCAGCCGGCGGACCGTCGTGCGCGTGCCATCGGGACCGTGCGCCTTCTCGATCCGATAGTGGTGCGAGGCGCGCGCCGCGACCTGGGGGCTATGGGTGACGACCAGCACCTGCGAATTCTCGGCCAGACGCGCGAGCCGCTCGCCGATCGCGCTGGCGACGGCGCCGCCGACTCCGCGATCGACCTCGTCGAAGATCATCGTCGCCGCCGTCCCGGCCTCGGCCAGCGCGACCTTGAGCGCGAGGATGAAGCGCGACAGCTCGCCACCCGACGCGATCCGGGTCAGCGGCCCGAACGGCGCGCCGGGATTGGTCGAAACCTCGAACTCGACGCGATCGGTGCCGCTCGGACCGGCTTCGGCAGGCGCGATGGCGGTGCGAAACCGCGCGGCATCTAGCTTTAGTGGCGCGAGCTCGGCAGCGACTGCCGCGTCGAGACGCGCGGCCGCTTCGCGCCGGCCGTGGCTCAACGCCTCGGCCGCCGCCGAATAAGCTTCGCGCGCACCGCTGAGTTGCTGATCGAGCTCGGCGATCCGTTCGGTGCCGGCTTCGATCGCCGTCAGTTGCTGGCGCATTTGCATCCCCAGGGCCGCCAGGGCATCCGCTTCGACCCGATGCTTACGGGCAAGCGCTCGGATATCGAACAATCGCGCTTCGGCCTGCTCGAGCCGGGCCGGATCGAACGCCAAGGCATCGGCCGCCCGCGCGATCTTGTCCTCCGCCTCGCTCGCTTCGATCACCGACCGGTCGAGCGCCGCCAGCGCTTCGCCAAGCAAGGGATGGTCGGCCGCGCCGCGTTCGATCCGCCGCGCCGCCTGGCGCAACGCCGCGAGCGCGCCGTCCGACCCGCCGAGCAACTCGTCGAGCCCGGTCAGCGACTCTCCAGCCTTCACGCCGGCCTGCATCGCCGTTCGCTCCTCGGCGAGGCGCGTCTCCTCGCCTTCCTCGGGCGCGAACCGCTCGATCTCGTCAGCGGCATGTTCGAGATAGTCGCGATCCCGTTCGGCGGCGGCGGCTTCGGCGCGCGCCTGCTCCAGCTCGGCCTCGATCCGCGTGACCTCGGTCCATGCCTCAATGACCGGACTCGCGTCGAGCCCACCGAAGGCGTCGAGCAGGTCGCGATGACCCTTGGGGTTGAGCAAGCCGCGATCGTCATGCTGGCCGTGGATTTCGGCCAGCAAGCTGCCGAGCTCGCGCATCAGCCCCGCCGCCACCGCCGTCGCCCCGATGAAACCGCGGCTGCCACCGTCGCTCTTGAGCGTGCGGCGAACAATCAGCGGCTCGCCCGGTTCGATCACTATGCCCTGGTCGCGCAGCAGATCGTGCACCGGGTGATCGGCGGGGAGATCGAGTTCGGCGGAGACCGCGGCCTGGTCCTGGCCCGATCGCACCAGCCCGCTATCGGCACGGGCGCCGAGCGCCAGACCGAGCGCGTCGAGCAAGATCGATTTGCCCGCACCGGTCTCGCCGGTCAGCACGCCGAGCCCCGGCTCGAACTCCAGTTCGAGCCGTTCGACCAGCACGATGTTATGGACGGCGAGCTGCTTCAGCATGCGACGGCCCGCCGCTCAGGCATTATTGCGACCAGGATGCCTGCTTGGGGTGCTTCTTCTCATAGTCGAGCAACAGCCGCAGCGATTGCCGGTACCAGTAGGACCCGGCGTAATTCTTGCCGAGCACCGCCGCCGTTTTGTACGCCTCGGCCGGAGTGCCCAGCGTGAGATAGGATTCGACCAGCCGCTCGAGCGCCTCCGGCGCGTGGCTGCTGGTCTGATATTTGTCGACCACCTCGCGGAAGCGCAGGCTCGCCGCTAGCCAGTTGCCCGAGCGCTCGTAGAAGCGGCCGACTTCCATTTCCTTGCCGGCCAAATGGTCGTTGATGAGATCGAGCTTGAGCCGTGCGTCCGAGGCGTACCGGCTGTCGGGATAACGCCGGATGAGCTCGCCGAACGAATCCGACGCCTGTTGGGTGATCGCCTGATCGCGGGTGACGTCGGCGATCTGCTGGTAATAGCTCATCGCCACCAGATAATGGGCGTAGGGCGCTTCGGAATTGCCCGGGTGGATGGTCAGGAACCGCTGGGCCGAGCTGATCGAGTCGGTATATTTTTGCGCAAGATAATAATTGAACGCGCTCATGATCTGCGCCCGGCGCGCCCACACCGAATAAGGATGCTGCCGCTCGACTTCGTCGAACAGCTTTGCGGCTTGCAGGTAGTCGCGCCGGTCCATCGTCCGCTTGGCCGCGGCGTAGAGCGTGTTGACGTCGCGCGCGACATAGGCGGTGTCGCCCTTGGCGCGATTGCGGGCGCAACCGGCCACGGGGAGGATCGCGACGCAGGCGAGGATCAGGACGGTGGTACGGGTGGGCTTCAGCATGGCATCCTCATTAGCGTGGGCCCGTGGGCTGGCCAAGCGGCCAAAAGGGCGATCAACTTGGGCGGGCCAAGCTTGGCGGTTGCTGAACGGCTCAGGCTGGCTGCGCCCCCGGAGTATTCTTTTCGTCTTTCTCGTCGACCCGGATGAAGCTGTCCGGAGTAACCCCGAGCCAGACCAGGACCGGCGCTGAAATGTAGATCGACGAGTAGGTGCCGATCAGCACCCCAAGGAAGATCGCGATCGCCAGGCCGAAAATCACTTCGGGGCCGATGGCCATCAGCACGCCAAGCGCGATCAGCACGGTCAGCGAGGTGACCACGGTTCGCGCCAGCGTCTCGTTCAACGACAGATTGAGCAGCGGCAGGATCGCCATCTTGCGATATTTGCGCAAATTCTCGCGTATTCGATCGTAAATCACGACCGTATCGTTGAGCGAGTAGCCGACGATCGTCAGGATCGCCGCGACGACGTTGAGGTCGACCTGCAGCTGGGTGAAAGCGAAGAACCCCAGCGTCATCGACACGTCGTGCGCCAGCGTCAGCAGCGCCCCGACGCCGAATTGCCATTCGAACCGGAACCAGATGTAGATTGCAATTCCAAGCATGGCGAAGATGATCGCCTTGGCCCCTTCGCTCGCCAGCTCCTCGCTGACCTTGCCGGATACGGATTCGCCCGCATCGACCCGGGCGCCCGGGAACTCCTGCGGGATCGCCGTGCGCAATTTCGACACGACCTGGTTGGCCGCCGTTTCGGGCCCGGGCGGGCGCGGCAGCCGAATCTGATAGGTCCGGTCGTTTTTGCCAAGCGTGGTGATGCTCGCTTCGCCGACACCCATCTGGCCGATGCGCGCCCTCAGGTCTTCGATGTGGACCGGTTGGACGAATTCGGCGCGAACCACCTGACCCCCAACGAAATCGATCCCGAGGTTGAGGCCGCGGTAAGCGGTGTAGGCCAAAGATGCGATCGTCAGCAGGGTCGACAGAACGACCGCGAGGTTGCGCCATCGCATGAAGTCGATGTTGGTATGGTCGGGGACGAGCTTGAGGAGCTTCATGGCATCGGCCTCAGATATGCAGTTCGCGCGGGCGGGTGCGCCGGATCCACAGCGCAACCAGCATGCGGGTGAAATAAACCGCGGTGAAGACCGAGGTGACGACGCCGATCAGCAGCACAACCGCGAAGCCGCGCACCGGTCCCGAGCCGAAATAGGCCATGATCGAGGCGGAAATGACGTGAGTGACGTTGGCGTCGAAAATGGCGCGGAATGCTTCGCGATAACCCGTCTCGACCGCGTCCAGCAAGCGTCGCCCGCGGCGGATTTCTTCGCGAATGCGCTCGTTGATCAGCACGTTGGCGTCGACCGCGGCGCCGATCGTAAGGATGAAGCCAGCGATGCCGGGCAAGGTCAAAGTGGCGCCGAACATCGCCATGACGGCGAGGATCAGGAACCCGTTCACCACCAGCGCGATGGTCGCATAGACCCCGAAGCGGCCGTAGGTGACGAGCATGAACAGGATGACGCCGAGCGTTCCGATGAGGCTCGCGATCACCCCCTTGTGAATTGAATCCTTGCCAAGCTCAGCACTGACAGTGCGTTCTTCGATGACGTTCAACTTCACCGGCAGCTTGCCTGAGGCAAGACTGACCGCGAGGTCGTGCGCGCTCTGCACCGTGAAGCTGCCGGTGATCTGCGCCCGCCCGCCGAGGATCGGCTCATTGATGTTCGGCGCCGACAGCACGCGATTATCGAGGATGATCGCGAACGGCTTGCCGACATTGTCCTGCGTCACTCGGCCGAAGCGGCGCGCGCCGGCGGTGTCGAACGTGATGTCGATGGCCGGCCGGCCATCCTGGTTATAGCCTTGCTGGGCGTTGGTCAGCTGATCGCCCGAGACCATCACGCGGCGCTTGACCGCGATCACCGGATAACCGCCCGGATTGTCGGGATAAGGCAGAACCTCGCTGCCCGGAGGTGCTCGGCCCTGCAACACGTCCTGCGGGCTTGCTTCGAGATCGACGAGCTTGAACTCGAGGCGTGCGGTCTGGCCGATCAGGCGCTTCAATTGCTCGGGGTCCTCGACGCCCGGCACCTCGACCAGGATGCGATTGCCGCCTTCGGTGATGACGGTGATTTCCTTGGTGCCGCTTGGATCTATCCGGCGGCGGACCACGTCGCGCGCGACGTTCATCGCATCCTTCAGCGCCTGGGTCGTCCCGGCCGCGGTCGGGGTCAGCACGACCCGGGTCGAATCGATCACGCTGACGTCCCAGTCGCGGTTGCCGGTCAGCTGTAGCGGCTGGCTGAGCTTGCGCATCCGCTCGACCGCCGCATCGACCTGGGTCGGATTGCGCACTAGGAACGACAACCGGCCGCCGGCCGTCGAAATATCGCCGATCTCGATCCGCGGGTCGCGGTGAAGCTCGGTCGAAACCTCGTCTTCCTTGGCCTGCAGCCGCGTCTTCAGTGCGTCGCGCTGATCGGCTTCGAGCAGCAAATGGCTGCCGCCGGCGAGGTCGAGGCCGAGGTTGATCTTGGCGTGCGTCAGGTACGACGGCCAGCGGCTCGCGAGCGGCGTGCCGGCGATCAGGCTGGGAATCGAAAGGAAGACGCCGGCCAGCACGACCAGCGAGACGATCCAGACCTTCCAGCGGGGAAAATCGAGCACTTCGCTGAGCTTCCTAGTCGTTCGCCGGCTTGGCGTTCGGGCTCAGCACCTGGCTCAGGGTCGATTTGATCACGCGCACCTTGACGCCCGTCGCGATCTCGACCTCCGCATCCTCGTCGCTAACCTTGGTCACGCGGCCGCGGATGCCGCCGGCGGTAATCACGTCGTCGCCCTTCTTGACCGCGTTGATCGTCGCCTGATGCTCCTTGGCGCGGCGCTGCTGCGGGCGGATCATCAGTAAATAGAAGACGACGAAAATGAGCAGCCATGGCGCGATGCCCATCAGCAGTTGGGTCGTGCCGTCGGAGGTCGCGCCGGTCTGCTGCATCAAGAGGGTGGAGTTGGTCATTCGAAGGTGGCAACTTCCTATTGAAGAAGGATGGTCGGGGCGACTGGATTCGAACCAGCGACCTCCACACCCCCAGTGTGATGCGCTACCAGGCTGCGCTACGCCCCGACTGGCTGGCGCATCTAGGCAGGCGCGCCAATCAAGGCAAGGTGCGCGTGGAGGCCAGGTGGTTCGGCGGCGACGGAAATCGAAGGCGGGGACATGGGTTGGCCGGCTGTTCGCGGCCGTCGTCGCGGTTCCAGCGCTTTACTTGCTCGCCGCGCTGATCGGCTCGCTGATCCCGGTAAACCTTAGCTGGCAAGAGCCGCGCGAGGGCACCACGATCTACATCGCCGACAATGGCGTCCACTCCGACATCGTGATGCCCGTGAACGCCGAAGGCTTGGATTGGACCCAGGTCATTCCGGCCAGCGACCTCGCGGCAAGGCAATCCGGCGCACGGTGGATCGCCTTCGGCTCGGGCGAGCAACGGGTCTATCTCAACACCCCGACGTGGTGGGACATTACACCGCGAACGATCTGGTCGGCGCTCGCCGGCGGTAGCCGCGTGATGCACGTCGAATATGTTTCGGACCCACGCTACGCCGTCCGCGAGATTCGTCTCCGCCCCGAAGAATATCGGCGGCTGTGGACCGCGATCCGCGCCGACTTCGCGCTTGATGCCAACGGTCGCCCGCGGCACATCGCGCACCCCGGCTACGGTTGCTGCGACACCTTCTTCCAGGCGACAGGCAAAGCGAGCGCGATCCGCACCTGCAACAGCTGGGTCGCCGACCGGTTGCGGCTCGCCGGGGTCAAGACGAGCTTATGGCCGCCGTTCGTCCAGGGCCACGTCTGGCGCTACCGCAAATCCGGTCAGAGTACGTAGCGGCTGAGATCGGCATTGCGGGCGATGCTCGCCAGCTGCTGGTCGACGAATGCCGCATCGACGAGCAGGGTCTCGCCGCGGCGGTCCTCGGCCTCGAAGCTGACGTCCTCGAGCAATTTTTCCATCACGGTCTGAAGCCGGCGCGCGCCGATATTCTCAACCGCTTCATTGACCTCGGCGGCGATGCGCGCGAGCGCCTCGATGCCGTCGTCGGCGAAATTGATGGTCACGCCTTCGGTCCCGAGCAGCGCCTGATATTGCTCGGTCAGGCTGGCGCGCGTCGCCGACAGGATGCGCACGAAATCCTCCTGAGTCAGCGCCTTCAGCTCGACCCGGATCGGCAGCCGGCCCTGGAGCTCGGGCAGCAAATCGGCCGGCTTGGCGATGTGGAACGCGCCCGAGGCGATGAACAGGATATGGTCGGTCTTCAGCGGGCCGTACTTGGTCGCGACCGTCGTGCCCTCGATCAAGGGCAGGAGGTCGCGCTGAACGCCCTCGCGGCTGACCGATCCGCCGCGCACGTCGCTGACCGCGATCTTGTCGATCTCGTCGAGGAACACGATGCCATTGGCTTCGGCGTCGGCAAGCGCGGCGCGGTTGATGTCGTCGGGGTCGATGCGCTTGTCGGCTTCTTCCTCGGTCAGCCGGGCGAACGCGTCC
>DATFUB010000022.1:0-6153 GCA_035261225.1 Sphingomicrobium sp.
AAGGTCGAGCGCGGGGCCCAGCTGCTTCTCGTAATTGGCGATATTCCCGCCGGTTTCGTGATGGCCGATGATCGCGACGCCTTTCGATTTCGCGTAGCGCGCGACCTCGGCGATATCGAAATCGGGATAGGCTTCGGTGAAGCTGAAGTCGGACCCTTGCGCGAACCAGTCGCCGTCCCAACCCTTGTTCCAGCCCTCGATCAGCACGCCGCCGAACCCGTTCTTCGCGGCGAAGTCGATGTAGCGTTTGGCGTTGGCGGTGGTCGCGCCATGCTTGGGGCCCGAATTCCACGTCGCCAAATCGAGGTGCATCGCCCACCAGATGCCGACATATTTCATCGGCTTGACCCAGCTGACGTCGCCGAGCGCGTTGGGCTCATTGAGGTTCAAAACGATCTGCGCCGATTTGTAGAGCGCCGGCGCATCGGGCGCGATCATGATCACCCGCCATGGCGTCGCCAGCGGCAAGTCGCGGCTGACCTTGGGGCCCGCCGAGGACGGCATCAAAGTCGCCTTGAGCACGCGGCCCTGCACCCGGCGCAGGTCCATGCCCGAATAATCGACCAGCGCCGCTTCGTGGAACGACAAATGGAGGCCGCTCGCCGTGCGGACGGTCAGCGGGGTCTGCGCGGTGCCGATCTCCTCGATCGAGGTGCGGCGGTAAGGATATTCCTCGCGGTTCCACTCGAGCGCTTCGTCCCACCATGCTGTGCCCGGCTCGGCGACGTTGAACTCGGTCAATTCGTCGGCGATGTTGGCGTGGGTGAAATTCGCCCGCCGCGGGATTTCATAGCGGAAGCCGATGCCGTCATCGAAAACACGGAAGACGACGGTCATCCGCCGCTTGAGCCAAATCTTCTCATCGAAGCTGACGGTCAGCTCGCTGTAGCGATTGCGGATCGTGCGATATTCGCCCCACGGCTGTTCCCAGCTCTCGTCGAAACTGCGTGCGGACTGGCCGGCGAGCGCGAAGTTGCGCAGCATCTCCGGGGCGTCGGTGAACAGGAAGCCGAGGCGGCTCTCCGCGATCACCGGCTTGCCGAGCCGCGAAACCAGGTAGCCGACGCGCCCTTCGGCGGTGAGCGTAACATCGACTTTCAGCGTGCCCGACGGCGAAACCGCGCTGGCGACGATTTGCGACCCAGACGCAGCCTGTGCGACATCCTGGGCGGCGGCGGGAACGGCAATCAGAACAAGCGCCAGCGCGGCCAGCATTCGCAACAGGGTCATGCAATCTCCTCGATGACCGCGGCGTAGCCGCCAAGCGCGTCCGCGCCAACCTCGCCGATAGCGACGATCGCAGTTCCGGATTCGTGAAAGGTGCACGGCCGATCGGACAGATTGAACGTGCACCGCAACCGTTCAGTGCCGTGACGGCGCTCGAATACCAGTTTTTGCTCGCCGGCCTCGACGATACGCATCGATCCATGATGGAGCGATGCATGCGCGCGGCGCAGATCGAGACACTGACGCGTGAACTTCAAAATCGAATCCTGCACGCCCTGCTGGAGATCGATGGCGAGGGCGCGATGGCTTTCACCGAGCGGCAGCCACGGCTCGCCGGTCGAAAAGCCGAGGTTAAGCGCGGTCGAACTCCACGGCATCGGCGTGCGCGCGCCGTCGCGGCTCAGTGTGTGCGGCCAATTCGCGATCGCCTCGGGGTCGCGCAGGCGGTCATAAGGAACCTCGACCTGCGGCAGTCCGAGTTCTTCGCCTTGATAGAGGATGATCGAACCCCTGAGGGCACACAACAACAGCAATTTGGTCCGTGCGAAGTCCTGCTGGTGTTGCTCGCTCGCCCAGCGCGAGACCGCGCGCGGCGCATCGTGATTCTCGAACGCCCAGCTTGGCCAGCCGGCATCTTCGGGCCAGTCTTCCGCAACTTTGGCGACCAGCTTGGGTGTTAGGCGCTCGGCGTAAAGGAAGTCGAAGCCATAGGCGCTGTTGAGCCGGGTCTTGCCGCGGGTGAAGGCATGCATCTCTACGAGCGCATGGTCGCCGCCGACCTCGGCCAAAGTGAAGCGGTCGCCATAGGCGTCGGTCACCTCGCGAAGCCGCTCGAGGAACTTGGCGATATCCGGGTGCGACTGGTTGTAGAGATGCTGCTGGAAATCGAACGACCGGTTGCGCTTGCCGCCGCCCGCCGCCGGCGGATTGTCGCGCAATTGGGGGTCGTGCATCGAAAAATTGATGGCATCGAGCCGGAAGCCGTCGACCCCGCGCTCGAGCCAGAAGCGCGCGACCCCCAGCATCGCGTCCTGGACCATCGGGTGGTGCAGGTTGATGTCGGGCTGCTCGGGCAGGAAATTGTGGAAATAATATTGGCGGCGCTGCGAGTCCCACGTCCACGCCGGTCCACCGAATACCGACTGCCAATTGTTGGGCGGCGACCCATCCGGCTTGGCGTCGGCCCAGACATACCAGTCGGCCTTCGCGTTATCTTGGCTCGACCGGCTTTTCCGGAACCAGCGATGCTGGTCGGAGCTGTGCGAATAGACCTGGTCGATGATGATCTTGAGGCCGAGCCCGCGGGCGCGGGCCGCCAGAGCGTCGAAGTCGGCGAGCGTCCCGAACACCGGATCGACCGCGCAATAATCGGCGACGTCATAGCCGAAGTCGCGCATCGGCGAGGTGAAGAACGGCGACAGCCACACCGCGTCGACGCCGAGGCCCGCGACATATTCGAGCCTTTCGGTGATCCCCGGCAGATCGCCGATACCGTCGCCATTGCTGTCAGCGAAGCTGCGTGGATAGATTTGATAGATCGCCGCGCCGCGCCACCACGGCTGTGCGGTCGCGACCGGGTTTCCGGCGCTCACCTCGTCAGCGAGCATAACAGACCGCAAAACCGAGCGGCGGGAGGTCGATCGCGACGGATCCGGGCGCCGCAGCAGTCTGCGGGCAGGGCCCGGCGAGCGCATCGAACCGGACTGAGCGCGTCTCGACCGCCACGTTCGCTTTGGTCGGTTTGGTCGACGTGTTGAACAACAGCAGCATTTCGCGGCTGCTAACCGGATCGAAGCGCGAGACGGCGAACAATCCGGGTTGCTCAGCCGCGAACCGGATCAGCTGCCGTCCTCGGGTCAGCGCCCCATGGCTCGTGCGGAGACGCGCCAGCTTGGCAAACTCGCGATACAGCGGGTGGTCGGGATTGAAGCTGGCCTCCGCCGTTGTCGCGCTGGTCCCGAGCAGTCGGTTGTCGTTGTACGAACCGACGCGGCTCGGGAACATGTCCTCGCGCGCACCCTGATCGCCGCTGTCGCTGACAAAGCCCTGCTCGTCGCCATAGTAGATCGTCGGCACGCCGCGCAGCGTCAGGAGCATTGCGTGGCCGAGAATCACGCGCGCGAGTTGCTCCTGAGCATCCGCCTTGGGCGAACCCATCCGGACGAACATGGCAAACCGGCCTGCATCGTGATTGCCAAGGAAAGTCGGCAGCTGCAGCGCGCCTTGCTCTCCGCCAAGGTAGAGCGGGTCGGCGCGGAACAGCTTGGCGAGCTCGCTCGGCGGGCTGCTTCCGCCGGCCGTGTCGATCACCGCGCGGGCGAAAGGATAATCGAGCACCGCCGGAACTTTGTCGCGCACGGTGTTCACCGCTGTGTGCGCGGGGTCCATCTGGTCAGTGAAGACCTCCCCGAAAATATGGAAATTCGGGATGCCCTTGGCCCGGGCCCGCTTGAGCATGGCGGGCACGAACTGTTGCCAAAACTCGGGATTGACGTGCTGCTCGGTATCGATGCGGAAACCGTCGACGCCAAAGGCGTCGATCCACTTCCCGTAGATCTCGATCATGCCCCGAACGACGCGCGGATGTTCGGTGAACACGTCGTCGAGCCCGGAGAAATCGCCCATCAGGCTGGATTCGCCCCGGAAAGTGCTGTCGCCGCGGTTGTGATAATAGCGCGGGTCGTTGAGCCAGACCGGCTTCTTGACGTGCTTATCTGCGTCGGGAACAACCGGTGTATAGGCGTAGCTCGGATCGGTCAGCTTCTCGAAGTTCTTGCCGTCGAAACCTGGATTGATCGGCTTCCCGTCCACCCCGCCGCGGCGCTGATATGGGTAATCGGCGATCCTGCGGTAATCGCAATGGCTCTGCGGTTTGTCCGCGCACTCGGCAAAATGGATCACGTCCGCCGTGTGATTGACGACGATGTCCATGTAGAATTTCATGCCGCGCGCATGGACCGCATCGACCAGCGACTTGAAGTCGGCGTTCGTCCCGAAGTGCGGGTCGACGCGGGTGAAATCGGTGATCCAATAGCCGTGGTAGCCGGCGCTTTCCTGGCCCGGATCTCCTTGCACGATCTTATTCTGAAACACCGGCGCGAGCCACACGGCGGTCACGCCGAGCCCCTGGATGTAATCGAGCCGCTTGATCACACCCTTAAGGTCGCCGCCGTGATAGAATCCGGTGCGCGTCGCGTCGTACCCGGTCTCCAACCGGTCGCCGCTGAGCCCGCCCTTGTCGTTCGACGGGTCGCCATTCTCGAACCGGTCGGGGAGCAGGAAATAGATCACCTCGTCCTGCGGCAGGCGCGCACGGTAATCCGCCGTTGGAGGCACAGACGCGGCCAAGGCGAGGCCAAGGACCGCGTTGAGTACAAGCGTCATTGGCGCACCTCCACCTTATCGCCGACCATGGTTGAAACGAATTGCCGATGCGCGGGCAGGGTGCCCGCCTTGACCCGATAGGAGTTCGCGAGGCTCTCGAGAAACGGCCCGATGTCATCGCCGGGGACGTTATCGGCCAGTGGCGACCAGCTTTCCGGCGTGATGCCCTGGCCGATCATCACCTGGCTCCAACTGTCATCGAGGAACAGCTCATCCTCCTCGCGCATGAACAGGCCGGCCTCGCGGAACAGCGCGATCTTCTCGGCCAGCGTGTCGGGAATTTCCATCCGGCGGCACTCATCCCAAAACGGGTCGTCCTCGCGCGCGTTGGCGAAATAATGGAGCACGATGAAATCGCGCACGCGGGCCCATTCGATCCGGGTCAGGCGGTTGAACGTCTCGCGCGCCTGCGCCGTCCTGGCGAGATCGCCGGGGAGGACATTGAGCAGCCGCCCGATTGAAGATTGCACGAGATGGATACTGGTGGATTCCAGCGGTTCCATGAAACCGGCGGCAAGACCCAGCGCAACGCAATTGTGCGACCAGAAGGTTTCCCGCCGACCGCTGGTGAAGCGGATCGGCCGCGGATCGGCGAGCGGCTTGCCGTCGAGGTTGGCAAGCAGGATCGACGCCGCCTCATCGTCGGACATGAACCGGCTGCAATAGACATGGCCGTTGCCGGTGCGGTACTGCAGCGGAATGCGCCACTGCCAGCCGGTGGGGCGCGACATCGCCTGAGTGTAAGGCCGGAACGCGTCGCTGGATTCGCACGGCACCGCGAGCGCGGAATCGCACGGCAGCCACTGGCTCCAGTCGACGTAAGGGACGCCCAATGTCTTGCCCAACAGCACGCTGCGAAAGCCCGTGCAGTCGATGAAGAACGTGCCTGCAACCCGCCGTTCACCGTTGAGAAGCAGGGCGGTCAGAGCGCCGCTTTCCGCATCGCGTTCGACGTCGAGGATCATCCCCTCGACCCGCTTCACGCCGCGCTCCTCGGCATAATCGCGCAGCATCGCCGCGAACAACGCGGCGTCGAAATGGTAAGCGTAAGCGAGGTCGGGGATGGTGTTCGATCCCGAGTTCGTTGCCATCCTACCCAGCCGGGCGGCCACGACATTGTAGCTGTAATCGCCAAGGTCGCCGGCGACCCCGAGCGCGCGTCCGCGTAGCCACAGCTGGCGGAACGGGATGAGCCCTACGCCGCGCCCGGTCGTGCCGAAGCTGTGGATGTAGCGCTTGCCCGGGCCGGTCCAATCGGTGAACTCGATGCCGAGCTTGAAGCTGGCGTTGGTGCGCCGCATGAAATCGGCCTGGTCGAGCCCGAGGCCGACGATCAGATTGTGGATCTGGGGGATCGTCGCTTCGCCGACGCCGACGGTGCCGATCTCATCGGATTCAATCAAAGTGATCGAGGCCCGGTTGCCGAGGAAGCGGGCGAAGGTCGCGGCCGCGACCCAGCCGGCGGTCCCGCCGCCTGCGATAACGATCTCAAGGGGCGAGGACTGGTTCATCGAACAGCGGTACGCGGGAGCCCGGCGGTGG
>DATFUB010000023.1:0-3719 GCA_035261225.1 Sphingomicrobium sp.
GCTGCGGGAATTTGGTCTCCCAATAGCGCAAGATGTGCTGCGCGACGCCGAGCTCCTCAGAGAGTTCGCCGATCGTCTTGAGTGCGCCGGGGTCCTTATTTCCGGCGGTCGCCAAGCTCAGCCCTTCGCGATCCGGTCGCGCATGATCTGGCTGGCGCGGAAGGTCATCACCCGGCGCGGCGCGATCGGCACTTCGACGCCGGTCTTCGGGTTGCGGCCGACGCGCTGGCCCTTGTCGCGCAGGATGAAGGTGCCGAAGCCAGAGACCTTGACGTTCGTGCCCTTCGCCAGCGCGTGGCACATGTGGTGCAGCACGCGCTCGACGAGATTAGCCGATTCGGCGCGCGACAGGCCGAGTTTGCGGTGGACGACGTCGGACAGGTCCGCGCGCGTCAGCGTGCCGTTGGCTCCAGCTTCATCGTTGAGCCGCGCGATCCCGAGATCCGCCATATTCGTCTCCAGTCTATGACGGCTCCCCCCGCCGTTCGATTACACTTACGTAACGGAAACCCTCCGCGTCGGCAATTCGACATTTTCACGGATTGCCGATATTTTTCAATACCTGAGCGCTGCCGCGCCCCATGTAAAGCCACCGCCCATCGCTTCCAGCACGACGATATCGCCGCGCTTGATTCGCCCATCCTTGACGGCAGTATCAAATGCCAGAGGAACCGACGCCGCGGAGGTGTTGGCGTGCTCGTCGACAGTGACGACGACCTTCTCCGCCGGCAAGCCGAGTTTTCGCGCCGTCGCGTCGAGGATTCGCGCATTGGCCTGATGCGGCACGACCCAGTCGACGTCGTCCGCGGTCAGGCTCGCCGCGTCGAGCACTTCGTTGAGGACCGCGGCGAGGTTGACCACAGCATGGCGAAATACTTCGCGGCCCTTCATCCGGAGCTTGCCGACAGTGCCGGTGGTCGAGGGACCGCCATCGACGAACAACAGATCGTTATGACGACCGTCGGCATGCAGCCTGGTCGCGAGGATGCCGCTTTCGGTTTCCTCGGCGGCGAGTACGAGCGCGCCGGCGCCATCGCCGAACAACACGCACGTGCCGCGATCGTCCCAGTCGAGAATCCGGCTGAAGGTCTCGGCGCCGATCACCAGCGCCTTTTTCGCGCTGCCCGAGCGGAGCATCGAATCGGCGACCGATAGTGCATAAAGGAAACCGGTGCAGACGGCGTGGACGTCGAAGGCGATGCAATCGTCGATCCCGAGCGCCGCCTGAACCTTGGTCGCAGACGACGGAAAGGTCTGGTCGGGCGTGGCGGTGGCAAGGACGATCAGGCCGATGTCGGTGGCCGCGATGCCGGCATGGTCGAGTGCCTTGCGCGCGGCATCCGTAGCGAGGCTGGCGGTGGTCTCGCCTTCACCGGCGACATAGCGGCTGTGGATGCCGGTGCGCTCGACGATCCATGCGTCGGTGGTGTCAACGGTCTGCGCCAGTTCGTCATTGGTCACTCTGCGCCGGGGCAGCGCGGAGCCCAGTCCGAGAACGACCGAACGGACGGTCATTGCGCAGCCCCATTGGCGAACGCGTGCGCGCGGAACGTGTCGAGATCTTCGCCGATCTTCCGGGTGATGTCGTTGCGGACCATGCTCGCGGCGACGCGGATGGCGTTGGCGACACCCTTGGGCGTGGCGCTGCCATGGCTTTTCACGACCAGGCCGTTCAAGCCGAGAAACACCGCGCCATTGTGGTTATTGGGGTCGAGATGGACCTTCAACAGGTTGAGAGCCGGCCGCGACAACGCGAACCCCGCCTTCGACCGCAACGAGCTCTTGAACGCGCGGCGCAATAAGTCGGTGACGAAGCGCGCGGTGCCTTCCGCGGTTTTGAGCGCGATATTGCCGGAGAAACCGTCGGTGACGACGACATCGACCGCGCCGCGCGACAGCTGATCGCCCTCGGTGAAGCCGTCGAATTTGAACGGGAGATAATCGGCCTCGCGCAGCAAGGCCGCGGCCTCCTTGAGCTCGTCGGTGCCCTTCAATTCCTCGGTCCCGATGTTGAGCAGTTTCACTCGAGGCTTGGAAATGCCGAGCACGGTTCGAGCATAAGCCGCGCCCATGACCGAGAACTGAACCAAATTCTGGGCATCGCATTCGGTATTGGCGCCGAGATCGAGCATGATCACATCGGTTTCGCCGAGCGTCGGGAGCAAAGCGGCGAGGGCCGGGCGATCGATCCCCGGCATGGTGCGCAGCGCGAGCTTGGACATCGCCATCATCGCGCCGGTGTTGCCGGCGGACACCGCGGCGTCGGCATGGGCTTCCTTCACCGCGTTGATCGCCATGCCCATCGAGGTGGTGCGGGCGCGGCGGATCGCCTGGCTCGGTTTTTCGGTTGCTTCGATCGATTCGGGCGAGTGCACCACCGTCACCGACGAGCGCAGGCCCCCGTGACGATCAAGCTCGACAGCGACCAGCCGTTCGTCGCCGTAGACGATGAATTCGAGCGCCCGATCATGCTTCGCAGCGCGCGCGGCGCCCGCGATCATCGCTGCCGGGCCGCTGTCGCCGCCCATTGCGTCAATTGCGATTCGTGGCCCCCCGGTCATGACGAGGCCTTTTCTATTCAGCCCTCGGGCGAGATGATTTCGCGACCGTTATAGTGGCCGCACGCCTGACACATGTTGTGCGGCAGCTTGAGCTCGCCACAATTCGGGCACTCCTGGAACTTGACCGGCGACAGCGCATGGTGGCTGCGGCGCATGTTCCGCTTGGAGGGCGAGGTTTTTCTTTTAGGGACAGCCATGCGGCACCTTTAATATCAATAAAAATGGCGACGATCTTGCGCCTAACTCAACGGGGTAGCCCCGCGGCGGCGGCCGGATCGTCGCGAACCGCCGCCCCTATAGCGAAACGTCTCGCGGTTGCAAGGCCGGGCGTCGCCTAGGCCGCCAGCGCGGCGTCCCCGACATAGGGATTGGTCTTCCGCTCGTGGCCGAAGGTCGACATTTGGCCGTGGCCGGGGACAAACGCCGTGTCGTCGCCCATCGGCCACAGCTTCTGGGTGATCGAGGCGATCAGATGCTCCTGATTGCCGCGCGGGAAATCCCAGCGCCCGACCGAACCCTGGAACAGGACATCGCCGACGATCGCGAGCTTCGATTCGGGGTGGTGGAAGACGACGTGGCCGGGTGTGTGGCCGGGGCAGTGGCGAACGTCGAGGGTGAGCTTGCCGACCGTGACTTGGTCGCCGTCATTGAGCCAGCGGGCCGGCGTGAACGGGCGGCCCGTGACCCCGTAGCGCTGGCCGTCCTCATGCAGCCGCGCGATCCAGAACATGTCCTCCTCGTGCGGCCCCTCGATCTCGACCCCGAGTTCTTCGGCGAAGATTCCGGCCGATCCGCAATGGTCGATGTGGCCGTGAGTCAGCAGGATTTTCTCGATCGTCACGCCGGCCTGGCTGGCCGCCGCCCGGAGCTTGGGCAAGTCGCCGCCCGGATCGATGAACGCGCCGAGCATGGTCTGCGTGCACCAGATGAGGCTGCAATTCTGCTGCAGCGGGGTGACCGGAACGATGGCGGCGCGGAGAGGCGGCTCGCTCATCCGGCCGGCGCCTCGTCGACCGGCGACAACGCCGCCGGCTCGCTTTTCATGGAGGCTGCGACCGCCTCGGCTCGCCGGAGGGCGCGCAACACATTCTCGCCGGCGAGCTTCGAAAGATTCTCGTCCGACCAGCCGCGGCGGATCAGTTCGGCGAATAGATTGGG
>DATFUB010000024.1:0-4121 GCA_035261225.1 Sphingomicrobium sp.
TTATTGTGGTGGTTATGGATTCCGGGTTCGCTCGTTGCACTCGCGCCCTCAGCGACAAGCGCTACGCGCTTGCGCGGGGAATGACGGCGACGGTGGTTGACGCGAACTATTTCTGCGGCTTTGGCTGGCGGCGGGCGATGACGCCCTTTTCCTTGCGCGAATCCCGCTTCACGCGCGCCTCGACGAAGCGATCGAGGATCTTGACGATGACGCCGCGCTGTTTCTTGGCGATCGGGGGAAGCGGGCCGCGGCGGACCGGCGGGGAAATCTTCTCAAACGTGAAAGCAGGCATCGTGTATCCCCTCGGCGCTGAGTTGAAACACCCCTGGAATTTCCCCCGGTCTCGCCGGAACAAGCGCCGGCAGCGGCAATCTGTTCCACCCGCTTTTTGCCTGAGCATGATCGTTTCGGAAGACCGGTATCCACTTTTCCGGACCATGCTCTGGCGCGGATGAAAAGTTTCAAGCATAGATTATGCCAAATGTGAACGATTTACGTCGCATTGCGCCGTTGTCCACCTAATCCTAAAGTCGTCAGGCAATGTTCGAAGCCCACTTCCAGACATTCGAGGAGCCTGAAAGCGGCGTTGCGCTGACCGCCCGGCTGTCGGCATTTCGCGAGGAACTGGCGCGGCGCAAGCTGACGGGATTCGTGATTCCCCGCGCCGATCAACAACAAAATGAATATGTCGCGCCCTCGGAAGAGCGGCTGGCCTGGCTCACCGGGTTCACCGGATCCGCCGGGATGGCTGTTGTGCTGACCCAGCAGGCCGCGGTGTTCGTCGATGGCCGCTACACCCTGCAAGCGGCGAAGCAGGTCGATCACAAGGCCTGGAGCGTCGAGCCGCTGGCCGATCCGCCGCCCGAAAACTGGCTGGCCAGGCATCTCATCGCCGGCGACCGCCTAGGATTTGATCCGTGGCTGCACACTTCGGCGGCAGCCGAGCGGCTGGCCGCGGCCTGCGCCAAGGCCGGCGCGGAACTGGTCGCGGTCGACACCAACCCGCTCGATTCGATCTGGACCGAGCGCCCGCCGCCGCCGCTCGCGCCCGCCGCCGTTCACGGCACGCAATTTTCGGGCGAGATTGAAGCAGAAAAGCTCAACCGCATCCGCTCCGAGATCGCAAAGCTCGGCGTCGATGCGCTGGTGCTGTCGGATTCGCACGCGGTGGCGTGGAGCTTCAACATCCGCGGCGCCGATGTCTCGCATACGCCGCTGCCGCTGTCCTATGCGCTGGTGCCGAAGGACGGCCGCCCCACCATCTTCATCGATCACCGCAAGCTGTCGAACAGCGTCCGCGACCATCTCGAAGCGACCGCCGATGTCGAGGAGCCCGACGCGCTGGCGCCGAAACTCACCGCGCTGGCGCAAGGCGGCGCATCGATCGCGCTCGACAGCATAACCGCCGCCGACGCACTGAGCCGCCTGATTGTTGCGGCCGGCGGCAAGCCGGTGCGCGGCAACGATCCGGTCAGCCTGCTCAAGGCCGTCAAGAACCCGACCGAGATCGAAGGCACGCGCCGGGCGCATCGCCGCGACGCGGTGGCGCTGGCGCGATTCCTCGCCTGGATCGACCGCGAGGCGCCCTCGGGCGCGCTGACCGAGATCGACGCCGTCGAGGCGCTGGAAACATTCCGCCGCGAGACCGGCGCGTTGAAGGACGTCTCGTTTCCGACCATCGCCGGCACCGGGCCGAACGGCGCCATCGTGCACTACCGCGTCACCCGCAAGAGCAACCGGCGGATTTCGCCCGGCGACCTGCTGCTGATCGATTCCGGCGCGCAATATGAAGACGGCACCACCGACGTCACCCGCACCATCGCGATCGGCGAACCGACGGCGGAAATGCGCGACCGCTTCACCCGGGTGCTGCGCGGCCATATCGCGATCGCGCGCGCAATATTTCCCGACGGCACCACCGGCGCGCAGCTCGACACGCTGGCGCGGCAATTCCTGTGGCAGGCCGGGATCGATTTCGAGCACGGCACCGGCCACGGCGTCGGCAGCTATCTGTCGGTGCATGAAGGTCCGGCGCGAATATCGAAACTCGGCACCACGCCGCTGAAACGCGGCATGATCCTCTCCAACGAGCCCGGCTATTACAAGACCGATGCCTACGGCATCCGGATCGAGAACCTGGAGCTGGTGGTCGGCACCGACATCGCCGCTGCGGAAAAGCCGGTCAACACGTTCGAGACGCTGACCCTGGCGCCGATCGATCGCAGCCTGATTAATCTGAACATGCTGAGCGGAGAGGAGCTGGACTGGGTCAACGATTATCATGCACGGGTGCGCCACGCAGTCCGCCCGCATGTCGACGAGGCCACCAAGGTGTGGCTCGACGCGGCCACCGCACCGCTGTCGCTGTAGTCGTCTTTATTTGAAACGTCATTCCGGGGCGCGTCGAAGACGCGAACCTCAGATGTACAATTGCACATCGGGGAATCTCGAGATTCCGGATTCGATGCTTCGCATCGCCCCGGAATGACGAGCCGCTGCATAGTAACCGTCGTCGCCCGCGAAAGCGGGCGATCCAGTACGCCGCGGCTTCTCGATTCGATAACAATCGCCTCTGGAATACTGGATCGTCCGCTTTCGCGGACGATGACGGCTGTAAATGTGGGCGACGAACGCGCATGCCTCTACTCCCCGATCAGCTTCAGCCATTCGTCTTCGGTCAGCACGGCAACGCCGTGCTTTTTGGCTTCAGCGAGCTTCGAGCCGGCGCCGGGACCGGCGACCACGTAGTCGGTCTTTTTCGACACCGAACCTGAAACCTTGGCCCCTAACCGCTCGGCCCTGGCCTTGGCCTCGTCGCGCGTCATCTTCTCCAGCGCGCCGGTGAACACCACGGTCTTGCCGGCAATCGCCGAATTGCTCTTCGGCCGCTCAGCATCGAGAATGATGACCTCCCTGGTCAGCCGCTCGACGATGCCGCGATTATGGCTCTCTCCGAAATAGGCCTTGATGCTGGCGATCACGGTCTCGCCGATCTGGTCGAGCGCGTCCATCTCGGCCATCGCCTCCTCGTCGCCCTTGGCGATCAGGAGGCAGGCGTCGTGAAACGCCTGCCACGAGCCGTAGCCGCGCGCCAGCGCCAGCGCCGTGGTCTCGCCGACATGGCGCATGCCGAGCGCATAGATGAAGCGCTCGAGCGCAATCTCGCGCCGTCGCCTGATCGATTCGAACAGGTTGCGCACCGAGGTCTGGCCGTAACCTTCGATCTCCTCCAGCCTGAGTTTCGGGTTGCGCGCTTCCAGCGTAAAAATATCGGCAGGCTCCTTCACCCAGCCGTTCTCGAAAAAGAACTCGATCTGCTTCTCACCCAGCCCGTCGATGTCGAAGGCGCGACGCGAGGCAAACAGCTTCAGATGCTCGATCTTCTGGTAGGGACAGGCGAACTCGCCGGTGCAGCGGGCGCGGGCGCCCTCCTCGCCGGTCGCAGTCTCCTCGCGCACCACCTCGGTATGAAGCGGGCACGGACATCGCTTCGGAAACTGATACGGCCTGGCGTTCCTCGGCCGCTTCTCGAGCACCACGTCCACCACCTGCGGAATGACGTCGCCGGCGCGCTGGATGATGACGGTGTCGCCGATCCGGATGTCGCGGCCCTCGCGCAATTCTTCGCCATGGCCGCCGATGCCCCGGATGTAATCCTCATTGTGCAGCGTGACGTTCTGCACGATGACGCCGCCGACGCCGACCGGTTCGAGCTTGCCGACCGGCGTGAACGAGCCGGTGCGTCCGACCTGGATCTCGATATCCCTCAGCACGGTCATGGCGCGCTCGGCCGGAAACTTGTGGGCGATCGCCCAGCGCGGCGTCCGCGACACGAACCCAAGGCGCTCCTGCCAGTCGATCCGATCGACCTTGTAGACGACGCCGTCGATGTCGTAGTCGAGATGAGACCTCTGGGTTTCGATCTCGCGATGGAAAGCGAGCAATTGCTCGACCGAATTGCAGAGTTCGGTGAGCGGATTGGTGCTGAAGCCGCAGCGCTCGAACCATTTGATCATGCCGGACTGGGTAGCTTCCGGCATGTCGCTCATCTCGCCCCAGGAATAGGCAAAGAAGCCGAGCGGGCGCGAGGCGGTGATCCTGGAATCCTTCTGGCGCAGCGA
>DATFUB010000025.1:0-10584 GCA_035261225.1 Sphingomicrobium sp.
GCGCGCAGCTTCGCGACCTCCATGAACAGGTTCATGCCGATGCCCCAGAAGAAGCTGAGGCGCGGCGCGAATGCATCGATATCGAGGCCGCTCTTCTGGGCGGCGCGGACATATTCCATGCCGTCGGCGAGCGTGTAGGCCAGCTCCTGAACCGCCGTCGCCCCGGCCTCGTGCATGTGATAGCCCGAGATCGAGATCGAATTGAACTTGGGCATTTCGGCGGCGCAATAAGCGATGATATCGCTGACGATCCGCATGCTCGGCTCAGGCGGATAGATGTAGGTGTTGCGGACCGCGAACTCTTTCAGAATGTCGTTCTGGATCGTGCCGGTGAGCGCGGCGCGCGGCATTCCCTGCTCCTCCCCCGCGACGATGAAAAAGGCCATGACGGGGAGCACCGCGCCGTTCATCGTCATGCTGACCGACATTTCGCCGAGCGGGATTCCGTCGAAGAGGAGCTTCATGTCCTCGACGCTGTCGATCGCGACGCCCGCCATGCCGACGTCGCCGGCGACGCGTGGATTGTCGCTGTCGTAGCCGCGGTGGGTGGCTAGATCGAACGCGACACTCAGCCCCCTCTGTCCCGCGGCGAGATTGCGGCGGTAGAAGGCGTTGGATTCCTCGGCGGTCGAGAAGCCGGCATATTGGCGGATGGTCCACGGCCGCCCGGCGTACATCGTCGCATAGGGCCCGCGAGTGTAGGGCGGCAGGCCGGGATAGCCGCTGTCGATGTCCGCCACGTCTTCGGGGCCGTAGACGGTGGCGAGCGTGATTCCCTCGACCGTCTCGCGCGATAGATCGCGGCCGCGCGATTCCTTCGCGGCCAGCGTTTCCCAGTCGGATTTGGTCGGCTTGTCGGCCATGTTGGTGACCTAGCGTGGTGGCGGGGGAAGCTCCACCCTTAGCGCTCACCCTGAGCCTGTCGAAGGGCGAGCGCGCGCATTTCGACAAGCTCAATGTGAGCGCAATGGATCAGCGTTCCCTCGGGCTTTCCATGATCTCGGTCAGCACGCCGCCCATGTCCTTGGGGTGGACGAAGAACACGGGCGTCCCATGGGCGCCGATGCGGGGTTCGCCGAGCACGCGCGCGCCCTTGGCCTCGAACGCGGCTTTGGCGGCGTGAATCTCGGGCACTTCGAAACAGACATGATGCTGACCGCCGAGTGGGTTCTTCTCGAGGAATTTCGCGATCGGCGAGTCCGCGCCCAGCGGCTCGATCAGCTCGATCTGCGAATTGGGCGTGTCGACGAAGCACACGCGTACGCCCTGCGCGGGGAGGTCGAACGCCGGGCCGTGCGGCTCCGCCCCGAACAGCTTGCGGTAGAGCGCGAGGCTCTGCTCGATCGACGGAGTCGCGACCCCGACATGGTTGAGGCGGCCGAGTTTCATTGTTCGATGATCACTTCCGTGGTCACGCTGTTGGCGATGAAGCAGGCTTCATGCGCGCGGTGGTGGAGGTCGGCGATGGCGGCGGCGTCGGGCTGGGCGTCGCCACCCCAGGCGATGTCCGGGCGGAGCGTGACGCGGGTGATGGCAATGCGGCCTTCGGCGTTCTTCTCCATCATCCCTTCGGCGTGGTCCTCATAGCTATCGACGACGAACCGGGCGCGCCGCGCGAAATCCAGGAAGAACAGCATGTGGCAGCTCGATAGCGAGGCGATGAACGCTTCTTCCGGGTCGACCCCGGCTTCGTCGGAGTAAGGCAAAGGCACGACATGCGGGCTGGCAGAAGCCGGCACCACGGTCCCGCCGTCGAACGCCCATTGGTGCGCGCGGCTATACTGACCCTTTATGAAATCGCCGTCGCCCGAACGGTCCCAGCGGATGGTCGCGGTGTAGATGCTCATTCCTTCGGCAACCTGGGCTGGCGCGAGGGCCGGGCCGCCGTCGCGCGGCCATAGCCTTCCATCACGCCTTCGATGCGGGCAACGCGCTTGTCGATCTCAACGGCGTACCGATTGAGGTCCCTGAGATCGCCTGTCATTCGCTCGACGTCCTTCTGAACGACTTCGAGTCTCTCCTGCAGCAGCATGACATTCTTGAGCGAGGCAAATGCGTCGCCCAAGGCGCTCATTTGCGGATTCCCGCCGCACGGAGTGCCAAGTCGACCTCCTTGCTAGTCTCGCGCAGAGTCTGGCTCATCCGATCGAGCGAGGTTCGCATCTTCGGAATCGCCTTGTTCACCTCTTCGACCAGTGCCGCGAGCTCGGCCTCCTCGGCGGGAGAGATCTTGTCATAATTGTCGACCGCGAGGCGAATATACTCGCCGCTGGAAACACCCATGCTCGCCGCGCGCTTCTCGATCGACGCCTTCTCTTCGGGGGTCATCAACACCGTGGTGCGCGCCGTCTTCATCGACTCTCTCCTTCGCCGGAAAGATAATGAAGCGAGTTGCACATTACAATGACATTATAATGTTCCGTCGAACGCTCATTAGTGCGCGCGGCTGTACTGGCCTTTGGCGAAGCCCCCGGCCCCGTCGCGCCTCCAGTGGATCGGGGCGGTGTAGGTGGTCATTGTTCTTGCATGTCCGCACGCAATTTGCCTGCGCGTCGGCGCGCCTCCGCGCGCATTTTCTCGGTAACTTCCGGATTAGCGGCGATGGACTCTAGCCGTTCCAGGTTCTGCGAGTTGGACAAATGGTCCTCTTCCTTACTTCGTGGAACCAGAAATCGCGACGCAAGAAACAGAAACGGCACCGCAATGATAATACTCGGCAGCGCTCCGAATCCAACGCCTCGTTCCGAGGCGATCTGGCGTGCGATCGTAAGGGCGAGGACGCCTGCGAGACAGATTCCGACGACGATGAGCCACCTCAGGAATGGGCGCATCTAGACCCTCCAATCCGCTGCTAGAGCGGAATATTGTCGTGCTTCTTCCACGGATTTTCGAGCTGTTTGTTGCGCAATTTGCGTAGACCCATCGCCACCCGCCGCCGGGTCGAATGCGGCATGATCACCTCATCGATGAAGCCCTTGCTCGCGGCGACGAACGGGTTGGCAAAGCGCTCTTCATATTCGCGGGTGTGATCGGCGATCTCCTTCGCGGTTTTCCCGCGGAAGATGATCTCGACCGCGCCCTTGGCGCCCATCACCGCGATCTCGGCGGTCGGCCAGGCGTAATTCAAGTCGCCGCGCAAATGCTTGGAGGCCATGACGTCGTAGGCCCCGCCATAGGCCTTGCGCGTGATGACGGTGATCTTGGGCACCGTCGCTTCGGCATAAGCGAACAGCAGTTTCGCGCCGTGCTTGATGATCCCGTGATGCTCCTGGCCGACACCGGGAAGGAAGCCGGGGACGTCGACGAAGGTGAGGATCGGGATGTCGAACGCGTCGCAGAAGCGGACAAAACGCGCGCCTTTCTTCGCGCTATTGATATCGAGCACGCCAGCCAGCACCATCGGCTGGTTGGCGACGACGCCGACCGTGCGGCCCTCGATCCGGCAGAAACCGACGATGATGTTCGCGGCGTGGGCCGGCATCAGCTCGAAAAAGTCGCCCTCGTCGGCGACCTTCCGGATCAGCTCATGCATGTCATAGGGCGTCGCGGCCGACGGCGGCACCAGCGTGTCGAGGCTGCCCTCGATGCGGTCGAACGGATCCGCGCACGGCCGTTCGGGCAGGTCGTGGCGGTTCGACAGCGGCAGGAAATCGACGAACTCGCGGGTTGCGAGCAACGCATCGATGTCATTTTCGAACGCAACGTCGGCGACCCCCGATTTCGTGGTGTGGGTGACCGCGCCGCCCAGCTCCTCCTGCGTTACGACCTCGTTGGTGACGGTCTTCACCACCTCGGGCCCGGTGACGAACATGTAGGAACTGTCCTTCACCATGAAGATGAAGTCGGTCATCGCCGGCGAATAGACCGCGCCGCCCGCGCATGGGCCCATGATCAGGCTGATCTGCGGGATGACTCCGGACGCCAGCACGTTGCGCTGGAACACCTCGGCATAGCCGCCGAGGCTGGCGACTCCCTCCTGGATGCGCGCGCCGCCGCTGTCATTGAGCCCGATCACCGGCGCGCCGACCTTCATCGCCATGTCCATGACCTTGCAGATCTTCTCCGCGTGGCGTTCGCTCAACGAGCCGCCGAATACGGTGAAATCCTGCGCGAAGACATAGACCAGGCGGCCGTTGATCGTGCCCGATCCAGTGACGACGCCGTCCCCCGGGATCTTCTGCTCGGCCATGCCGAAGTCGGTCGCGTTGTGCTCGACGAACATGTCATATTCTTCGAAGCTGCCGGGATCGAGCAGGACCGAGACGCGCTCGCGCGCGGTCAGCCGGCCCTTGGCGTGCTGGGCCGCGATTCGCTTCTCGCCGCCGCCCTGCCGCGCGGCTTCGCGCCGCCTCTCCAACTCTTCGATCGTGGTTGCCATTTGGCGGATCGTCCCCATCTAGGTCAGGCGTCCGCTGTCCTTCCACGAGCGGCTCAACCGGTCAATCGGGCGGCTCGGCGATTGTTGCAGCGCAACAACGATGAATTCAGCGTATCTATGACAGTCTTGCGGAACCGTAATCCCGGGCGGCCCGTTCATCCCATGGGCCACACATATCACGGAGGTTTAACGCAAAATGCTGACGCGCGTCGGGGTGCCAGTCGAATCTAAAGCCGAGCCCTTGGCAATGGATCCGCAACCCGCCAATCTTATCTGTTTTTCGCACCTGCGGTGGAATTTCGTGTTCCAGCGGCCGCAGCAGCTGATGAGCCGTTTCGCGCGCGACATGCGCGTCATTTACTGGGAAGAGCCGGTCGAGATCGGGCGCAAGGAAACCGCGTATTTGCAGGTCCGCGACGCCGACGATTTTCTCGCCGTCCGGCTCGCCGTCCCGCATTTGCCCGAAGGCATGCCCGACGATGCGCGTGAAGCGACATTGCGGCGCCTGCTCGACGCGCACGTCGCGTCGCTGCGCGGCCCACTGATCGCCTGGTATTACACGCCCATGATGCTGCCCTTCTCCAGGGAGCTCGAAGCCGACGCCACGGTGTTTGACGCGATGGACGAGCTGTCGAAATTCCGTTTCGCCCCGGCCAAATTGCTCGAACTCGAGCAGGAACTGATCGATAAGGCCGATCTTGTTTTCACCGGTGGCACCAGCCTCTTTGAGGCGAAGAAGAACCGCCACCACAGCGTTCATTGCTTCCCCTCGTCGGTCGATCGCGCCCACTTCGCCAAGGCCCGCGCCGAACTGTTCGACCCCGCCGACCAGGAAGATCTGCCGCTGCCCAGGCTCGGCTTCTACGGCGTGATCGACGAGCGCTTCGATACCGAACTGCTCGACCGGATCGCGGCGATGCGGTCGAACTGGTCGTTCGTGATGGTCGGCCCGGTGGTCAAGATTTCCGAGGACGAGCTGCCAAAGCGGCCCAACATCCACTACCTCGGCGGCAAAACGTACGGCGAACTACCGGCCTATTTGTCCGGTTGGGACGTCGCCTTGATGCCGTTCGCGATGAACGAATCGACGCAGTTCATCTCGCCCACCAAGACCCCGGAATATCTCGCTGGCGGCAAGCCCGTGGTGTCGACCCCGGTCAAGGACGTCGTGCGCCATTATGGGCACCTCGAGGGCGTCAAGATCGCCTCGACCGCGGAGGAGTTCGTCGCGGCGTGCGAACAGGCGCTCGAGCTGGCGCACAACCCTGAAAGCGACTGGCTGGCCGAGGCCGACTTGATGCTGTCGGCGAGCAGCTGGGACACGACGCAGGCCAGGATGGCCGGTCTCGTCGCCGAGGTGCTCGGCGTTCGCGGAGGAGCCCAACCGGCGCTGCTCGTGGCGGCCGAATGAGCTACGACTATCTGATCGTCGGAGCCGGTTTCGCCGGCTCCGTCCTCGCTGAGCGTCTCGCCAGCCGGGAGGGAGCGCGCGTGCTGCTGATCGATCGCCGGCCGCACGTCGGCGGCAACGCCTATGACGAGGTCAATGCCGACGGCATCCTCTACCACAAATACGGGCCGCACATTTTCCACACCAACAGCGATGCCGTGGTCGAATATCTGTCGCGGTTCACCGAGTGGCGGCCGTACGAGCATCGCGTGCTCGCCGAGGTTCGCGGCCAGCAGGTACCGATCCCGATCAACCGGACGACGCTCAATCTTTTGTTCGGCCTCGATCTCAAGACCGACGACGAGGCCGCGGCCTATCTCGCCTCGCGGTCCGAGTCGGTCGAAGACATCCAGACGTCCGAGGACGTGGTCGTCAATGCGGTTGGGCGCGAGCTCTACGAATTGTTCTTCCAGGGTTACACGCGCAAGCAGTGGGGGCTCGATCCGAGTGAGCTCGACAAGTCGGTAACCGCGCGAATCCCTACTCGGACCAACACCGACGACCGCTATTTCTCCGACAATTTCCAGGCGATGCCCAAAGACGGCTACACCGCGATGTTCAAGCGCATCCTCGATCATCCGCTGATCGAGGTCCGCACCGGCGTCGACTTCCGCGACATCCGGGATCAGGTCGACGCGGCGCACATCGTCTATACCGGTCCGATCGACGAATATTTCGATTTTCGCTTCGGCAGACTCCCGTACCGCAGCCTGAAGTTCGATCATCAAACGCTGGAGCAGGACCGCTACCAACCGGTCGGAACCGTCAATTATCCCTCGCCGGACGTGCCTTACACGCGGATCAGCGAATATAAGCATCTGACCGGCCAGCAGGAGCCGCGGACGACCATCACCTACGAATATCCGTCGGCCGAAGGCGATCCATATTACCCGATTCCGCGGCCCGAGAATCAGGAACTGTTCAAGCGCTATGAGGCTCTAGCCGACGAAACCGAGGGCGTGACCTTCGTCGGACGGCTCGCGACCTACCGCTATTACAATATGGACCAGATCGTTGGTCAGGCGCTGGCGACGTTCCGCCGAATGCAATCCGATCATCGTGAGCGGGAAGTGCAGGAGCCTGCACTCGCGAGCGGGTGAACGAAATTAGCCCGACCGCGCGCGCCGTTCCCGCGCCCGTTACGAGCACGTACGTCAATCCTGTCCTCGACGCGGATTTTCCCGATCCGGCGGTGATCCACGCGTCTGACGGTTTCTATTACGCATACGCGACACAAACCCAGCGCGACGGCGAATGGATCAACATCCAGGTCGCGCGATCGGCCGACCTCGTCCACTGGCACCATCTCGGCGATGCGATGCCGCAAAAGCCGGACTGGGCCCACGAAACGCAGGACCTCTGGGCGCCTTTCGTGCTGTGCGACGGCGACCGCTACCTGATGTATTTCTCCGCCACGCACGACGCGTGCCACGATCCCGAACGCGGGCATTGTCTGGCTGTCGCGACGTCGGAGTCGCCGACCGGCCCATTTGTCGACATGGGGGTGCCGCTGCTGCTCGGGATTGGGTTCGAATATATCGACCCGATGGTGTTCGTGGACCCCGCAAGCGGCAAATGGCTGCTCTATTGGGGGTCCGGCTTTCTGCCGATCAAGGTCCAGGAACTGGCCGAGGACCGCATGTCCTTCGCATCCGGAACCCAGCCAATCGACCTTGTCTGGCCCAATCCGGTTAAGGGAGCTTTCCCCAGACTCGTTGAAGCTGCCTGGGTGATTCGCCACGACGATTTCTATTATCTCTTCTACTCCGGCGATAATTGCTGCGGGCCGGACGCCGAATATGGCGTCATGGTCGCTCGGTCGCACAGCGCAACCGGGCCGTTCGAAACGCTCGAAGAAGCGCGCGGCGTGCCGCACAGCCTGATGCTGTTCAAGAGCGAGCGGTGGCTGGCGCCGGGCCACAATTCTATCGTCACCGACCAGGCCGGCGACACGTGGATCGTCTACCACGCGATCGACGTAAACCGCCCGCGCCAGCGGCAGGAAGATGAGATCAACAGTCGCCGCATCCTGCTGATCGACAAGATTCAATGGCGCGACGGCTGGCCGTTCGTCGGCACCCCGTCAGACGAGCCGCAGGCCGCGCCGGCTGTTTGAGCGTTCCGGCATCATGATCGCACGCTGCCGCTGAAGCTCTTCGTACAATGGTTCGTAGACGCGGCGCGAGCCGTCCGACGTGATGCTCGAAAACAGGCCAGTCTCCGCGTGGCGCGAATTGTCCCAGCCCGGGTAAGCGGTGATCGGGTAGAGGCAAATGCCTTCGACGCGCGTCCCTCGCCTCTGCGCCTCACGCGCCTCGTCGCAAACATAGTGCAGCCATGCCGGCCGTCCCGACCCTTCCGCGCCGGTCTCGGCGATAAAGACCGGCTTGCCGTAGCGGCTGGCGAATTCGACCAGCATGTCGGCGAGCGGACGATATTCGTGATGCCCCATCGGAACAGTCGGGCCTTGGTAATACCATTGGTTGTGCGGGTAGAAATTGAGCCCGATGACGTCGGCCAGCGACGGATCGCCTCCAAGTTCAGGCTCGGCCAGCCCGAGGATCCAGTCATAGGCTTCGTACATTCCCCGCAGGTTCTGCGCGGCCGCGCGCATCGTCCGGCGCCGGCGATCGTGGGGAGCGATGTGTATCAAGGGCTCCGCCCAGACGATCGTCGTTTCGGGACGGTGCTGCTTGATCGCCCGTGCCGCGGCAATCGCCGTGCGGACGAGCTGGCGCTTGAACCAGCCGATCTCGCCGGAGCCGACCGGCGGAAAATAGCCGTCGTCCACCGCCCAGGACAGGAAGTTGATTTCGTTGAGGGGGCAAACGAGCGGCGGGCACTTGGCGATCGATCGATGCATGTCCAGCGCAGCCAGTGCGAATTCGGTGAAGCGCTCGGGAAAGTCTCCGCCCGCCTGGTCGACATGGTCGGGCGAGCCGTAGTGGAACAGATCCCAGATCACCTGCATGCCGGTCTCTTCGGCGGCTTCGAGCGCCGGGAGCCAGCTCGACCAATCATATTTGCCCGGCACCTTCTCGATCAGGTGCCAGCGCAGGCCGTCGCGCAGGGTCCGAAAGCCAAGCTGCCGGCATTGACGATAGTCGCCGAGCACATGCTTGTCGTGCCCCGTCGCCCGCAACAGATCGAGCCGAACCCCGTCCTGTCGTCGATGCGACGAGCATTCGAAGCCGGCCTGGAAGAAGCTGGCGAACGGCGTGCCCAAATGCTTGCTCATGAGAGGCACCAATGCGCGACATTGAAAATCGAGCCCCGCCGAGCCCGGAATTGGCACGGTCCGTCCGCCGCCCGATTGCTACGTTGTGCTGTTTTTTGTCGCGGCATGACGTTCGAGTTCATCGCCGATCAGGCGCGCGACATGCAGCACGTTGGTCGATCCGGCGGTGCCGAACGGGATCCCGGCCATCAGGACGACCCGCTCGCCGCCGTGCGCCAGCTTGTGACGCAGTGCCATGCGCTTGCCCTTCTCGACCATCTCCTCGAAGCTCGCCACGTCGCGCGTGTGGACGGCGTGGGTGCCCCACAGCAGGCCCAGCCGCCGGGCGGTGATCAGCGACGCGCTCATCGCTAGCAGCGGCACGGGGGGGCGCTCCCGCGCGATCCGGCGCGCGGTCGAACCCGAACTGGTGTAGCACACCATCGCAGTTGCCGAGACCGTACTGGCAATTTGCCGGGCCGACCCGGCGAGCGCGTCGGCGGTGGTTGGCTCGAGCTTGGTCTGGGTGAAATGGACCCGCGCCGAATAGGTCGGG
Organism: Sphingomicrobium sp.; assembly: GCA_035261225.1. Taxonomy (GTDB): domain Bacteria; phylum Pseudomonadota; class Alphaproteobacteria; order Sphingomonadales; family Sphingomonadaceae; genus Sphingomicrobium. Next base: position 9,602 of record DATFUB010000025.1, read on the forward strand.
TCGCGTTCGACGCTCATCGCGATGCGGTCCATCATCTCGACCGCCTCGACCGGATATTGGCCGGCCGCGCTTTCGGCCGAGAGCATGACGGCGTCGGCGCCATCGTAAATTGCGGTCGCGACGTCGCTCACTTCGGCCCGCGTCGGGGTCGGCGAGGTGATCATCGATTCGAGCATCTGCGTCGCCACCACCACCGGCTTGCCGTACTGGCGCGCGCAGGCGACGATCCGGTTCTGGAGCGGCGGGACGGCTTCGGGCGGAAGCTCGACGCCAAGATCGCCGCGCGCGACCATCACCGCATCGGCGAGCGCGACGATGTCGTCCAGCCGGTCGATCGCGGCCGGCTTCTCGATCTTCGCCAGGAGCGAGGCCCGCTCGCCGATCAGCGATCGCGCCTCGGCGACATCCTCGGGCCGCTGAACGAACGACAAAGCAACCCAATCGGCCTTCTGTTCGAGCGCGAATTGCAGGTCCGACCGGTCCTTTTCGGTGAGCGCGGGGATTGGCACCAGGATATCGGGAACATTGACGCCCTTATTGTCGGATACGCGTCCGCCGACCTTCACTTCAGCCGTGATTCGGGCATCGTTCGCCTCGATGACGATCAGGCGGATCTTGCCGTCGTCGATCAAAATGTTGGTTCCGTTTTTAACGGCTTCGAACAGTTCCGGATGCGGCAGCTCGACACGATTCGCATCGCCCGGAGTCGGATCGCGATCAAATACGAACTTCTTGCCCTTGACGAGGACCACTCCGCCGCCGGTGAAATGACCGACGCGAAGCTTCGGTCCCTGGAGATCGAACAGGATCGTCGACGGCCGGTGGAATTCCTTCTCCAGCGCCCGGATGTGGCTGACCAGCTCGGCCTTCTGCTTCTGGTCGCCGTGGCTCATGTTGATCCGGAAGGCGTCCGCGCCGGCAATTAACAGCCTGCGGATGGTCTTCGCATCGCTCGAGGCGGGGCCGAGGGTGGCAAGGATCTT
>DATFUB010000026.1:0-20283 GCA_035261225.1 Sphingomicrobium sp.
ACCGGAAGCACCGGGCTGCCGGTGCCGGTGAATTCGAGCCACAACACCCCGGTCAGACCGGCAAGGGAGACCGCGACCGATCCGACGATGGACCATTTCGTGCTCCAGCGGCTGTAGAGATAGGCAACGATGAACACCGTCGGAAAGGCGATCAGCGCGGACTCGGCAAGCAGCTTGCTCGACAATTCCATGCTGTAACCTTTTGCGACCATGTCGGCGGGAAGCCACAGCAACAGGCCGAAGTTGATCAGCCCATAGCAGATCGCCGCGAGGCTGAGGGCGACCAGCTTGCCGAAAAAGGCGCGGCCGGTAAGCGCCACCGACGGCCCTCTGGCGAGCGCGACTTCCTCGGCGTGCGTCGCGCTTCGCGCCTGCGACCCGAACCGCTCCATCACCTGGCGCGCTTCTTCCCCGCGGCCACGCGCCAGCAGGAATTTGGCGGACTCGGGAATCAGTGCCCCGAGCAGTACCAGCGACAGGCCTGTCGGCAGGTTGAGCAGCCACAGGATGCGCCAACCGAACGTCGGTTGCAGCAGCGCGGAGAGGCCGCTCGCGGCGAAATAACCGCCGACCGCGCCAAGGCCTCCAACCAGCACCAGCGCCCAGCCGCGATGCTTGCTCGGCATCATCTCGGCGAGCAGCGCGTAAGTCACTGGAAGCATGCCCCCGGCGGCGGCGCCCATCATGAAGCACATGCCGATGTTCCAATAGAGCGAAGGCATGGCGCCGCAGATCGACGTACCAACGAACATCACGGCCGACAGCAGGATCGAGGCCTTGCGCCCGTAAACGTCGGCGATCACGCCCCACACGATCGATCCGACCACCGTTCCGGTCAGCGCGAAGAACGGCACCAGCGACGCGCTCGCTTTGGGCACGCCATATTCCTTGACCATGCCCGGAATGGTGAAACCGAGGCTCGCCGGTTTCATGATGTCGATGATGAGCGCGATCACCAGCACGCTCATGAGCATCCAGTGTGCTTTCGATAGCGGCGCGTCTTCGGGCGGAGAGACGACGACCTCCTGCGCATGCGAGCGGATCGCGGAGGCGTTCCTCGGCAGCAGCCCGTAGGCGGCAATCGCGACGCCGCCGACGATCGCGCCCATGCCGGCGATCATGTCCCAGCCGATCGGCATTCCGGACAGCTGGTAATGGGTCATCCGGCCCATCCAGAACATCGGCGCGTGCAGCAGCACGCCGCTTGTGACCAGGATTACGCCAAGGATGAACGCCCACAGGCCGCGCCGATCGGAAAGAGTATTCGAGCTGATCATGCGCCCCCGCTACGCGAAACAATTGCCAGTTAACGATGTTAAGGGCGCAACGCGCGTTCGTCGATAGATGCGACCCCGTTGGTAGAAACTCCGCCTGGCACTGTCATCCAGCCTTCACACTCAGGTTGCAAATGCACATGAAATGCTCAAAGGGCGCCGCAAGCCGGCGGGGGCGAACCACGGACTGTATCAGACAACGGAGCCGACGCCTCTCTTGCGCCACTTCCTGAAATCTTCGCTAATCGCCGCCGCCGCTCTGCTTGCGAGCTGTGGTGGCAGCGACCCCAAGGCCGGTGCAGGCCGTGGCGCTGGCGGCGGCCCGACCACGGTCGGCTACGTCGTCGTTCAGCAAGGCAGCGCACCGATCGAGCAGGAGCTTCCCGGCCGGATCGCGGCCTACCAGGTGTCGGAGGTTCGCCCGCAAGTGTCGGGCGTCATTCTGCGCCGCCTGTTCCGCGAGGGCTCGATCGTCCAACAGGGCCAGACGCTCTACCAGATCGACCCGAGCATCTATCAGGCCGCGGCCGCCCAGGCGGCGGCCAATCTGCAGAGCGCCCGGGCCACCGCCCAGGCCGCGCAGACCCGCGCGGCGCGCTACAAGCCGCTGGCGGAGATGGAGGCGGTCGCCAAGCAGGATTATACCGACGCGCTCGCCCAGGCGCGATCGGCGCAGGCGTCGGTCGCCCAGAACAACGCCGCCCTGCAAAGCGCCCAGATCAACGTCCGCTTCACCCGGGTCCCCGCCCCGATCACCGGCCGCATCGGCCTGTCCGCCGTGACCGAAGGGGCATTGGTCACCCAGAATCAGGCCGATTCCCTGGCGACCATCACACGGCTCGATCCGGTGTTCGTCGACATCCAGGAATCCGCCTCGGATCTGCTCGCATTGCGCGGCGCGCTCGCCCAGGGAGGGGCGACCCCAACCACGGCGCAGGTCCGGTTGAAGCTGCCGGACGGCAGCTTTTACGGTTTCAGCGGAATCGTCGAATTCAGCCAGGTCATCGTCGATCCGGCCACCGGCACGGTGACGATCCGCGCGCGCTTCCCCAATCCGCAATCGCTGCTGCTTCCCGGCATGTTCGTGACCGCGAGCTTTGCCCAGGCGGTCGACACCAGCGCCTTCCTTGTCCCGCAATCCGGGGTTTCACGCGATCCCAAGGGCAATGCGACCCTGTGGGTCGTCGGTCCCGGCAACAAGGCCGTGCAACGCGTCGTCGTTACCGACCGCACCCAGGGGCCCTATTGGGTCGTCACCCAGGGCCTGGCGCCCGGCGAGAAAGTCATCACCCAGGGCACGGCCAATCTCAAGGACGGCGCGCCGATCAAGCCGGTGCCGGCATCGGCGCCGCAGCCCGTCAAGGCGCCGCCGCCCGGTGCCCTCAAGGCGATGAGCGCAAACCGGCGCGGCGGCTAACGCATGTCGAAGATTTTCATCGATCGCCCGATTTTCGCCTGGGTGATTGCGATCATCATCATGCTGATGGGGATCGGCGCGATCATCGCCCTCCCCGTCGCGCAATATCCAGACGTTGCCCCGACCCAGATCAACATCCGCGCGACTTTCCCCGGCGCGTCCGCCGCGACCCTCGAAAACAGCGTCACCCAGATCCTCGAGCAACAGCTGACCGGGATCGACGGGCTGCTCTATTTCCAGTCGTCGTCAACCGCGCGCGGACAGGTCAGCATCAGCGTCATCCTGAAAAAGGGCATCGATCCCGATATCGCTCAGGTCCAGGTCCAGAATTCGATCCAGGCGGCGATTTCGAGGCTGCCGCAACAGGTTCAACAGCAAGGCGTGCGGGTCAGCAAATCCTCACCCGATTTGCTGCTGATCGTCGCCATTTACGACGAGACCAACAAGAGCACGAATTTCGACGTTTCCGACTGGCTGACGACCAACATGCAGGACGATCTGTCGCGCATTCCGGGCGTCGGCGACGTCAACGTGTTCGGCTCGTCCTATGCGATGCGCATCTGGCTCGATCCGCACAAGCTGGCGAGTTTCCAGCTGATGCCGGGCGACATCGTCACCGCCATCCAGAACCAGAATACCGAAGTCGCCGCGGGCGAAGTTGGCGGCGTGCCGCAGCCCGAAGGGCAGATGCTCAACGCGACCGTCACCGCCCAATCGCGCCTCCAGACCCCCGAGCAATTCCGCAACATCATCGTCAAGGCCGATCCAAGCGGCGCCCGCGTCCTCTTGAGCGACGTCGCCCGGGTCGAACTCGGCGCCGACAATTATTCAGCGCGGATCCGCGCCAACGGCCATCCCGGCGCCGGCATCGGCATCAATCTTGAGCCCGGAGCCAATGCGTTGCGCACGGCCGATCTGGTCAAGGCCAAGGTCGAACAAATGGCTCCGCGGATGCCCGCGGGCTATCAATTTGCCTACGCCAACGACACCAGCGACTTCATCAAGCTGTCGGTGAAGGAGGTCGTGAAGACGCTGATGGAGGCGATCGTCCTCGTCGTCCTCGTCATCTTCGTCTTCCTGCAAAGCTGGCGCGCGACCCTGATCCCGTTCATCGCCGTTCCCGTCGTGCTGCTCGGCACCTTCGCGATCCTCTATGCACTCGGCTTTTCGATCAACACCATGACCTTGTTCGGCCTGGTCCTCGCGACTGGCCTGTTGGTCGACGATGCGATCGTCGTCGTCGAGAATGTCGAGCGGCTGCTGCACGAGAATCCCGACATGACCCCGCGCGACGCGACCATCGCCTCGATGAACCAGATCCAGATGGCGCTGATCGGCATCGCCATGGTTCTGTCCGCGGTGTTCCTGCCGATGGTGTTCTTCGGTGGGTCGACCGGCGTCATCTACCGCCAGTTCTCGGCGACGATCGTCTCGGCCATGGGGCTGTCGATCTTCATCGCGCTGACACTGAGCCCGGCGATCGCGGCCAATTTGCTGCGACGCAATCATGAGTCCGTCGAGGCTAGCTGGCTCGGCCGAAAAGCGCCTGCCGTGGGTCACGCGCTCGAGCGCGGCCGGGTCAAGTTCAACGAGGGCTTTGACCGACTGGTCCATTGGTACGTCAACACCGTCCATCACGTCGTCGACCGCAAATGGCTGTTCCTGGCGATTTACGGGGGCGTTTGCGCGCTGCTCATGATCCTCTTCTTCCGCCTTCCGACCGGGTTCCTGCCGACGGAAGATCAGGGCGCGGCGTTGATTCAGTTCCGCCTTCCGGCCGGCGCGACGATGGTCCGGACGCAGGAAGTGCAGCGGCGGGTCGAGGATTATTTCCTGAAGGGTCCGGAGAAGAAGAACGTCAAAACCTATTTCACCGTCGCCGGCGGCGGCCAGGGCGCCGCCGGCCAGAATACCGGTCAGGCGTTCATCAACCTCGCCGATTACGACCAGCGCACGAGCAGCGAGGATTCGGCCGACGCGATCGTCCAGCGCGCCTCGGCGGCCCTGCGCGGCCTGCGCGACGCTCAGGTGTTCGCGCTGGTCCCGGGCGCGATCCGCGGCCTCGGCCAGTCGAGCGGCTTCACCATGGAGATGCAGAATATTGGCGGAATGACACCCGAGGATTTTGCCGCGGCACGCGACAAGCTGCTTGCCGCGGCGTCGGCGGAGCCGTCGCTGTCCACGGTTCGCCTGAGCGAGCTGCCCGACGTCGCCAGCCTCAAGGTCGACATCAACCAGCAACGGTTGGCCGCGTTCGGCCTCAATTCCGCGGACGTCAACAGCACGCTTTCGACCGCCTGGGGTGGTCGCTACGTCAACGACTTCATCGACCGCGGCCGGGTCAAGCGCGTCTACGTCCAGGCCGACGCGCCCTACAGGTCGGCGCCAGGCGACATCGGCCAGTGGTACGTCCGCAATACTCAGGGGGAGATGGTCCCCTTCTCGTCTTTCTCGCAAAGCGAATGGATGACCACGCCGACCAGCCTGTCACGCTTCAACGGCTATTCGTCCTACGAGCTCCAGGGTCAGGGCGCGCCAGGCGTGAGTTCCGGCACTGCCATGAACACGATCGAAAAGCTGGCATCGCAAATTCCGGGCATCGGCGTCGCCTGGGCCGGCCAGTCGTATCAGGAGCGGCTTTCGTCCGGGCAAGCGCCGATCCTCTATGGAGTGGCGTTGATCGTCGTCTTTCTGTGCCTCGCCGCGCTCTATGAAAGCTGGACGATTCCGGTCGCGGTGCTGCTGGTCATCCCACTCGGTCTGGTCGGATCGATTTTCTTCGTCACGCTGCGCGGGCTGCAGAACGACGTTTATCTTCAGGTCGGCTTGATCACCACCATGGGACTGTCGGCCAAGAACGCCATTCTGATGGTCGAATTCGCCGAACGCTCCGAACGCGAGGGCAAGCGCGTCATCGATGCCGCGATCGAAGCCGCCCGGATCAGGCTACGGCCGATCCTGATGACCAGCTTCGCCTTCATTTTCGGCGTGCTTCCGCTGGCCATTTCGACCGGCGCGGGCGCCAACAGCCGAATCGCGATCGGTACCGCGGTGGTCGGCGGCATGCTCACCGCGACCCTGCTTGCGATCTTCTACATTCCGTTGTTCTTCGTCCTCGTCCGCCGCAGCGTCCGCGACGGGCTCGCCGCCGTCCGCGATCGGTTGCGCAAGCGCGGGGAAGCACAGGCATGAGGCGCCTTGCCGCTGCCCTCGCGCTCCTCGCGACGAGCTGCGTATCGCTCGAGCCGCATTACGCCCGCCCGGATCCGGCCATTCCTCCGTCCTGGCCGAGCGGCGACGCTTATTTGCGCCAATCCGAAGCGACGCTCCCGGCGGTCACGTATCGCGACATCTTCCGCGATCCACGCCTGCAGGCGCTGATCGGCCAGGCGCTGGTCAACAACCGCGACCTGATGGTTGCCGCCGCCAACATCGCTGCCGCGCGCGAACAATATCGGATTCAGCGCGCCAACCAATTGCCGCAGGTCAATGCGGCTGCCAGCGTGACGGTCACCGGCGACAAGACCAAGGACGTCTCGGCCAATTATCAGGCCGGGCTGCAGGTCCCGAACTTCGAGCTTGACCTGTTTGGCCGGCTGCGTTCGCTGAGCCACGTCGAACTCCAACGCTATTTCGCGACGGAAGCCGCGGCGCGCAGCACCCGGCTGGCCCTGGTCGCCGACATCGCCAGCGCGTGGCTGACCTATTCCGCCGACTCGAGCCTGTTGCTGATCGCCCGGCAGACCGCCGACAGCGCGCAAAAGAGCGTTCGGCTGACCCGCGCCCGGCTCGAAGGCGGGATCGCGCCGCGGACCGACCTGCGTCAGGCCGAAGAGATTCTGACGGCGGCCCAGGCCGACCTCGCCAGCCAGCGCACCGCCCTCGCCCAGGACGTGAATCTCCTGCAATTGCTGGTCGGCGCGCCGATCGATGCGAGCCTTCTACCGGCCTCAATCGACCAAGCGGCGCCGACCGTCGCCGAGCTTCCCGCGGGGCTCGATTCCTACGTGCTCCTGCGCCGCCCGGATGTGCTCGAAGCCGAATATCAGCTGCGCGCCGCCAACGCCCAGATCGGCGCGGCGCGGGCCGCGCTGTTCCCGCGCATCACGCTGACCGGCCTGATCGGATTTGCCAGCAGCGCATTGACCAAATTGTTCACTGGCGGGGCCTTTGGCTGGAGCGCCGGGGCCGATGCCACCTACACCATCTTCAACGCCGGGGCGGGCCGCGCCAACGTCCGCCTTACCGAGGCGCAGCGCGCGGCGGCACTCGCGACGTATCAGAAAGCGATCCAGACGGCGTTTCGAGAAGTCGCCGACGCGCTCGCCCGGCGCGGGACCATCGACGACGAACTCGGGGCCCGGCAGCGGCAGCAGGCCGCGGCAGCCGACGTCTATGTGCTGAGCGCGGCGCGCTACAACGCCGGCATTGATCCGTACCTCGCCACGCTCGATTCGCAGCGGTCCTATTATTCGACGCGGCAGATCGTGGTTGGGACCAAGCTCATCGCCGCTCAGAATCTGGTCGATCTCTACCAGGCACTCGGCGGGGATTCGCTGCTAGACCCGCCTCCAGCCGAGGTCCGCTAGCGGGTCGGTTGCACCGCGAACACGTTGGCCGGCTGCGCTTTGGCCTTCATCAGCCCGAGTTGGCCGGCGAAGACAATGCTCGCGCCCGCCGCGATCGCCATCCCATAGGGGATGCCTTTGCTCTTCGCGCCGCCGCGCAAATGGCGCACGACAATATAAATCAGAGCGAGGACGCCGCCGGCGAGAAGCGACGTCGAAGCCAGCCAGACTCCAGCGCTGAGATTCACCCACAGTCCGACGGCCGCGAAGAATTTGACGTCCCCGCCGCCGATCTTGCCGGCCGCGAACATCAATGTGCCCAAGGTTAGCAGCACGGCGAACACCAACGCATTCCGCCACAGGTCGAGTGTGAAGCCCTCCATGCCCATTGCAACCAATGCCGCGACGAACACCGCCGCGCAGGTGATATTGGAAATCCGCAGGCGGATGAAATCTTCGATCGCCGCCGCGGCCATCGCGGCGAACAATATTGCAAGCAGCCACGCCGGGGCGCCGGGCACGAGGTTCATCGGCCGCCGGCCGCCTGCAAATTATTCGCCGCCCGCGCATACCATATCCCGCTGGTCTCGAGCGCCTGTGTGAACGCGGCAACCGCACGGCGCCGGTCGCCCATCAGCTGCGCCGCCATGCCCGCATCATTGAGCCTGGCCGCCCATGCCCGATCCGTTTCGTTGGCTTTGCGCCCGGGAAGTTCGCCGGCCATCGCGGCGCGGGCGAGTTCGAGGTTGTTGGCGATGCGGGTCGCGCCAGGATCGAGCCCGGCCGCGCGCTCGAACAAGCCGACAGCGCGCTTCCAATCGCCGCGCAGCAGCCGCGACCAGCCCTGATTGTTGACGACGTCAGCCTCGCCGGGAGCGAGGTCAGCGGCCTCGCCATAGGCCGCATCGGCGGCGCGCCAGTCCTGTTGCAGGTCAGCAACGACGCCGCGCGCGTTCCACGCCCGCCAGCTCGGTTTCGCCGCTTTGGTCGCGCGATCGATATATGGCGCGGCCGTCGTCACGTCGCCCTGCTTGAGCGCCGAAATCCCCGTCCGTTCCGCAAGTCGCGAATCGTTCGGATTTGCGGCAAGCAATTGGCGATAGCGGAGCAACGCTTCGTCATATTTGCCCGAGGCGAAGGCAAGATCGGCGAGGATTCGGTCAATTTGCGGGCCGCTTATCCCGGCCGCGACGGACCTGGCGACCATCAGTTTCGCCTGCTCCAGACGGCCGGCATCGATCGCATGCTCGATCTCGCCGAGCGACGGCAATGGTGCTGTCGGTTGCGCCGTGGCTGCTTGCGGCGGCGCCACCGCTGGTTGCGACGGCGTCGCCGCGGTCGCGACGCTTGCGGCCATCAATGCCGGCCAGATCATCCCCGGAGCTGCATTGCCCTGGCGCCGGCGGCATCGCGGCCGAGCAGAATAACGAAGACATTTCCGCTAGCGCTTGGACGCGCGCGGAACCCGAACTGCGCAGCGAGGCTTCGGCCAAGTGCCTGGCGCGCGGCTGGATACAAAACCACGCTCTGCTCGCGCAGCTCGGTCGAGTCTCCGATTTCGATTTTACGCCAACCGCGCCCGAGCAAATATTCGCGCGAGCGGGCCGCAAGACCCTGCCGGCGAGCGGCGTTGAGCAAGCGGATGTTGGGCCGGGCGGAGGCGGTCGCCAGGGGCACCCAGCGCACGGTCACGCTTTGCCGCGATCGGGCCACGACCTGTCCACGCCAAAGCGGGGCCTGGATGGTGACCAGCGCGACCTCGCCAAACGACAACCGCTCGAGCCGCGGCTCGGCGGAGGTGCGGAGGTCAACCTGGGCTCGCTCCAAAAGCCGCGGGCCGGGCATTGTGACCGCAGGCGACGCGACGGCCTCGGCCTCGGGGGCCGCGACAAGGATATTGCTTGCCGCCAGGGCCGGACCATTCATCCGCTCCACGCGGCCGGTTGCTGGAAGCGCGACGTCCGCATTTGCCGCCAGTTGCGGCGGCGGCAACGAAACCGTGACCGATTGCGCTGGCGCCAACGTCGGCGGCGCCGGGTCGGCTTCCGCCACGGCCTGGTCGAGCACCGCCGAGGCGGCCGCCAACAAAGCGATTTCATTGCGGACTTCGGCCGCGCCCTGGCGATTGCCCTGCCGTTCGAGCGAAGCGGCAAGCCCAGTCAATAGCGCCGGATCGCGCGGCGCGAGCGCCAGCGCAGCCTCATATTTGGCCTGGGCCAGGTCGTAACGGCCCATGGCATCGTAGCAAAGCGCCATGCCGGCCAGCGCTTCGGCGCTATCGGGCCGCTCACGCGCCGCCTTGCGGAAACCCTCGAGCGCAAGGCCGACGTTGCCGAGGGCAAACTGGCCCTTCGCATCGGCTAATAGTCCATCGCCGGGGCGCAGCTTGGATCCCGGATCGGCGATCGGCCGAACCTCGACCATGCCTGGTTCAGCCACGCAACCCGCCGCAGCAAGGCTCGCGACCAAAAGCAGCGATTTGACCCCCCCGTTCATCGTCAGTGTCCTCCCCCTAGTGCCGGCAGAACGGCCCGGACAACGCGAATTGCAGCCGGCAGCATGAGCACGCCGATCATCGTCGGGAGCATGCACGCGACCAGCGGGATAGAAATCAGCACCGGCAGGCGATGCGCCTTTTCCTCGGCGCGCATGCGCCGTCGTTCGCGCATCTCCGACGCATAGGTCCGTAGCGTCTGGGCGATCGACGAGCCGAGTTTCGTGGATTGGATCAGCAACGTGCCAAAGGCGCGAATCTCGTCCGCGCCGGCGCGATCGGCCATGCGCCGCAGCGCGTCCTCATGGCTGCGCCCCGCGCGCAGTTCGAGCACGACGGCGCCAAATTGTTCAGCCAGGCGCGGGTGCGACGTCGTCATCTCCATGCCGACCCGCGCGAACGCCGCTTCGAGTCCAAGCCCGGCCTCGACGCACACCAGCATCAGGTCGAGCGCGTCCGGAAATCCGTTGATGAGGTCGCGCTGCCGGCGATCGGCCTTGGCCTGGACCAGCAAGCTCGGCAGATACAGGCCCGCTGCTGCCGCGACGATCAGCCAGATGTACAGCTTGAGCACGCTCGGGCTCGACTCGCCGAATTGAAATGAGAGGAAAACGAGCACCGGCAGGCCGATCACGCCGACGAGCCGGATCAAGGTGAAGACCCGCGGCGCATAGGGTGCGGTAAAGCCCGCCGCGGCAAGCTTTTGACGCACCGCCTCGTTTTTCGAATCGACCAGGCTGAGGCCCGATTTCTCGATCGAATTGACGAGCTTCAACCAGGCGCTTTCGGTTTTCTCTGTCCGCAGCGACCCCATGGTCGGGGTTCCGCCAACGACCCGCGGCCCCTCTTCAAGCAAGCGTCGCCGGCTGACCTGGCGAACGCTGATCACTTGGGCCGCGAAATAAGCGGCGGCCGCGACCACGGCGAACAGCAGCGCCAGCAGCAGCAGGCGAAGCACCAGATTGTCGGCGATGAGTTGGAGCATCCCGCTAGACCTTCAAATCCACCATCTTCCGGATCGTGAAGAATCCGGTGAGGTACAACAGGAGCAAGAACACGAAGCCGGGCACGAACCAGGGATCGTTGGCGACGTCGAGGAAGAAGCTCGGGTTGACCAGGAACAGCAAGGTGAAGGTGAACACCGGCAGCACGGTCAGCATCACCGCCGTCATCCGGCCCTCGCTCGACAGCGCCCGCACCTTCATCATCATCGACTGGCGCTCGCGGATCACCTTGGACAGATTCTCGAGAATCTCGGCAAGATTGCCGCCGGTCTCGTTCTGCACCGACAGCGACACCACGAACATCCGCATGTCGTCGAGGTCCCAGCGCTCGGCCATGCTCTGCAACGCGTCGCGCAGCTCGGCGCCATAAGTCACTTCATCGACGACGATGCCGAACTGGGTGCCGATCGGGTCGGGCATTTCCACCGTCAAAAGGTCGAGCGCGGCGGCGATCGGGTGCCCGGCGCGAAGGCCGCGCACGAACACGTCGAGCGCGACCGGAAACTGGTCCTGCATCTTCTTGCGCGTGCGGGTCGCCTTGAAGTTGAGGAACATCAGCGGCAGCGCGCCGCCCAGCGCGAACGCAAACGCCGCGCTGATCACGATCCGCCCGAAGCTGATGCCCATTCCCGCCGAGCTCATCAGCAGCAAAATGAGGAAGAACAGCGCGACCGGAGCGATCAGGATCATCAGCATCAGCCGCCCGGTCGCGATCGTCATCTGCGCCTGCATCAGCATGCGCTCGAATTTGTGAGCCAAACCGTCGAGCAGTGGCGGCAACCCCTGCGGCACCGCCGAATCCGCGCGGCGCAACAGGTTCATGGTCTCGCCGTGGCTGCGGCCGCGGCCGATCATCTTGAGGCGGAGATTGATCGCTTTGTCTTCCGCGCGGTTGCTCGCGAGCCACCGGACGAGAACTTCAACCGCCAGCGCCACCGCACCGAAGATGCATACGAGGATCAGCGCGCGGACCCAGGTCGGGTTCATGAATCGAACTTCGCGTCGGGCCGGAACAATTCGGCCGAAAGATTGATCCCGTGCGACATCACCTGATCGAGGAAGCGCGGACGAATGCCGGTCGCCTCGAACTTGCCGATCACCTGGCCATCGGCGCTGACGCCGGTCTGACGGAAACGGAAGATTTCCTGCATCGTCACGACTTCGCCTTCCATGCCGGTCAGCTCCGACAGGCTGATCACCTTGCGGCGGCCGTCGGCGAGCCGGGCGACCTGGATCACGACGTGGATGGCCGAGGCGATCTGCGCCCGCGCCGATTTCGCCGGGATGTCGATCCCGCTCATGCCGATCATCTGTTCGACGCGCGACAGCGCATCGCGCGGCGTGTTGGCATGAACCGTGGTCATCGATCCGTCGTGGCCGGTGTTCATCGCCTGCAGCATGTCGAACGCCTCGCCGGCGCGGACCTCGCCCAGGATGATCCGGTCGGGGCGCATGCGCAGCGAGTTCTTGACCAGGTCGCGCTGGGCGACTTCGCCCTTGCCTTCGATGTTCGGCGGCCGCGTCTCGAGCCGGACGACATGCTCCTGCTGAAGCTGGAGCTCGGCCGAATCCTCGATCGTGACGATGCGCTCCTTGCCGTCGATGAACGCCGACATCGCGTTGAGCAGGGTCGTCTTGCCCGAACCGGTACCGCCCGAGATGAGCACGTTGCGGCGTGAGCCGACCACGGCCTTCATCACTTCGGCGAGCTGGCGGGGAACGCTGCCAATCTCGATCAGCCGCTCAAGGCTGATCGGAACGCGCGCGAACTTACGAATGGAGAGCAGCGAACCATCCAAAGCGAGCGGCGGGACGACGGCGTTGACGCGGCTGCCGTCGGCGAGCCGGGCGTCGACCATTGGCGAAGATTCGTCGATCCGGCGGCCAACCGCGGACACGATCTTCTGGATGATCCGGATGAGGTGCTTCTCGTCCTTGAACCGGACCGGGCTCGGCTCGAGCACGCCATAGCGCTCGACGAACACGCGGGAATGGCCGTTGACCAGAATATCGGTAATCGTCGGGTCCTTGAGCAACGGCTCGAGCGGCCCGAGGCCGAGCAATTCGTCGAGCACATCGCCGACGAGCTGCTTGCGTTCGGTAGTGTTGAGCGCGTGATTCTGCTTGGCGAGTTCCTCGGCGACGATGTCGCCGACCTCGGCCTCGATCTGTTCGCGCGACATCTGGTCGAGCGCGGACAGGTTGATCAGGTCGAGCAGCCGCTGGTGGAGCTCAACCTTGAGCTCGGTATGCTTGTCGCGCTTGGTGAACGCGCCGGCGTCGCCGATGGTGACGAGGCGCGTGTCCTCGTGCGGATTGGCCCTGGCCTCCTCCGGGGCCGCCCCGCCCTTCGCGGGCTTCTTGACCTGCCACATTTTCAACGCTCCAGACCCAATGCTGCCGCAATGCCTGTGTCTAGCACATCGAGGTCCTTGGTGATCGCGCACTTGCGCTTGATGTCGCTAATCGGGACACCGCGATCGATCGCCGCCCGCATCAGCTGGAAGTCGTTGCAAACCGTATAAGCGATGTCCTGCCCCAGCGCCTCGCGCACGTCGGCGGGTCGGATGGAGCGCGCCTGGCTTTTGTCCCAGCGGTTGGCGATCACCCGAACGTCGAGATTGTTGAGGTCCTGCGATTCCAGCAACTTAAGCTGCCTTCTGGCGCGATTGAGGCCGGCCACGGTAAGTTCAGTCACCAGCAGGACGAGGTCCGAACGCGCGACCAGCGACAGTGACCAGTTGGTCCAGTTGCTCGGCAGATCGAGAAACACGGTGCCGAATTCGCGGGTCGCGAGATCGACGATTTCCATCAGATGTTCGCTCGACACCCCTTCGAGCGGCATCATTTCGTGCGGAGCGGCGATCACCTTGAGGCCCCCGGCATGCTCGGTAGTCGTCGCCCGGAGCAGCGATCCGTCGAGCCGAGCTCCAGCGTCGAGCAGGTCGGACAGCGACAGCTTCGGCTTCAGGCCGAGCTGGAAGGCGACATCGCCGAACTGGACGTCGAGATCGATCAGGCAAGCTTCGCGCCCGTACGCCGCCTCGCTCTGGGCAAAGCGGATCGCGAGCTGACTGACCAGCGCCGTCGCCCCGGCCCCGCCGACGCCCTTGATCACGCTGACGACCTTGGACCGGCCCGCGTCGATCGCCGCGCTCCGTTTGGCGGCTTCTTCGGCCAGCGGGGCGATCGAAGTTTCAAGGTCCTCGATACACAGCGGCAATGGCACCACGTCGTGCGCGCCGGACCGCACCAGCGAGCGGACCAGCGCCAGCGGCGGATCGTAGGCCGCGGCGATCAGCGGCGTCGTCACGGATGCAGCGAGCTTCTGGAAGCGCTTGATCGAGGACGGCGTGTCCGGATCGACCTGGACCACCGCGGCAGCCGCGGCGGAGATTTCCGCGGGGTCGATCCAGTCGGTCACCGGAATGACATTCAGCGACAGCGGAAAGCCGGCGACGCGCGCACCGATGAGGTCCCCGGAATCGCCCTCGACGCCCGACAGATAGAGCTGCACGGCGGATTCGCGCTTGGCGGTCTGCCAGCTCCTCGCAGTCTCGTTGGGGTTGATAACGCTCACTTTTGGCACCTCAATTGGATTGCGACCCGATGCTGTCTTCAGCGGTCAGGGACGCATGAAAGTCAGGCATGTTGACCGTCTGCAAGGCGAGCAGCAGGAGTGGGCGGAAGGTCATATTGGTCAGCTGGACGGTCACGATCGGCACAATATCCATCCCTGTAGGATCCCCGGCGAAACCGATCCCGGATCCGCTATACAGGACTTGGACGTTTGCTTCCTGAATGGACGGATCGATTTGCCGCATGCGGGCGACTAGCTGAGTCCAGGCTCCGGTCGGGGTTCCGGTCCCGGTCGGACAGGTTCCGCTGCACGTGCAAGTCGTGGAATTGCACGTGATCGTCCCGAGCGAACTCGCAGGAATCGTGTCGCCCGCGTTCAAACCACCGGTTGCGAAATTGAAATTGACGAGTCCTGGCGCAACCGGATCCGTCACTGCGGCGAACCGAGCGCCAATTTGGGTGGCCTTTTCGGCTTTGTTATATTCCCAGGCAAATCGGCCGGCGTCGATGATCCCGAACAAGAACACGAGCAGTAGCGGCAGCGTCAGCGCAAACTCGGCGGCGCTCGCGGCTCGGGTGCTTTTGAGCAGGCGAAGAGCGAACTGTGTCATATGCCCATCACCGTCGCTTCCTGCTTCGCGTTCAGGCTCAGGGACGCGGGCCGGAATCCCAGGTTTCCGAAGATCGACGAATAAGGCACCGTGGCGTCGATGTTGATGACGGGCACCAGGCCCCCTGTGTTGAGCTTGTACATACCGGATAGCGCCGTTCCGCTGTCCGATTGAATGACGCAGGTCACGTTCATTGTCGGCGGATTACCGGCCCAGTTTCGAAGCCGATCGACTCCGCCGGTAACTTGGCCCCTCCGAATCATATTCTCGGTCTGCGCCTTGACGGTCAGATCAATGGCGCCACTATTACAATCGAACTTCGTGATGTCCTGGTGGGCCAAATAGGTCGCGCCGTCGCGCACGCCTTTGACCAGCATATGCTCGTCGAGAAAGTAATTGCCGATCTCCAGCGGGCCCCAGATGAGCACCAGCAGAAGCGGCAACGCGAGTGCCATTTCTACCGCTGCGGCGGCGCTCTTATCCCGGACCAGTTTCTTGGGGATGCCGATCATTTGATCAGCCTCGGCCGCTGCTTGAGATAATATTGGAACGCATTGCTGCTGTCGGGACGGGTCGCTCCCCCGACGATCTCGACGTAAATCTGATCCGCGCCGGTCCGTGACCGAGATAACGATGGCTCGACCAGGAAGATGTCCATCCAACCGATCGGGTGGACCGTGGTTTGGCCGCCAAGGCCATCGGCCTGGCAATTGACGATGGCGGCGGTCAACACCCGCCGATCCTTCACGGTGGCGGTTGCTGCTTGAGCAGGCGCGCAACGGGCGTTGGCGTACGCATAATAGTTCGCCGCATTGCCTCCATTGCCTTGAATCTCGGCGAAGCGCTTCTTGGCATCGGTTGTGCCATCTGACTGCCGCAAGGCTCCGCCAAGGATCGCCGTGACCTCCGCGCGATAGACGTTGTAGCGACTGATGCTGCTGTCGATAGCGACGCTATTCGCGGTTCCCCAATTCGTGAGCCATGCCAGGCCCTGCCAGCCGGTACCGGTGGTCCCGTAGTTGACGTGGAAATAGAGGTTGCGGTCCCAGCTTCCGTCGCCAAATCGCCCACCTGCGCAGGTCCCCGCCGCGCTCTTCGCGTGACAGATATCGCGCGGCGACCCCATGCTCGTGGGATCGCCGATGGTTGAATCCTGCACGCCGCTCGAGTCTGGGAGATATTGTTTGGTGGGAAGACTCCACGAACCGTTGCCGGTGGTAGCGCAATTGTCGGCATTGGCGCCATTGCCGAGTTGCGCGACTTCATTTGGAGGAGTCCCGCCGCGAAACTGCGAATGGATGACATCCTTGATCACATTGACCGCCGGGTTGCAGAAATTATTGGTCTGCGTGCAATCATTGACCAGGCCGCTGCCATAGATGTCGAAGCGGGTGTTGATCCCGTCGGTAACAGACGTTTGGTTACCGGTCTTCGTCGTCACGGTGTCGGCTGCAATGCAGGGATCGTTGTCGACGTTCGCGGCAAGGGCCTTTTCGACGGCGTTGGCGCCGGGACCAAAATTGAGATAGCCGTAATTGCCAGGCCCCCAAGACCCGCCACCACCCGCCTCGAGTTTCAGGCCGCGACCCTTGTAGGTATCGGGGTTAAAAGTCAGCACGGCGCCGGGTCCCGTCGTCTCCACCGGGTTGCAAATCATTAGCGGTGGAACCTTGCAGACGGCTCCTCCGCCAAGCGATGCGACAGCGGTCGCCGCGATATTGCCCGAGCTGAACAACCCGACGATCGGCGTCAGCGCATATTTGGCCTGCCGGGCGTCGACCGTCACGATCACAACTTTGGCGTTCGCGTCGGCGTCGGAAGCAGCGCCCGGTGTATCGGTGATCTGATTGTACGCCTGGTAGAATTTGATGTGTGCGTTCGCGCCGCAGGCACTCTCATTCTGAACGATGACATTCTGACCCGACCCGTACGACGCGAAATAGGTCTTGTTGGTCAGCAGGTCCGCGGCGGCGGCGGCGGCGCGAGCGCAAGCGCCCGGCTGACCATCCAGCTGGGTAGCAGCCGCGAGTGCGGCTTGGTCGGCGGCGTCCTGCAGTTCCGTGTGCATCGTCGCCATGCGCGCATAATCGAAGGCGAGCCCGCCGGCCGCGATCAGCGCGACGAGCGACAGGGCAATGGTCGGCGCGACAGCGCCGTCACTATTCCTGAGAAGTCTCCGGCCCGAGCAAACCATTCTTCAACATCCTTAGCGCGGCCCCGAAGAACCGCCGGTGGTGGCCATCGTTTCGACCTGCTTGACCGCATCCGAGCGATAGCGCTTGGCAGCAGCCGCGGCCTTGACGCCGCTGTCGCCGGGTTGGGCGTCGCCGGCCGCATAGACCGGATCCGGATTGATGGTCTGGATCGCGGCATTGTATTTCACCGCTTCGCCGACCGCCGGATCCTCCTGCCCGATGTTCTTGTTCATCGTGCTGCAGCCGCCGAGTGCGACAGTGGCGGTAGCGATCAGCAAAAGCTTAGAGGACATGGCCATAGTCCTTTTCGAAACCGATGGGCTTGTTCTGCGCCGTTCCGCCGGACGTCGGCGGTGGCAGCGGCGGCGGCGGAGCCGGCTGAACGAACGGCGCCGCCGACGGCGGGACGCCGGTGTCGGTGCGGCCGTTGAGCAGCAAATCGGCTTCGTTGGGCGGGCCGACGCGGTCGGTCGGCACCTTGAGCGTTCCGGCGCGGACCGGACGCACCAGCCGCGGCGTGACGATGATCACCAGCTCGGTTTCCTCGTGCTGGAAGCCGGTCGAGCGGAACAGCGCGCCGATGATCGGCAGCGAGCCGAGGAACGGAACCTGGCGGATCGTATCCTGGAAATCCTTGCGGATCAGCCCGGCGAGCGCGAAGCTTTCGCCGTCGCGGATCTCGACCACGGTCTTGGCGCGGCGGGTCTGCAGCCCCGGGATCGTCAGATTGTTGATGACGATCGAGGCGGTCGGGTCGATCGAGCTGACTTCGGGCTGGACGACCATGTTGATCACGCCGTCGGCGAGGACCGTTGGAGTGAAGCCGAGGCTGACGCCGAACGGCTTCCATTCGACGGTGATCGCGTTGTTGCCACCCTGGCCGCCGCCGCCGCTGCTCTGGATCGTCGGCACCGGGAATTCGCCGCCGGCGAGGAAGCTCGCGGTCTCGCCCGACAGCGCGATCAGGGTCGGCTCGGCGAGCGTGGTGATCGCGCCCTTCTTCTCGAGCGCATCAAGGGTGACGTTGAAATTCTCGCCCAGCCCACGGAATGCGCGGCTGATGATCCCGAAGCTGTCGACGATCGCGCCATGGGTGAACGAGGTCACGCCGGTCGTCGGATTGGTCGACAGGCCCGCGCCGCCGCCAGTCACGCCCTGGAGCTTGCCGGCGTCGCTGAGGATATCCCAGTTGACGCCGATCTGCTTCAACGCCGAGCGCTTCACTTCGGCGAAGCGGACTTCGAGCATGACCTGCTGGGCCGAGCCGATCGCGAGCATGTTGACGACCTTGCCCGGGGCATAGGTTTCGGCGAGCTGGACCGCGCGATCCGCGGCGACCGAGCTCGACACGACGCCTTCGAGCACGACGCTGTCGTTGGACATGCGCGCGGCGATCGCATCGCCCGGCATCAGTTCGCTGAGCTGGCGCTTCAAGGTGATCACGTCGGGCCCGACGACGACGTCGAGCACCGCGATCAGCCGGCTCGAACGGTCGTACAGCGTCAGGCTGGTGGTCCCGGCCTTCTTGCCCAGCACATAGACCGAATTGTCGGTCAGCGGCAGGATGTCGGCGATCTCCGGATTGCCGATCAGCGCCTTGGCGTAGGGCCGGTCGGTCTTGAGCACCTGGCTCTTGTTGACCGGCACGTCGAGCTCGCCCGCATGGACGCCCTCGGCAACGCTGACTTGCGCGGCGGCCGGTTGCGCGAACGCAAGCCCGGCCAGCGCGGCGGCCGCCAAAGCGGCCTGTGTGAACCCCCTACCGGTCATGACCCCACCTTATATGAATTGCTGGTTGTGCCCCGATAAACCTCGATGCTCGGCTTGGCCGGAGCGGCCTTCTTGGCCGGCTTCGATCCGCCGCTCGAGCGTGGGCGCGCGGGCGGCGTTGACGTATCGCGGAAGGCGCCGGAAAAACCCCCGACCACCGCCGGTGCCGGGTAACGCGCGCCGCCATACATATTGTAGCGCAGGTCGCCCATGCTGACGGTCTCGACGACCGGATTATTCTGTTCGCCGGGCTTGCGCAGCACCAGGCTCAGCTGCCCCGCTTTCTGGGCCAGCGCGAGCTTCTGCGCGTCGAGCGGCGCGACTTCGAAGGTCGCGCTGCGCGCCAGCTTCGGCGTGCCGTCGGAATTCTTCGCTTCCTGGTCGATGGCCAGGACGCGGACATTCTGCAGCAGCACGTCGGTGACCTGCTGATTGCCGTCCGGCAGGTTGCGGGTGATCAGCACGTCGACGCTGTCGTTGGGCTGGACGAAGCCGGCCACCCCCGAAACGTCGTCGATGCGGACGGTCGCGGCGCGCATGCCGTCGTTCAGCAGCGCGGCGATCGATGCCCCCTGGCCTTCGCCCGAAATCTTGGTCGCCAGCACCGGCTCGTTGATGCCCATGGGCAGCAGAGCGAACCTCTTCTTGCCCTCGGGCAGAAGCTGCGCGGCGGAAACGAAGCTTCCCGGCGGGATGCTGGCGTTGGGATAATCGACGAAGCGGATCTTGTCCGGTGTGATGTCGGTGCCGAAAGCCAAAGGCACCGCGGCGACCGCGACCTTGGTCGTGCCGCCCTGGACGGCCTGCTGTTCGCGGCCGGTCAAATAGGAATTCGCGATGAACACCGCGAAGAGGCCAAGTACGATCGCCGCTGCGAGCGCGATCATCGATTGCCGTGTCAACATAAGCGCCACCCCCGCGGCGATACTACCCTAAGTCGGATTCCGGCGTAAGCTTTTGTTTACCAACGCTCCGCAACCGCGGCTTTGATACAACAATGGACGAGAAGGGGCCGGCGCGAAGCCGGCCCCTCCGATACGCATTTTGAATTACGGACAGATCGTCGAAGTCGCCGACGAACCGGCCGAAATGCAGTTTGAGGCCGTCTTCAGCGAGTTGCCGATGGTCTTGCCGAGCGTGATCGCGGCGATCGCGATCGCGCCGCCGATGATGGCGAGAATGAGCGCATATTCGGCGGCCGAAGCGCCCGAGTCATCGCGCAGCATGTTGATGAACGTTTTCATTATACCATTCCTTCCTTGGATGAGGCCCGCGCCCCTTCCCAAAGGCGCGGGCATGTTTCTTCAAAAGCGAATTACGGGCAGTCGGTCGAAGTCGCCGTCGAGCCCTTGCTGATGCAAGTCGAGGCGG
>DATFUB010000027.1:0-3261 GCA_035261225.1 Sphingomicrobium sp.
GCGCAGATAGCTGAGCGACGAGTAGCCCGTGCCGAAGTCGTCCATCGAGATGCGCACGCCGAGGCCTTTCAGTTGCGCGAGCGTGGCCAGCGTCGTCTCGGTGTCCTGCAGCATGACGGCTTCGGTGATCTCCAATTCGAGCCGGCTCGCGGGCAGTCCCGACGCTCCGAGCGCCGACACCACGTCGAGCACCAGCGTGCGGCTCAGGAACTGGACCGGCGACAGGTTCACCGCGACCGTCAGGTGGGCCGGCCAGGTGGCGGCTTGCGCGCAGGCCTGCTTGAGCACCCAGGCGCCGATCGATGTGATCAGGCCGATTTCTTCCGCCAGCGGGATGAACTCGGCCGGCGACACCGTCCCGCGCGTCGGATGCATCCAGCGCAACAGCGCCTCGAAGCCGTTCAGTTCGGACGCCCGCAGATCGACCAGCGGCTGGTAGTAGAGCTGGAATTCGTTTCGCGCCAACGCGGTTCGCAGGTCGAGCTCGAGCAGGCGGCGCGCCTGCATGCTGGCGTCCATGTCCGCCTGGAAGAAGCGGTAGGTGCCGCGCCCGGCGGCCTTGGCGCGGTACAGCGCCATGTCGGCATTCTTGAGAATCTCGTCCGGATCGGCGCCGTCGTGCGACGCGACTGCGATCCCGGCGCTGGTTCCGATGACGACGGAGTGACCATCGATCTCATAGGGAGCCGAGAGGGTCTCGATCACATGCTGCGCCAGCACCCGCGCCGCCACCGGCTGGCTCGCGGCCACCTGCACGATCGCGAACTCGTCGCCGCCCAGGCGCGCGACCGTATCGGTCTCGCCGATGCAGCCGCGCAGGCGATCGGCGACCGCCTTCAAGAGCGCATCGCCGACCGGATGGCCGAGGGTGTCGTTGACGGCCTTGAAGTTGTCGAGGTCGAGGCACAGCACCGCCAGGGTCTCGTCCCGGCGCACGCGCACGAGGTCCTGCTCGAGATTTTCGCGGAACAGAATGCGGTTGGGCAGGCGGGTCAGCGCGTCGTGCCGCGCCATGTGGGTGACCAGGGCCTCGGCCCGCGCGCGCTCTTCGGTCTGCTCCTGGAGATCCTGGAGCGCGCGGGCGACGGTTCCGAGCTCGTCGCTTCGTCCCGTGTGCGGAATCGGCTGGTCCCGCGTTCCGCGCGCCATGGCGTGGATCGAACGGGTGATGTCGCTGAGCGGCCGGATCAGCCGCATCGCATTGGCGAGCAGCAGTCCGAGAAGCGCCAATCCCCCCAGCGTCCCGCCGCCGACCAGCTTCCACGACAGGGCGCGCGAGCCCGCCAGAATGGCCTCGATCGGCTGGACCACCTCGATCAGCCCGCGGACGTCCCCCACCTTCCAATCTTTTTTCGGCGAGGACGCGTTCGTGTTGTGGCAGCCGACGCAGCTCGCCTGCATGCTGTCGGCGACCGCGAGCCGGAGGACTTCGCGGCCCTCGAGCTGCTCGCGGCGCGACCATATTCCGCCCGGGTTCTGCTTGAGGTGCTCCCACGCTTCGATCTGAAAGCTGTCCAACACCCGGCCTTGCCGGGTCGGCCACGGATAGGGGCTGACCAGGCGGACGAGCAGGCCGTTCTCGCGAAACGCCTCCGCCACGTCGAGAATGAAGGTCGTCGGAACCGGGATGGTCTTCGAGTCGGCCTTGTAGGTCGGCGACGCGCTCACGCCGGCCTGGGTCGCCTTCATGACGACGTGCTCGGAGTAGAAGCTGCGCAGGGTCTGCAACTGCCTGGCGGTCTGCTCGCCTTTCACCAGGGCTTCCGTGATGGCCGTGTCGACCACCTCGTGCGGCGCATAGACCGCGATCCCGCAAACCAGCGCGGCCACGCCGAGGCATGTCGGGACGATCAGCCGCCAGAGCAGCGAGCGTCCCGTTTGCTTGGCGGCAGCATGGATCGGCTGCGCGCTTGTCGGGATATCGGCAACGCCGCCCATCCTGCGCCCTCGGTACCCTGCAGAAGTACCAGAGGGCCGGTTAATGCCCGGTATCGCTCAGAAATGGCACAGCCCTGGGGGTTTAGAAATTCAGTATGTGGCTCAGGCAGTTGGAACGGGCCGCGGCTTGCGCCTGACGGCCGGCGAGCTCGTCGCGCCACGTTTTTGTCGCGGCCGGCGAAACTTCCCTTACGTCAGGTCGGGCAAGCGCCTTGGCAACGCCGACTACTCGGCCGCCGCCAGCGCAGGGTGTTCCAGCCCGAGAGCTTGCGCGACGCCGGCGCCGTAGGCGGGATCGGCGCGGGTGCAATTGGCGACATGGCGCTGCTTGATGTGCAGCTTGGCATCGCCCATCGCGCGCGCGGTGTTCTCGAACAGCAGCTGGCGCTGAGCCGACGTCATCTTCCGGAACAGGTTGCCCGGCTGCTCCCAATGATCGTCGTCGAGGCGATGATCGAAATGCGCCGCTTCGCCCTCGATCGCCATCGGCGGCTCGGCGAAATCGGGCTGGTTGTCCCAAAGCCCCGCGCTGTTGGGATTGTAAGTGAGCGTTCCGCCCAGATTGCCGTCGGTGCGCATCTTGCCGTCCCGGTGATAGCTGCGGAACGGGCATTTGGGGGCATTGACCGGGATGTGGTTGAAATTGATACCGAGCCGGTAGCGCTGGGTGTCGCCATAGGAGAACAGCCGTCCCTGGAGCATCTTGTCGGGCGAAAAGCCGATGCCGGGGACGATATTGGCGGGCGAGAAGGCGGCCTGCTCGACTTCCGCGAAATAGTTCTCCGGGTAGCGGTTGAGCTCCATCACGCCGACCTCGATCAGCGGATACTCCGCTTTCGGCCAGACCTTGGTGAGGTCGAATGGATTGTGCCTGTGGGTCTTTGCCTGCGCCTCGGTCATCACCTGGATGAAAAGCGTCCAGCGCGGGAAATTGCCCGCCTCGATCGCCTCGAGCAGATCGCGGCCATTGCTTTCGCGATCCTTGGCGACGACCGCCTCGGCCTCCGCGTCGGTGAGGTTCGCGATGCCCTGCTGCGTGCGGAAGTGGAACTTGACCCAGACACGCTCGTTGGCGGCATTGATCATCGAGAAGGTATGGCTGCCGAAAAGGTGCATGTTGCGGAAGCTCTTCGGGATCCCGCGATCGGACATGACTACGGTGACCTGATGCAGCGCCTCGGGCAGCAGCGTCCAGAAATCCCAATTGTTGTCCGCGCTGCGCAGCCCGGTGCGCGGGTCGCGCTTGATCGCATGGTTGAGGTCCGAGAACCGCAGCGGGTCGCGGAAGAAGAACACCGGCGTGTTGTTGCCGACGATGTCCCA
>DATFUB010000028.1:0-16128 GCA_035261225.1 Sphingomicrobium sp.
GCTTAGCCGCCGCCGCCGCCGCCAGCCCAGCCGCCGCCAAGGAGCCATTCCCACAGACCGCGAGTTTCTTTGATTTTCTTCATCGTTCGTCCCCACCAATCGAAAGCCCGGTTCGGCTGACAGGAAGGACGTTAACCCTAACAAATATGGTTAGCAAACAATTAACCATTCACCCTGAAGATGTTTCTCGATGAATTTGTTTCATTATGAAACAACAGGCATGCGAGGGGACAGTCCTGAGCGCTTGCTCAGGCCTCCAACACGGTCCGGAATTGGCTGAGCTGCCGCCCTAGGCGGCGCTACGCTTGCGATCGGCGCTGATGCGCTTGGCCAGGCTTTCGAGGCTCATCGGGCGCCCGATGGCGAAGCCCTGGGCGATATCGCATTCCATTTCGACCAACAGGTCGAGGATCTCGCGCTGCTCGACACCTTCGGCCACGACCTTGCGGCCAAGCGAGTGGGCGAGGCCGATCGTCGACTGAACCATCAAGCGGTCGGAGCGGTTGTCGACCATGGCTTTGACGAAACTCTGGTCGATCTTGATCTCGCTGGCCGGGATCTTTTTGAGATACTCGAGGGTCGACAGCCCGGTGCCATAGTCGTCGATTGAAATCCGCACCCCGAGCTCGCGCAGGCGGGTGATCATTTCGAGGCTCTCGCCGCTGTCGGCAAGCGCGGCGGTCTCGGTCAGCTCTAGCGTCAGGTGAGCGGGATCAAGTCCGTGACGCGCCAGAAGCGCGGCGACCCGCAAGGTGAAGCCCTTGTCGCTCAGCAGTCGCGCGGACAGGTTTACCGCGATCTCGAAATCGCGGCCTTGCTTGTTGAGACCAGCCGCGGCGGCGATGGATTTTTCGAGCACGAAGTCGGTGAGCTTGCCGATGCGGTCATGCGCTTCCGCCGCAGCGACGAATTCAGATGCCGCGATCGGGCCCTTTTCCGGATGGGTCCAGCGCGCCAGTGCTTCGGCGCCAATGATCCGCTGGGTCGCGATGTCGAGCTTGGGCTGGTAAGCGACCCACACCTCGCCGCGGTCGATCGCGCTGTCGAGTTCGCTGAGGATCGATAGCTTCCACGACGCCTCCTGCAGGCTCTCGGGATCGTGGAACTTCCACTTGAGTCCATCGTGCGCGGCTTCTTCGGCGGCGACCAAGGCGCTGGCGAGGCGGTTGGGCAGCGAGCGGCTGCTCCCGACCTCGACTCCGAATGCGACCGACAAGTCCATTGACAAGCCCGCCACGCGCGCGGGGTTGCGGAACAGCGAATAGAGCGCGTCGAGGTGGTTGCCGAACGGTGCGCGCGAATCCTCGAACCAGGCGAAGATGCCGCCGTCGCCCTGGTACAGGGTCCGATTGGACATGCCCACGCCAAGCCGCGACACAATCTGATCGATCAGTTGGCGCTCGCTGTTCGGCGGTAGCGTCGCGACGATTTCCTCGTAATTGAGGATCCGGGCCGCGATCAGCGCCTGCTTCTTCCCGTCGCGATTCGCGCGGAGCGCACTGAGATTGGGCAGGTTCGAGACCGGGTTGACCAAACCACGCACGCGATAGCGGCGCCAGCCGAGCGCTGTGGAAATCACGATCATCACGAACAGCGCGGCCGTCACGTCGAGGTAGATGTGATAGCTCTCGGGCAACGCAGGTCCGAACAAGCAGACGATCGCCGCGGTCCCGAGGATCGCGCCCTGCTGCCGGCCATCGCGCCGGGTCAGCGCGGCCGCGCTTGCCCCAAGCGCCAACAGGAACAAGGGAATCCAGCCGAGATTGAACGGGCGACTGCCCTTCAGCGTTTCGGCCCCGATGATGTGGATGTAGGCGCCACCCATGCGGCCGGTGCCCGGGACGAAGAATTGGTCGCCGAGCTCCTCGGCCGTCCATCCGATCACCACGTCCTTGCCGGCGAGCAGCTTGCGATCGACGGTGTTGTCAAGGACGTCGGCCGCCGAAACGGTTGGAATCGATTTGGGATCGAGCGAAAAGTCCGGCACGAAGGTCGTGCCCGGCGGGCCCTGACGTCCGGACATCAGCGCCGAATATGACGGAACCACCTTGCCGTTCGCCCTTGCCGCATAAGGAATATCCGTCACCGCCTGCTGAAAATTGTAGTGCCAGCTGATCGTGCCGAGGCCCTGGGCGGCATCGGCGAGGTCGGGCAACGGCGTGGTTTCCGACTTGGTCCAGCCGTTCGGCCCGGACAAGGTTCGCGTCGGGAGGATCGTCCGGCCCGACCGCTTCAGCGCGTGGGCGAACGCCGCATCCTCGGCCGGATCGGTGGTCCCGACGAAGGTGATGTCGAAGAAAATGCGTTTCGCGCCGGCGGCGGTCAGGCGGTCCGCAAGCTGTGCGTGATAGCGCCGCGGCCACGGCCAGCGCCCGACTTTTCGCAGCGCCTGGTTATCGATTTGGACGAGCACGATGTCGCCGCTCGCTTTGTGCCAGTGGAAGGTGTTGCGGATCGTGCGCAGCGGACCTTCGACGATCTCGCCCGCGCCGATCAGCCCGAAAATGATTCCGGCAACCGCCGTCCACAGCAGCAGCTTCCACGGCGGCGCTTCGGATTTCATTTTCGAGCGCTTCGACACGTGCGCGCTGATCCTTCCCAATTGCCGCCTCCGCATGCGCGCGAAAAGGTTATTAATTCGCTAACCGCATTTAGAATTAACGGCCCGGCGCCACTCGACAGCGCGAAGGGGAGCCGCCAGAAAGCCGGGGCCAGTCTGCCGCCGGAGGACCCATGGATTTCATCTCCATATTGTCGATCTTCGTCCTCGCCTGCTTCGTTGGTTACTACGTCGTGTGGTCGGTGACGCCGGCGCTGCACACGCCATTGATGAGCGTCACCAACGCGATTTCCTCGGTGATCGTGGTCGGCGCGTTGATCGCCGCGGCCGCCGCCGGAAGTGCCTCGTCGAAGTGGCTTGGTCTGGTCGCCGTCGCACTGGCGAGCGTGAACATCTTCGGCGGCTTCGCGGTCACCGCGCGCATGCTCGCGATGTATAAGAAGAAGGAGCGCAGCAAGTGAGCCGCTCCCAACCCGTCACCCTGAACTTGGTTCAGTGTCCATTTCTTCACCCACACCGCGCGTCACCCCACTGGATGCTGAAACAAGTTCAGCATGACGGGAGTGGCTGCGATGCATGAGGCGGCGGCGACGCCCGCCTGGGTGCTTCTCGCTTACCTCGTCGCCGGCGTCTGCTTCATCCTCGCGCTGAGGGGGCTTTCGAACCCGGAGAGCAGCCGCCGCGGCAATTACATCGGCATGGTTGGCATGGCGATTGCGGTGGCGACTACACTTTGGGTGCATCGTCCACATGCCATGTTGGCGATGATGCGGGTTGGCGGTCCAACCCAAAGCCTTCAACTCGACATTCTGACGCTAATCGAAATTGGTGCTGCGATTTTGATCGGGGGTGGCGTCGGTCTCGTCACAGCCCGCAGGATCCAAATGACGGCAATGCCGCAGCTCGTCGCAGCGTTTCACAGCCTTGTCGGCATGGCTGCGGTGCTCGTCGGCGTTGCGGCATATCTAAATCCGGTAGCGTTCGGCATCACACAACTCGGAGACGGCTCCGGCTGGTCAATAGTCGCGCCCGGTTTCGTCCCGATCATCAACCCCGTCAGCCGCATCGAGATGGGCCTGGGCGTCGCGATTGGTGCGATCACCTTCTCCGGCTCGGTGATCGCCTTCCTCAAATTGAACGGCAACATGTCGGGCAAGCCGATCCTGCTGCCGCTGCGGCACGTGATCAACCTAGCCATTCTCGCCGGAATTCTTGGATTGATTGCCTACTTCACCCAGGACCAGCATCCGTGGGTGTTCTTCACCGTCGTGGGGCTGAGCTTCGCCATTGGCTTCCTGTTGATCATCCCGATCGGCGGCGCCGACATGCCGGTCGTGATCTCGATGCTCAACAGCTATTCGGGCTGGGCGGCGGCGGCGATGGGCTTCACGCTCCACAACAGCGCGATGATCATCACCGGGGCGCTGGTCGGGAGCTCGGGCGCGATCCTCAGCTACATCATGTGCCGGGCGATGAACCGCAGCTTCATTTCGGTCATCGCCGGCGGGTTCGGCGGGGCGGCCGCAGCGGGCGGAGCGGAAGCGATCGACCGCCCATATAAGCGCGGATCGGCCGAGGACGCGGCGTTCCTGATGAAGCAGGCCGACCAGGTGATTATCGTCCCCGGCTACGGCATGGCGGTGAGCCAGGCGCAGCACGCGCTCAAGGAAATGGGCGACAAGCTCAAGGCGGAGGGGGTGCGCGTCAAATATGCGATCCACCCGGTCGCCGGGCGCATGCCGGGGCACATGAACGTGCTGCTGGCCGAAGCCAACGTGCCCTACGACGAGGTGTTCGAGCTTGAGGACATCAACAGCGAATTCGCCCAGACCGATGTCGCCTTCGTGATCGGCGCCAACGACGTCACCAACCCGGCGGCCAAGACCGACAAGAGCTCGCCGATCTACGGCATGCCGGTGCTCGACGTGGAAAAAGCGCGGACAGTGCTGTTCGTGAAGCGGTCGATGGGCGGGGTCGGCTACGCCGGGGTCGATAACGAGCTGTTCTACCGCGACAACACCATGATGCTGCTTGCCGACGCCAAGAAGATGGTCGAGGAGATCGTTAAGGCGCTGGCGTGAACGTTTCGGCGTAATCTGATTCATTCTGCGTTTAATCAAGCGTTTAAGCCTTGTCAGCCGTATGAGCCTTGGTTGAAAACCCCGGTTAACCGGCGCGATTCCATTCCGCCGGACTGGGGTGGGAAGGGGTTTCGAAGTTGCGCAAGCTGGGAATTGTCGGGGGCACGAGTTGGTCGTCGACCGCGCTCTATTACGAGCACATCAACAAAGGCGTCGCCCAGCGGCTGGGGGGCTTGCACAGCGCGCGGCTGTGCATCGAGAGCCTTGATCTCGCGCCCTTTGCGGCGATGGAGCTGTCGGGCGACTGGGATGGTGTGGCGAAGGTGACGCTCGACGCCGCGAAACGGCTGCAGGCGAGCGGGGCCGAGGGCGTCATCATCACCTCGAACACCGGCCACAAGGTCTATGACGCGGTCGCGGCCAATATCGGCGTGCCGATGCTCCACATCGGCGATGCGACCGCCGAGCGGCTGGTCGCGGACGCGCGCACCCATGTGGCGCTGCTTGGAACGCGCTTCACCATGACCGAGCCGCATGTCCGCAGCCGCATTGAAGGGCGCGGCATCAATTTGGTCCCGATCGAGCCGGAATGGATCGCCGAGGTCGACCGGATCATCTTCGAGGAACTCGCCGCCGGCCGGGTGGTCCGCGACAGCCAGCGCAAGCTCAAAACGCTGATCACCGAGCTCGGCAAGCGGAAGGTCCAGGCGGTGGTGCTGGGCTGCACCGAGCTGGTGCTCGCGGTCGACGTCAAGGCCAACGTCCTGCCGGTCTACGACACCACCGCGATCCACGCCCGCGCCGCGGTCGAATGGATGCTCACCGAAGAGGAGCAGGCTCGGGCGGCGGCCTAAGCCGTCATTGCGAGCATAGCGAAGCAATCCAGTCTAGATTGCCGCGTCGCCTTCGGCTCCTCGCAATGACGGACAGTTGGCCCTAAATCCCTGTCGTGAGCAAAGCCGACCGTCCCGATCAACCCGGCGCCGCCGACCGTTTCAACGAGGATCAGGCGTCTTATGCCGTGCGCGGCGATGGGCAGCCCGATCTCGAGCTGGGCGTGGCCGCGATCCGCGAGGTGTGGAAGACGCTGCCGCGCCGGCCCGGCGTTTATCGGATGCAGGATGCGCGCGGCGACGTGCTCTACGTCGGCAAGGCGCGGGCGCTGAAGAACCGGGTCACGAGCTATACGCAGGTCAACAAGCTGCCGAGGCGCCTCCTGCGGATGGTCGCGCAGACGCGATCGATGACCATCGTCACGACGCGGACCGAGGCCGAGGCGCTGCTGCTCGAGGCGCAGCTGATCAAGCGCTTCCGACCCGCCTACAACGTGCTGCTGAGGGACGACAAAAGCTTCCCGTTCATCCTGTTGCGCGAGGACCACGCCTTTCCGCGCATCCAGAAGCATCGCGGCGCGCGGCGCATCAAAGGCCAATATTACGGGCCGTTCGCGAGCGCCGGATCGGTTACCCGGACGCTTAACGCGTTGCAGAAGCTGTTCCTGCTAAGAAGTTGTTCGGACAGCTATTTCGAAAACCGGACGCGGCCGTGCCTGCTGTTCCAGATCAAGCGCTGCTCGGCGCCGTGCGTCGGGCGCATCGAAGCCGCGGAATATGATGAGTTGGTCGGCGAGGCGAAGGAGTTCCTCGCCGGCAAATCCACCGGTGTGCAGTCACGTCTGTCGAAGCTGATGGCCCAGGCCGCCGACCGCCAGGATTTTGAGCTTGCCGCGGTCTATCGCGACCGGCTGCGTGCCTTGACCTACATCCAGGGCAGCCAGACGGTGCATGCCGAAGGGCTTGGCGACGCCGACGTGTTCGCGCTGGCGTGCAAGGGCGGAACGGTGTCGATCCAGGCCTTCTTCATTCGCGGGGGGCAGAATTGGGGCCATCGCGCCTTCTTCCCGGCGCATACGAGCGACGTCCCGGAAGCCGAGGTTTTATCGAGCTTTCTGGTTCAATTCTACGAGGACATGCCGCCGCCGAAGCGGATATTGGTCGACCGCGACCTCGATGATCGCGAGGTGCTGGAGGAGGCGCTGTGCGAACGCTCAGGTCACGCGGTCGCGATCGAAATTCCCCAGCGGGGCGCGCGCCGCAAACTGATCGACCAGGCGATCCGCAATGCCGGGGAAGCGCTCGACCGGCGGCTCGCCGAGACCACCACGCAGGGCAAAATCCTGCGCGAGCTGGCCGACACGTTTGAGCTGGGCGACGTACCCAAGCGTATCGAAGTCTATGACAACAGCCACATCATGGGCACCAACGCGACCGGCGCGATGATCGTCGCCGGGCCCGAAGGCTTTCGCAAGGGCGGCTACCGCAAGTTCAATATCAAGCGCGCCGAGACCCGGCCGGGCGATGATTTCGCGATGATGCGCGAAGTGCTCGAACGGCGCTTCGCCCGGCTCGAGAAAGAGGATCCGGACCGGGCGAGCGGCGAATGGCCCGATTTGCTGTTGATCGACGGCGGCAAGGGACAGCTGTCGGCGGTGTGCGAAGTAATGGAAGATGCCGGCGTGCACGACGTGCCGGTGGTTGCGGTGTCCAAGGGACCGGACCGCAACGCCGGGCGCGAGACGTTTCACATGCCCGGCGGGCGCGAGCTGACGATGCCGCCCAATTCGGCGCTGCTATTCTATCTCCAACGCCTGCGCGACGAGGCCCACCGGTTCGCGATTGGCACTCACCGGGCGAAGCGGGCGAAAAGCCTGACAACGTCCACACTCGACGACGTTCCCGGGATTGGCCCGAACCGCAAGCGCGCGCTGCTGATGCATTTTGGCACGGCGAGGGCGGTCAAGGGCGCGGCGCTCGACGATCTCGAGAAGGCGCCCGGGATCAGCAAGGCGATGGCGCGCCAGCTTTATGACTATTTCCATCCGCAAGGCTGATCTCCTCCCTGTTGCGAAGCAATGGGGAGGGGGACCGTTCAGCGAAGCTGAATGGTGGAGGGGCCCCTCCGTCACGGCTTCGCCGCGCCACCTCCCCACGAGCTGCGCTCGCAGGGAGGAGAAATGAGGATCGAGACCAGGGCCATCGTCTGCGCGCTGCGCGGCCACGGCGAGCATGGCGGGGTGGTGCGCCTGATGACTCCGGACCACGGGCTGCAGGCGGCGTATGTCCGCGGTGCGCGCGGGCGCCGCATGCGGCCGGTGCTGATGGCCGGCAATGTGGTCGAAGCCCGGCTATCCTCGCGGACCGACATCCAGCTTTCGCAGGCGACCATCGAGCTGGTCCACAGCCGTGGACCGCTCCTGTCCGAGCCCTTGCCCGCGGCAGGGATCGACTGGTCGACGGTACTGACCGCGACGGTGCTGCCCGAGGGTCAGCCGTACCCGCCGCTCTACGCCGCGCTCGAGGCGTTGCTGGACGCGATCGAGGCCTCGCCGTCGGCGAATGGCTGGGGATCGGCGCTAGTGCGGTACGAGCTGCTCCTGCTGGCTGAAATGGGCTTCGGCCTCGACCTCGAGCGCTGCGCGGTGACCGGATCTAACGACGATCTCGTCGCGGTCAGCCCCAAGACCGGCCGGGCGGTCAGTGCGGCGGAGGCCGAGCCCTATGCGGGCAAGTTGTTGCCGTTGCCGGCCTTCGTCCGCGAAGGCGGCGAGGCGAGCTGGCGCGAAATCTTCGACGGCCTCGATCTCACCGGCCACTTCCTCGCCCGCGACGTGCTGACCGACCGCTCGAAACCGGTGTGGGAGGCGCGGAGTCGGCTGGTCGAACGACTGCGGCGGGCCAGCGGCCTTGCCTAGCCGGTTGCGCCGCGCCGCAAGTCTCGCCTAGGTGAAGGCGTGACGACCGACGCGCTGGCAATGCTGTTTCCCAATGTCGCGGTAACACGCGGGATCGCGGTTCGGGTCGCCGTGAGCTTCCTTGCCGAACAGTCCGATCCCTCGGCGGAGCGGTGGTTCTGGTCCTATCATGTGCGCGTCGAGAATGGTTCGGAGGTCGCGGTTCAGCTGCTGTCGCGGAGCTGGACTATCGTCGACGGCCGCGGCTCGGTGCACGAGGTGGTCGGCGAGGGCGTGGTCGGCGAAATGCCGCTGATCGCCCCGGCCGCGAGCTTCGATTATGTGTCTGGCTGCCCGCTCGATACGCCGAGCGGCGCGATGAGCGGCAGCTATCGGATGGTCGACGAAGACGGCACCGCGTTCGACGTCGCCATTCCCCGGTTTCAGCTGCTCAGCACCTGAGCTCCGTGCCGACCGTGTCGCGCCGGGTCGTTCTCGCCGGGAACAGCTCGTGGAACATCGTCAATTTCCGCGGCGGACTGATCCAGGCGCTCAAGCTCGCGGGCTATGAGCCGGTGGTCATCGCCCCGATCGATCCCGCGGCCGAGCAGCGGATGGCGAAGCTCGGGGTCGAGCGGATCGTCATCGCCATGCAGCGGTCGGGCCTCAATCCTTTGGCCGATCTGCGCCTGCTGCTGACCTACCGGCGCCTGCTCAAGAACCTGGACCCGGTTGCCTTTCTTGGCTTCACGATCAAGCCGAACATCTACGGCGGGATCGCCGCCCGGCTCGCCGCGGTGCCGTTGCTCGCCAACATCAGCGGGCTCGGAACGGTGTTCATCAAAAGCGGGAGGCTGCTCGGACTGGTCAGCCGGCTCTATCGCTTCGCGCTCAAGCGCGCGGCGGTGACGTTCTTCCAGAATCCCGACGATCTCGCATTGTTCGTCGAGCGAGGGCTGGTCAGTCGCGCCCAGGCGCGGCTGTTGCCCGGGTCCGGGGTCGATCTCGAACGGTTTCAGCCGGTCCCGCCCGCCACCGGCCTGACGACTTTCCTGTTCATCGGCCGGCTGCTCGGCGACAAGGGCGTGTGGGAATATGTGCAGGCGGCGCGGATTGTACGCAGGGACATTCCCGGCGTTCGCTTCCAGCTGCTCGGCCCGGTCGATGAGGGCAATCGCTCGGCCGTCACGCAAAGCGAGGTGGATCGCTGGGTGGCGGAAGGGACTATCGAATATCTCGGGGCGACCGAGGATGTCCGGCCCTATATCGAGCGAGCAACGGCGGTCGTCCTGCCGTCCTATCGCGAGGGCCTGCCGCGCTCGCTGCTCGAGGCGGCGGCGATGGCCCGGCCCCTGATCGCCACCGACGTTCCAGGGTGCCGCGAACTGGTCGAGCCCGGAGTCAATGGCTTCCTCTGCGCGGCCAAAGATTCAAATTCGCTCGCCAAAGCTATGAAAACGATGATGAAAGCATCCGTGGACGAACGAGCGCTCATGGGCGCGGCGTCGCGGCGAATGGTCGAACAGGGCTATAGCCAAGCCGTTGTAATAAGCGCCTATCTGGACGCGCTTGGAAAACTTGGCGCTCCGCGGAGTTAAGACCAGCATGTTTGGAATATCCCGATCACGAAGCGACGTGCCGCGCGGTCCCAGTGGCCAGCGCGCCTATGTCGTCGGCGACGTCCACGGCCGGCTCGACCTGCTCGACCAGTTGCTCGACCAAATTCATCGCGATCTGGACGCGCGGCGTCCGTCCAAGGCGCTCGTCATATTCCTTGGCGATTTGATCGATCGTGGGCCGAGCTCGGCGCAGGTGATCGAGCGCCTCCGGACCTACCGGCACGACGGGGTCCGGCCGATCTTCCTGCTCGGCAACCATGAGGAGGTGCTGATCCGGCTGGCTGGCGGCGAGACCGATCTGATCCCCGGCTGGCTCCGGTTCGGCGGGGCGCAATGCCTCGAAAGCTACGGAGCCGATCCGCAGGCGATCGCCGGCGCACCCGCAGCGGCTGCGCTGGCGAGCATTCGTCAAGTGATCCCGGCCAGCCACGTCGAGTTCCTCCGTGGTTTTGCCGATACCTGCCGATTCGGCGATTACCTCTGCGTCCATGCGGGAATTCGTCCGGGCATCGAGCTCGACCGGCAGCGCCAGTCCGATTTGCGCTGGATCCGCGAGCCGTTCCTGCTCGACGACAGCGATCATGGCTTCGTCGTCGTCCACGGGCATACCATCAGCAACGGCACCGACGAGCGTCCCAACCGTATCGGTATCGATACCGGGGCCTATCGGACGGGCACACTGACCGCGCTGGCGATCGAGGACGACCAGCGCTGGTATCTCGATACAGCCAGAGTTGTGGGAACCGGCATTTCGTCTACGCATTGATTTGGTTCGGTTTGGATACTAGTCAGCGCCGCGCCGGAGAGTATCCAATTTGGCGAGGTGGAATGGTGCGTATTGAACTCTCCCGGTCGCGAATCTTTGCGCTTGTCGCGGCCGCCGCGGCTCTGTTCGTTGGAGCCTGCTCCGATTCGACCGGTGGGCCGATTCCCTACAACATTGCGCTCGGCAATCCCGATGCGCCGACGGTTGCGCCGCTCGGATCCGACTATCGCATCGCGCCGATGGATACGCTCAGCGTCAAAGTCTTCAAATCGCAGGATCTTACCGGAGATTATCAGGTCGATCTGACCGGCCATATTTCGCTGCCGCTGGTGGGCGAGGTCGATGCGGCGAACCTTACCACCGCACAGCTCGATCAGCGATTGACCGAAAAGCTTGGCGAGAAATATTTTCAAAATCCGGACGTCAGCGTCGGAATCAAGTCGTCGAGCCGCCGCTCGGTGACCGTTGACGGCGCGGTCAAGCAGGCCGGAACCTTCCCGGTCGGCGGACCGACAAGCCTGATGCAGGCGGTCGCGCTGGCCGGCGGAACGACCGAGGACGCCAACGCTCGCCGGGTCGCGGTATTCCGCAGCATCGGCGGCCAGCGCCAGGCGGCGGCGTTCGACCTGGCGGCGATCCGCCACGGCCAGTCGCCGGACCCGCAAATCTATCCGGGAGATATTGTAGTTGTCGACGGTTCGTCGGTGAAAACCGGCTTCAAAAAGGTCCTGCAGACCATTCCGCTGCTCGCCATCTTCGGGCCGTTGTGATGCGGGGGATGAAGAGGCTGTTGGATCGTGAATAATAGCATCGCAGTGCCGAACCAGGGGCCGTGGCCGCTCGCCCCGTACGCGCCCGCCCAGGCGCAGCCGTTCCAGCCGGGCCAGCGGACCTATTCGACCGCGAGCATCCTCGACTTCGCGACCTTCCTGCGGATCGTCCAGCATTGGCGCTGGCTGATCCTCGGCGCGCTCGCCCTCGGGCTCGCGGCGGCCATCATCGTTACCTTGCTGACCACCCCGATTTATCGCGCCTGGGTGACGCTCGAGGTCAATCCGCCGACCGTCGAGGTGTCATCCGAACAAACGCGGGAACGCGACACCTATCAGGACCCCTATGATGTTATCGCGACGCAGGTCGGATTGCTGACCAGCAAGGGCGTTGCCGAACGCACCGCCCAGGACCTCAATCTCGGCAACAATCCCAATTTCGTCGCGCAGACCGGGGATGCCTCGTCGCGTCTCAAAAGCGCGTCTCAGTTCGTTCAGAAGAATCTCAAGGCCGACCTTCCGAAAGAAGGGCAGCTGATCAAATTCAGCTTCGATTCCCGATCTCCGGAACTGGCGGCGCAGGTTGCCAACGGCATTGCGGAAAGTTTCATCAATTCCTCGCTTCAACGCCGTTACGAAGCGTCGGCCTATGCCCGCAAATTCCTTGAGCGCCAGATCGCGAAGACGCGCAACGATCTCGAACGGTCGGAGCGCTCACTGGTCGCCTACGCGCAGGCGCAGGGCATCATCAACACAACGGTGGGCTCGGACGGCAAGCCGGCGGGCGGCGATGGGGGATCACTCCAGGGTGAATCACTGATGGCGCTCAACCGGGCCCTGGCCGACGCGACCGCGCGCCGGGTCTCGGCCGAAGGTGCTTATCGCGGTGCGCTCGCGACCGGTCCGACGAGCGACGTAACGGCAAGCACGCAGGGGCTTCGCACGCAGCGCGCGGCGCTTCAGGCCGATTACCAGCAAAAACGCACGTTCATGAAGCCCGACCATCCGGAAATGCTCAGCCTGCAGGCGCAGATCGCCGAGCTCGACAAGCAGATCGCGAGCGAAGGCTCGCAGATGGCTTCGAGCCGCAACAACAGCCTGCTTCAGGACTTTCGCGCGGCGGCTTCCGCGGAAAATGCGCTGCGGGGCAAGGTTTCGGGCCTTAAAGGGGACGTTCTCAACCTGCGCGGCCGCAGCATCCAGTACA
The DNA here is from genome assembly GCA_035261225.1 of Sphingomicrobium sp. GTDB lineage: Bacteria > Pseudomonadota > Alphaproteobacteria > Sphingomonadales > Sphingomonadaceae > Sphingomicrobium. Next base: position 12,734 of record DATFUB010000028.1, read on the forward strand.
ACATTCTGCAACGCGAAGTGGACACCAACCGTAGCCTCTACGACGCCCTGCTCCAGCGCTACAAAGAGATCGGCGTCGCTGGCGGAATCGGCGCTTCCCCGGTGTCGATCGTCGACCGCGCCGACGCGCCAGGCAGTCCGTACAAGCCCAATCTGCTGATGAACCTCCTGTTTGGCGTCGTCGGCGGACTTTTGGCTGGGGTGGGCGCTGCCGTCGGTCTCGAATTTATCAACGATACGATCAAGACGCGCGAAGACGTCCGCAACAAGCTCGGTCTGGCCTGCGTTGGAGCGGTCCCCAAGACCAGCGCCAAGGACGCGTTCGTCGAAGACCTCAAGAATCCGGCTTCGGTCGTGTCCGAGGCCTATTCGGCGGTGGTTGCCGCGCTCCGTTTCAGCACCGAATCCGGAATGCCGAAGATCCTTCTCGTCACCAGCACCCAGCCTGGCGAAGGCAAATCGTCGACGGCGCTCGCTTTGGCCCAGAATTTCGCGCGGCGCGGGAAGAATGTGGTGCTGGTCGATTCGGATCTGCGCAAACCCGCATTCAAGACCTCGTCGGAAAAGATCGGCCTGACCAAGCTGCTCACCAACGACGAGCGGATTGACCAGCATGTGGTTGAAACGCAGCACGAGAATCTCCGGCTGCTGCCAAGCGGGCCGATTCCACCGAACCCGGCCGATCTGCTGTCGACCGGACGATTCCGCTCGATCCTCAACGAAGCCGCCGAGCAATTCGACCTCGTCATCATTGACGGCCCGCCAACCCTGGGCCTGGCCGATGCACCACTCCTGGCGGCGGCCGCCGGCCATGTGATGTTCGTCGTCGAGAGCGGCAAGACCCGCACCCGGGCCGCGATCGAAGCGATCAACCGGATTGAAGCCACGGGCGCGCATATCGTCGGAGCAACGCTGACCAAGTCGATCGATTCCGGCGGCGGCTACGGCTACAAGCGTTACGGATACGGCTATGGCTACGGCAAGCTCGACACGAAGCGAACCGAAATCCTGATGATCCCGCAGGACGCGGACAGCTGAGCGCGATTAAGGGGGACCGGCAACTGATCGGACGGTCTATCCTGGTGCTTGGTGCCGCGTTGCTCGCGGGCGTCGGGGTCGTCCGGAACGCGGCGGTGGTTCAATATGCCGAGACCAAGCCGCAACTTGCGGCGCGCATATGGCCCTCGCATCCAGCTTCGAAATTGTGGCTCGGCCTGACCGAGATCGGGCTCAGCGCCCGGCACCGGGCCCCGGTCGCGGCGACGACTTTCGATCTGATCTGGGACGGCGCGAGGAAGTCGCCCCTCGCTCCCGAACCGTTCCTTGTCCGCGGCGTGCAGGCCCAGCTTGCCGGCGACCAGCGGGTCGCCGAGCAGGCGTTCGCCGCCGCCAAGCTGCGCGACGGCCGCTCGATCCCGGCGCGTTATTTCCTTGCCGAGCAATATTTTCGCGGCGGCGATGCGCCCAGCGGCCTGCGCGAGATCGCGGTGCTGGCGCGAATGGTGCCGAACGGGGTGACGAACCTCGCGCCATATGTCGCGGCCTATGCCAAGGATCCGCGCAACCGGACCCGGTTGCAATCTCTGTTCAAGTCGGACCCGGCGCTCGAGCAGGCTGCGCTGTCGACGCTGGCTTCCGACCCTCGCAATTCCGAGCTAATCCTCGGCCTCGCCACGTCGTCTGCCACCGCGCCGCAATGGTCGGGGGTGCTGATTGCGACCTTGGTCAGCGCCGGACAATATGACGAAGCCTATCGCGTGTGGGCCAGGCTGGCGCACATCCAGCCAGCCGCCGATGGGACGGTGTTCGACGCGCGGTTCGCGGGCAGCGACGCGCCGCCGCCGTTCAACTGGACTCTAACCTCCTCGACGGTCGGCCTCGCCGAGGGCCAGCCCGGCGGTCGCCTCCACGCGATCTTCTACGGGCAGGAGGATGGCGTGCTCGCCAGGCAATTGCTGCTGCTCAAGCCGGGGCGCCATCGCCTTTCGATGCGGATTTCCGGCGAGCCGGCGCGCGCAGGCGCATTGAGCTGGACGCTGACCTGCGCCGATTCGAAGGCGCAGTTGCTCTCGCTATCGCTGGGCGATGCGAAGAAGGCGGCCTCCGGTGTGACCTTCGACGTGCCGGCAAGCTGCGCGGCCCAGTCACTCGAACTCGCCGGCAGCGCGCCCGAGGTGGCGCAGCAGGCCGATGTCACCGTCAGCGACTTCAGCCTCAGGCGGGAGCAGCCCGGTGGCTAGGCGGCTACGCGAGGCCGCCGCGCCACTCTATCTGTTCTGCTGCCTGATCCTGGGCGGGAGCAGCCAGGGGATCTGGGCCAACATGCTGTTGCAGTTGTTCGGCCTTGGGCTGATCGCTTGGGCGGCGATGACGCCGGTCGAGGATCAATTGCCCCGCCGACAGCGGCAATTGCTCGGGCTCGTGATTTTGGGGCTGGCGATCGTCGCGCTTCAACTCGTCCCGCTTCCGCCGGGGGTGTGGGAGTCGCTGGGCTCGCGACGGCTGCTCGCCGATGGCTATAAGGTCCTCGGGATTCCCTCCCCGAATTTGCCGCTCTCGATGGCGCCGTACGAATCGTTGACGGCCGTTCTGGCGCTGATCCCGGCGATTGCGGTGATCGCTTCGGGGGTCAGGCTCGGCTGCCGCCCGTCGTGGCTGGTGGTCGCCATGATCTCGGGAACGGTCGCGGGAATCCTGCTCGGCGCGTTGCAGGTCAGCAGCCCTGATCCGTTGGCTTCCCCGTGGTATCTTTATGAGGACACCAACAATGGCGTGGCGACCGGCTTCTTCGCCAACGCCAACCACATGGCGATCCTGTTGGTCATCACTTTGCCGTTTCTTGCGGCGATCCTCGCCTCGGTTGGCGCAAAGGGTCGCAACGTCCAGCGCTATTCCGCCGTCGTCGCGCTGACCGTGGGTGCGGCGTTGGTCGTCGCGGTCGGCCTTGCCCTCAACGGATCGCTCGCCGGCTATGGCCTTGCGGTGCCGGTGCTGGTGGCGAGCGCGACCATTGTCTTGCCAGCCCGCAACCGGGCAATCCGTTGGCTGGCGCCGGCGGCGGCAATCTTGCTGATCGGCGCGGTCGGCTGGCTGGCCACCACGCCGCTCAGCAGTCGCGACGCGCTTCAGGCGAATGCCGCGACGTCGGTGTCGTCGCGCCAGGAAATCTTCGCCACGTCACTGCGCGCCGCCCGCGACTTCATGCCGCTGGGCTCCGGAATCGGGACGTTCCGCCCGGTGTACGCGCTCTATGAAGATCACGATCGGCTCGACGTTACGACCTACGTCAATCACGCCCACAACGACTATCTCGAACTCGCGCTCGAAACAGGCGTGCCCGGGCTCGCCGTGCTGGCGCTATTCCTTCTGTGGTGGGGGAAAGCGGCGTGGCGGGGG
>DATFUB010000029.1:0-6852 GCA_035261225.1 Sphingomicrobium sp.
AACAACTGGCGCGTCAAGGCCGGAACCTATCGCGTGGCGATCGGCGAGTCGTCGGATGTTCCTAGCCAAGTGATCGAAATAACCTTGGGCGATAGCGTTTGGAGCGCTTCCAAAGCGGTGGCGGACTAGCGTTCGTTCGACCTCACGAATTGTCGTCGCGTCCTTGGGACGTGCGCTCCAAAAATCAAACTGCCCCCGGCAGTTCGCGTGTCGCCCCTCGCTTCGCTCATGCGCTCCTGCTCGGCCATCCCCCGGATGGCCTGTGCGTGGAGCGGGTAGCGGGAATCGAACCCGCGCGTTCAGCTTGGGAAGCTGACAGGCTACCATTACATCATACCCGCAGGCGCCGGGCCGTCGCTTAGGTTCGACCGCCGACCCCGTCAACGCAGATGAAATTGCGTTCATTTGGGGAACGACTCTGCGCTCTGGGTGTTGCTTAATATAAGTACACTCACTATATCCGTTGCCTATGGAAAACATTCTCCCTGAAATCGGCGAGACCGCGCACGCTTTGCGCAAGGCGTTCACGCGCCGCGCGGCCAGCGTTGGCGTCACCGGCGCGCAGTGGAAGGTGCTGTTCAAGCTGACGCTCAAGCCAGGCCTCCGCCAGACCGACCTCGCCGACTTGCTCGATATCGAGCCGATCACCCTGACCCGGATCATCGACCGTCTGCAGGAAGCAGGTCTGGTCGAGCGCACGCCCGATCCCACGGATCGCCGGGCCTGGCGCCTGCACGTCACGGAAAAGGCGCAGCCGGTGGTCGAAAAGCTGCGCGCGATCGCCAACGAAATGACGGCTGAGACCTTTGCGGGAATTAGTCTCAAAGACGTCGAGACGACGCGGCGAGTTCTGGCGCGGGTGCGCGAGCGCGCGTGCCAATTCGGCGTCATGAGCAAGGTAGTGAATCAATGAACAAAATGTCCGCCGAAGCCCTGACCGGTACCGCCGCCGAGGCGCCCGAACTGGAGCAGGCGCCGGCGCGCAGCCTCAAGCGCTTCATCCGCCCGATTGTGATGTTCATCGTGCCGTTGCTGCTGTTGATCGGCGGCGGCGTTTACTGGCTGACGAGCGGCGGCAGTGTGTCGACCGACGACGCCCAGGTGAAGCAGGACATCGTTTCGGTCAGTCCGCAGGTCAACGGCCAGATTGTCGAGGCGTTCGTCCGCAACGGCGCGCAGGTCAAACGCGGCCAGCTCCTGTTCCGGATCGATCCGCAACCGTTTCGCGTCGCGCTCGAGCAGGCCGAGGGTCAGCTTGCCGCGGCCCGCCTGCAAACGGCGCAACTGCGCACCCAGGCAGCCGGGACCGGCGCGGACATCGTTGGCGAACAGGCCAACCTCGCGATCAAGCGCAACGCGCTGGGTCGCCAGCAGGCGCTGTTGACGAAGGGCTTCACCACGCGTGCCGATTATGACGACGCGCTGAACGAGGTGAAAACCGCCGAGCAGCAGCTCGCCGATGCGCGCGCCCGCTCCGCCAACGCCAGCGCGGCGATCGCGCCGGGAGAGCAGCCGTCGATCGCCCAGGCGCAGGCCGCGGTCGACAAGGCCAAGCTCGATCTGTCGCGGACCGCGATCTACGCACCGATGGATGGCGTGGTCGAGAACGCCGACAATTTGCAGGTCGGCCAGATGGCGGTCACCGGTCTCGGCATGCTATCGTTGGTCCGCAGCCACGCGGCGTGGGTCGAAGCCAATTTCAAGGAAAAGGACGTCGGCCGCATGGTCCCTGGCCAAAGCGCCAAGGTCGAGGTGGACGCTTACCCCGGAGTGGACTGCCCGGCGCACGTCCAGTCGGTCGGCGCGGGCACCGGCAGCGAGTTCTCGCTGCTCCCCGCCCAGAACGCCAACGGCAATTGGGTCAAGGTGACCCAGCGCGTGCCGGTCCGCATCGCCTTCGAGTGCAATTCGTCGAAGCCGATGATCGCCGGACTGTCGGTGACCGCGACCGTCTATTTCGACAAGTCCAAGAAGTCCTGAGCCGCCGTGGCGACGACGCCCGATAACAGCCCGACCCATGTCCTGCCGACGGGGCAGCGCGTCATCGTCACCATCGGGGTGATGATGGCGGTGCTGCTCCAGGTGCTCGACACGACCATCGCCAATGTCGCGCTGCCGCACATGCAGGCCAGCCTCAGCGCGACCCAGGACATGATCAACTGGGTGCTGACGAGCTACATCGTGGCGTCGGCGATCGCGCTGCCGATCAGCGGCTGGATGGCGGACAAGGTCGGCCGCAAGCGCCTGCTGCTGATATCGGTGGTGGTGTTCACGATTGCCTCGGCGCTGTGCGCAACCGCGACGTCGCTGCCCGAGATGGTGGTGTTCCGCGGGCTGCAGGGCATCGGCGGCGCGTTCATCGTTCCGCTCGCCCAGGCGACATTGTTCGACATCAACCCGCGCGACAAGCAGGGCCAGGCGATGGCCCTGTTCGGCGGCGGGGTGATGATCGGGCCGATCCTCGGGCCGGTGCTTGGCGGCTGGCTGACCGACAATTACAACTGGCGGTGGGTGTTCCTGGTCAATTTGCCGGTCGGCGCGATCTGCGCGCTGCTGATGCTCCGGTTCATGCCCAAGACCGAGATTCACGACCGCAAGATCGACCTGTTCGGGTTCGCGCTGCTCGGCATCGGCCTCGCGGCGCTGCAGCTATTCCTCGACCGCGGCCAGCAGAACGACTGGTTCCAGAGCTGGGAGACGATCATCGAACTGAGTGTCGCGATCGCCGCCTTCTGGATGTTTGCCGTGCAGATGGTGACCGCCAAACACCCATTGTTCGACCGGTCGATGTTCGCGGACCGCAACTTCGCGGCCGGGCTCATCTTCATGGCGGTGACCGGCGTCCTGTTGCTTGCCGGACTCGCGCTGCTGCCGCCGCTGCTCCAGACGATGTACGGTTATTCGGTCCTGCAATCGGGCTTTCTGACCGCGCCGCGCGGTGTCGGCACCTTGATCTCGATGCTGCTCGCGGGGCGGTTGGTCGGAAAGGTCGATTCCCGCGCGCTGGTCGGCATTGGCGTCTTCCTGATGGGCGCTTCTCTGTACATGATGACCGGCTTCGCGATCGACCAGCCGGCGCGGCCGGTGATCGTCAGCGGCATCGTCCAGGGCCTCGGCCTCGGCCTTATTTTCGTGCCCTTGCAGACGCTGGCGTTCGAGACGCTGGCGCCGCGGATGCGGACGACCGCCGCGGCCCTGCTGAACCTGTCGCGGAACATCGGCGGATCGGTTGGCATTTCGGTGGTCGGCGCGCAGCTGGTGCGGATGACCCAGGTCGCGCACGCCGATTTGGCCCAGCACATCACCCAGCAGACCATCCCGACCGCCAATTCGACGCTCGTCCAGACTGCTATCCCGACCGCCGGGCCGGTGGTGCTCGCCTATCTCAACGGCGAGGTCACGCGGCAGGCCTTGTTCATCGCTTACCTCGATGATTTCAAACTGATGATGCTGGTGACCTTCGCTGTGCTTCCGCTGCTGTTCCTGATGCGCAAGAGCCAGCAAAGCGGCGGACGCCCGCAGATGGCGATGGATTGAGCGGAATTCTCGCGGTTCGGGTTACGCCGCGCTCGGCCAAGCCGGGAATAAGCGGCTGGCGCGCAGGAGCGGACGGACGCGAGGAGCTCGAGGTCAGGGTCGCCGAAGCGCCAGCCGATGGCGCTGCGAATGAGGCCGTGGTGAAGCTCCTCGCCAAGGCACTTGGGGTCAGCCGTTCCGAAGTGACGATCATCTCCGGCCACAACGCTCGTCACAAGCGCGTCGCCACCCCATTTGAGCCTGGCGAATTGCGCCGCCGCCTAGGCGGCTAACCAAAGGGAGACCAGCGATGTTTCAAGTCGGCAAACGGCGGCTCGGCCGCGACGGGCCCGAGGTTTCGGCCATCGGACTTGGGTGCATGGGCATGAGCGAGTTTTACGGGTCGGCCAGCGATGACGAGTCGATTGCGACCATCCACCATGCGATCGAGCGCGGGGTCAACTTCCTCGACACCGCCGACATGTACGGCGTCGGCAAGAACGAGGAACTCGTCGGGCGCGCGATCCGCGATCGCCGCGACCAGGTGTTTCTCGCGACGAAATTCGGCAATGTCCGTGGCGAGGGCGGCGAGTTTCTCGGCGTTCGAGGTGATCCTGCTTATGTCCGTTCCGCCTGTGAGGCGAGCCTCACGCGGCTCGGCGTCGAGACGATCGACCTTTACTACCAGCACCGGGTCGACCCCATTGTTCCGATCGAGGACACGGTCGGCGAGATGGCGCGGCTCAAGGGCGAGGGGAAAGTCCGTTACCTCGGTCTCAGCGAAGCCGCGCCGCGCACAATCCGTGCCGCTTACGCGACTTCGCCGATCACCGCGGTCCAAAGCGAGCTCTCGCTGTGGAGTCGCGATGCCGAAGCGGAAGTGCTGCCTACGGTGCGCGAGCTTGGCATCGCCTTTGTCGCTTACTCACCGCTCGGGCGCGGGTTCCTCACCGGCCAGATCACATCGCCCGACGATTTCCCGGACGATGACTTCCGCAAGTTCCACCCGCGCTTCCAGGGTGAGAATTTCGCGAAGAACATCGCGCTGGTCCGCGAAGTCGAGGCGTTGGCCAAGGAGAAAGGCTGCACGACCGCCCAGCTTGCGCTCGCCTGGGTGCTGGCAAAGGGCGACGATGTGGTCCCGATTCCCGGCACTAAACACCGCAAGTATCTCGACGAGAATATCGGCGCCCTGGACGTGAATCTGACCAAAGCCGATCTCGCGCGGCTCGACCAGATCCTGCCGCCCGGCGCCGCGGCCGGCGAGCGTTATCACGAACGCGGCATGGCGGCGGTCAATCTTTAGGCGCGCTCGTCGATCAGGCTCATGCAAGTGACCCCGGCTTCGGCTTTCTGAAGCTCGGAGACGTCCAGCTCGATCACGTCGAAGCCGCGATTGCGGAGCGCGCCGGCGGTGTGCCGACTGGGGGCGGGGAGGATCAGCCTGTCCGCGACCCGCAAGCAATTGGCGGCGGCGGGTTCGCGTTCGTCGACTGCCATCGGCTCGACGTCGGCGAATTGCGCCGGATCGACGCAGCGCGGGTTGAATAAGAGCACCGGCGTCCCGCCCGAATCCGGGCCGGCGTGGGTCGCGCCGGTCTTGAGGTGCAGGCAATCGCGCAGCTTGGCCTCGACCACGCGATAGCCGAGCGACGCGGCGATCCGGACGAGTTCGGATATGCCCGCAGCGTCGGTGCGGGTGGAGCGGCCGACATAGATCGTCTGGCCGATGCGCAGCACGTCGCCGCCGTCGAGGAAGCCGCTCTCCAGCCGATGCAGCTCGAAATGCGCGGCGAGACCGGCGGCGGTCGAGGGTGTCTCGCCGGCCCGCGACGCCGCGCCCGGCCGCAGGATGATCGCATGGCCGCCGAGCAGCAACGCACCGTCCTCGACGAACACCGCGTCGGGATGGTCGGGCAAATCGGGGAGGCGGATGATGTCGAACCCGGCATCCGCCAGCGCATGCTCGTATGCCGAATGCTGCAGCTCCGCTGCGTGCGGGTCGATCGGCACGCGCTCGAGATGGGTCAGCTCGCACTTGGCGAGCAGCGGGCTGACGGCGCGGGTGAAGGCGCGGCGCATCAGCGGTCGTCGCTGCGGACGACCTTGCCGCCCTTCATGACTAGGCGGACGTGGCGCACGGCGGAAACATCACGGGCCGGGTCGCCGTCGATCGCGACGAGATCGGCGAGCAGGCCCGGATTGACCTGACCACGGTCGGCGAGGTGGAAGATCTTCGCGTTGCCCGATGTCGCCGCGATCAGCACCTGGGCTGCGGGCATCCCAGCGCGCTGCATCGCGTCCATTTCGAGCCAGTTCTGACCGTGGGTATAGACCCCGACGTCGCCGCCCATGCAGATCGGCACGCCGGCCTTCATCGCGAGGACGAACGAGCGGCGGTTTTCCTGGACGCTTTCGGGCGCCGGCTCCTGGCCGTTCCAATGTTCAAAGTAGCGCGCATAGGCCTCGGACGCCGCGATCGTCGGGCACAGAGCGGTGCCGCGATCGTGCATCAGTTTGAACACCTCTGCGGTGCCGCCATAGCCATGCTCGATCGTGTCAGCCCCGGCCAGGATCGCGCGGCGCATTCCCTCCGCGGTGGTGGCGTGGACCGCGACCAGCCGACCGGCATCGTGCGCCGTGGCGACCCCGGCGTTGAGCTCGGCCTGCGACAGCGTGACGCGCGTCGGCTCGCCCTTGCCCCAATGGTAATCGGCATAGAATTTGATGAGGTCGGCGCCGCCCGCGATCTGGTCGCGGACCGCGCGGACGATCTCGTCGACGCCGGCGACCTCCTGCGCGCCTTCCGGGATCGCCAGTCCCGGCTCGAATCCCTTGGGACCGTACGCACCGCGGGCGACGATCGCCCTGGTCGCGACCAGCAGGCGAGGGCCGGGGACAATGTTCTGGTCGATTGCCTGGCGGAGGCCGACATCAGCGAAACCGGCGCCTTCGGTGCCGAGATCACGCTCGGTGGTGAAGCCAGCCATCAGCGTCCTCTCGGCTTGGACGACGGCCCGCGCGGTCCTGAGCGCGAGCGGCTCGTGCAGCACCTGATCGTCCCACAAGGTCTCGTTGTACGGGTGGAGGAAGAGGTGCGAGTGACCCTCGATCAGGCCGGGCAGGAGGGTCGTGCCGGTAAGCTCGATGACGCGGGCGCCAGGCGGCGTCGCGACCCTCGGCCCAGCCGCGACGATGCGGTCGCCGTCGACCAGCACCGACCAGCCTTCGTGCGGTCTCGGGTCGACGCCGTCGAATAGGCGGGCGGGGCGGAGCAGGATGGGCTCGGCGGCGGCAGGCGTTGCCACGAGCAGCGACAGGAACAGCAGGATCAGG
>DATFUB010000030.1:0-44470 GCA_035261225.1 Sphingomicrobium sp.
GCGAGAAACCGCCGCTAGTGATTCGTCCGACCTCGTTGCCCTCGCCGTCGAGCACCAGCGCACCTTCCCGCACCGGCTGGCGGCCGTCGACGTCGAACCCAACCCGCTTTTGCGCAGGTCCGCTCTGAAGCTCCGCGAGAATGCGCATCGCGCCGGCGAACCCGGCCTCGCCGCGGCGGCGCTTGTTGATCGCGAAATTGAGGCCGGCCATGATCGGCGTCGTCTGAAGATCTAGGTCGTGGCCATAAAGCGGCAGACCGGCCTCGAGCCGCAGCGAATCGCGGGCGCCGAGCCCGATAGGCTTGACCGCCGCGTTCGCGGTCAGCGCCTCGGCCAGTTGCTCGGCGGCAATGCCCGGAATGGAAATCTCGAACCCGTCCTCGCCGGTGTAGCCCGATCGGCTGATCCACAGCGGATGGCCGAAAGCATAAAAGGCCCGGCCCTCCATGAAGGTCAGCTCGCTGACTCCCGGCACCAGCGTTTCGAGCACTTCGGCGGCGCGCGGACCCTGCAGCGCCAACAACGCTTGCTCCTTCATATGGTCGATGACCACCTCGCGCCCCAGCCGGTTCCGGAACTCGTGGATATCGCCATATTTGGTCGCGCCGTTGACGACGACGTAGAAATCCTCGCCGCGCCGCGTCGCCATAAGATCGTCGATGATCCCGCCATTGTCGTCGAGCAGGAGCGAGTATTTGAGCTTCATGTCGCCGAGCCCCTGAAGGTCGGCGGGGAGCAATTTCTCCAGTGCAGCATCGACGGCGCGGCCGTGGAACAGCAGCTGGCCCATATGGCTGACGTCGAACAGTCCGGCATTCTCGCGGGTCCACAGATGCTCGGCGATGATCCCGTCATACTGGACCGGCATGTCGTAACCGGCGAACGGGACCATCCGCGCTCCTTTCGCGCGATGCCAGGCGTCAAGCGGCAGCTTGTCGAGCGGTTGTTGGTCGTCCGTGCTCATCTCACGCGCTCCGGCAAAGGGTGCGACGGGCAGCGCTCGGCAAAGCGCTACGGCTGCCGCCCCCGTCTGTCGCTGCGCCTGAGAGCTTTGCCCCTTCGGCGGCCCGTGCACGGGCACTTTCCAGACTGTCAGGCGCGCGCGGTCCTTCTGCCTGAGAGATTCCGGGGGCGGTTGCTCCTTCGGCGGTGGGCCCTGGTTTCCCCTGGCGCCACACTCTCCCGCGCGTCCTTTCCGGGAACCAGGGTTCCCGGCGACGCGGCTGCCTTGGCGGTCCGGGCGCACCAAGTCAACGAATGTCGGCCTTAGCGGGTCGCGTTATACTTGAGCTGCTCGGCGGTCATCTGGAAGCCGATCAGATGCTCGAACGTCGCGTTGGCGACGGCCGTGCGAATCGCCGGATCGGCCAGTGGATCGCTCGCCGCCTCGGCCTCACCCGGCTTGCGCGGCCGCGTCAGGACCCGCCGCACATTGTCGGGCAAGGTCGCGACGCCGCGGTTGACCCGGACCGTCGCCTGGACCCTGGCCCAGGAGTGGACTTTGCCTTCGCCGAAATTCAGCGCGACCGCGCCGACCCGTTTGGCGACAATCTGGCCGCTGCCCTGCAGCGCGACGTCGAAATAGGGCAAGACCACCTGGCGCGCCGGTCCGGCATCGCGGCGCAACGCGACGACCGTGAAGGTCGCAGTTGAGACCACGTCATTGCCGGAATCCTGACAGACCGCGCGAACGTCGGTGATCGTCGCTGAGACGTCGATAGCGCGGGCGTCCGTGCTGGTCGGCGGGTCGAATAAAGTGACGTCGCCGGTCCCGGCCGGCACTCCGATCAACGGACAGGCCGAGCGGACGGAATAGATCCCGCCACCGTTATCCGTCGTCAGATCGCCGGAGTGGCGACAGCCGGCGAGCAGCGCAGTAGTAAGTAAAACGGCGAGGCGAAGCTTCACGGGCGATCCTTGCGAAGGCTGAAAGGTGTGGCGGCGTTCTATGGCAAGCCCCTTCTATGGCTGCAAGCGATGCCTTACATGGCCTGCACCGTGGATGAACTGCCGCCCCCCAAACCGCCACTGCGCGTCCTCATAGCGGCACCGCGCGGTTTTTGCGCTGGTGTCGACCGCGCCATCCAGATCGTCGAGCTCGCGCTCGAGCGGTTCGGGGCGCCGGTCTACGTCCGTCACGAGATCGTCCACAACCGCTTCGTCGTCGACCGACTCAAGCAATTGGGCGCGGTGTTCGTCGACGAGCTCGACGAAGTTCCCGACGACCGCCCGGTGGTCTTCTCCGCGCACGGCGTACCCAAATCGGTTCCGGCCGCGGCAGAGGACCGCAAGCTGACCTACGTCGATGCGACCTGCCCGTTAGTCTCCAAGGTACACCGCCAGGCCGAGCGGCTGATCGCCGACGGCCGCCACATCCTGTTTATCGGCCACGCCGGCCACCCCGAAGTGATCGGCACGTTCGGCCAGGTGCCGCCTGGGTCGATGACCCTCGTGGAAACGGCGGCGGACGTTGCCACGCTCGACGTGCCCGATCCGGACAACCTCGCCTTCCTCACCCAGACGACCCTGTCGGTCGACGACACCGCGCTGGTCGTTGCCGCGCTGCGGCAGCGTTTCCCGGCGATTCGCATGCCGCGCAGCGAAGACATTTGTTACGCCACGTCGAATCGCCAGGCCGCGGTCAAGGCGATCGCCCCCGAATGCGACCGGATGCTGGTCATCGGCTCCCCCAACAGCAGCAATTCGCTGCGCCTCGCCGAGGTCGCCGAGCGGATGGGCTCGCCGGCGCGGCTGATCGAACGCGCCGCCAACATCGACTGGGACTGGCTGGGAAGCCCGCGGACCGTCGGCGTCACCGCCGGAGCATCGGCCCCCGAACTGCTCGTGCGCGAGGTCGTCGATGCGCTGGGTACCCGATTCGCGGTCACCGAAGAGCAAGCCGACCACAATCCCGAGCGGATGGTGTTCAAGCTCCCGCGCGAGCTCGTCGCCTAGTGACCGAGCTACCGGCGGTGGACATGTGGACCGACGGCGCATGCCGCGGCAATCCCGGTCCGGGCGGCTGGGCGGTGCTGATTCGCCTAGCTTCAGCTACAGGAACGCGCGCGCGCGAGAAGGAAGTGTCGGGCGGCGAGCCGCTGACCACCAACAACAGGATGGAATTGCTCGCCGCGATTCGCGGCCTCGAAGCACTGAAGAAGCCGTGCCGGGTCCGGCTCCACACCGACAGCACTTATGTCCGCGACGGAATTACCCGCTGGATTCACAAATGGCGCCAGAACGGCTGGCGCACCTCGGACAAGAAGCCGGTCAAGAATGCCGAGCTGTGGCAGGAATTGGTCGACGCCACCGAGCCGCACCGGGTCGAATGGCATTGGGTCAAAGGTCATAGCGGGCATATCGAAAACGACCGGGTCGACGCGCTCGCCTGCGCCGAAGCGGACGAGCAGCGCAAGCACCACCGCCTTTAGGGATGCCGCGCCATCGCCGCCTTTGCGGCTTCGGGGCTGATCGGATGAACGCCGACCACCGGGCAACGCTGCAGACCACTCGGGCTCGGCACCAGGAATTCCGCGTCCAGCCCTTCACACACAAATGAACTCCCGCTGGTCGAGCGCAATGCGACGCGAAGCAACCAGTCGATGTCGGGGCAGGTCCCCACGATGTCGAGTTGGTAGTAACGGTTGACGCCCACCGTCACGATCACCGCATTATCGCTGATCGCGTTGAAGCTGTTGACCGAGCTCGCATTGAAGCATTGCCGGCTCCCGGCAGCTCGGCCGGCCGGTTGCGGACCGGGAGCGGCGCACGCTGTCGTAATGCGGTCGATGTGAGGATGGCGTTCCTGGCTCGATTGCTGTTCGGCATGGCCATTGCTCCTCCGCATGTTCAAAATCTCGGAGGTCTAGTCCGTTCCGCTAGGCTGAGAATCGCGCGGGCGAGAAGATCGCCGGGTCAATGTGGCCCACCATTGCATCCGGCCGTTCGTCCAGCATTATCGACGCCGCCAGCTTGGCCGCGGCCGGCGATGTCTGAATCCCGAACCCGCCCTGACCGGCGCACCAGAAGAAGCCGAACTCGCGCGCATCGAAGCCGTAAACCGGCAGCCGGTCGGGCGCGAACGACCGCAGGCCTGCCCAACTCCGCTCGACCCGTTCGATCGACCAGTCGACCGCGCCTTCGAATCGGTCAATCGCCACCGCGATGTCGATCTCGTCGGGCGCCGCGTCGCACGGCTGCGTCTCGATTTCGTCGTGCGGGCTCAGCCACACGCTGCGATCGCCCTCGCCCTTGAAATAAAATGTCCCCGCCGAATCATCGACCAGCGGCAAGTCCCTGAGCCCGGACCGGCCGACTCGAAGCTGGACCATGGTCCGGCGCTTCGGTGCAACGCCCAGCGGCTGGACGCCGCACGCCTTGGCGACCGGGTCGGCCCACGCCCCGGCGGCGTCGACCAGGATCGCGGCGTTGACGGTCGATCCATCCTGCAGTGTGATCCGCCACAGGTCCCGGCGACGCTCAGCGCCAATCAGGCGGGAGTTGGTGGCGATGGTTCCGCCGCGCATCCGGAACCGTCGCAGATAGGCCGCATGGAGCCCGGCGACGTCGATATCGGCGCAGCCGGGCTCGAGCAGCGCCCTGGTCCAGCGCGGCCGAATTCCCGGCACCAGCCGCTCGAGTTCATTGCGGTCCAATTGCCTCGCCTCGACTCGGTCCGGAACCTCAGGCCACTCGCCGTCCGACAAATGGACCGCGCCACGCGCATGAAGAAATCCCGATTCGGCGAACTCCTCGGGCGGCCGATCGAGGAAGGCGCGCGACGCGCGGCTGAGCAGCGCGACCTTAGTGCCGCCATAACTTTCGAGCCAGAACGCCGCGGAGCGGCCGGTCGCATGGTAACCGCATTGCGTTTCGCCTTCGATGATCAGCGTCCGCCGCCGATCGGCGACTTCGGCGCCAAGGCTCGCTCCAGCGATCCCGCCGCCGACGATCACGATGTCGAAATCACTCATTTGAGTCGCGGTTACGAATTGGAAAGCCGCGCCGTCTAGGGGTGCGGGCCATGTTTAACGGTGCCTTTGCCCAAATTCTGATGATCGTGCTGGCCGTGCTGCTGCTCGTCGCGGCGGTGATTGACGTGCGCACTTTCACCATTTCGAACCGGCTTAATCTGGCTGTCGCTTTGCTCGCGCCGCTATACTGGCTCGCGACGTCGCTGCCGCTGTGGCCCGGAGTCGGAATTCAGCTCGCGGTGGGCGCCGGCGTCTTCGCGTTGTTCGCGGGTGCGTTTTACGCAGGAATGATGGGCGGCGGCGACGTCAAGCTCGCAGCGGCGTTGGTGCTATGGTTTTCACCTGCATCAACAATAAAGTTTTTGGTGCTGACTTCGCTCGCCGGCGGAGTTCTCACCCTGGGCATTCTCGCATTCCACCGTCTGAAGCGGCGCGAGGGCCGTCCGGAAATTCCGTATGGGGTCGCCATTGCATTCGGCGGCCTCGCCATTCTCACCCAACGCTTTCTTAACCAATTTGCCTGATGTGTGAGGTTGTAACGGGGAGCCCTCAAGGGGAGGCGATTACGCCATGGATGTGAAGAAACTCGCTCTGCTCATTGGAGCGCTGGTTATTGCGGTAATCACCGCCGTGATGGCCAAGAACATGTTCGCCGGAGCCGGCGCACAGCAAGCCGCTGCCGCGCCCGCGGTGCCGCAGGGGCCAAAAATTCTGGTCGCCAAGAAGGCGATGGCGGTTGGCACCATTGTCGACGCTGAAAGCCTCGGGTGGCAGCCCTGGCCGAAGGAGCTCATGCAGAGCGCCTATTATTCCGAAGGCCAGCCGGACTCCGACCCGCAGAAGCTGCTCGGCACGGTCGTGCGCTATCAGGTCACCGCGGGCCAGCCGCTGACCCGCGGCGCGCTCGTCGGTCCCAAGGATCGCGGCTTCCTCGCCGCGGCGCTCGGCCCGGGCATGCGTGCGATCACCGTTCCCGTGAATGCGTCAACCGGCGTCGCCGGCTTCGTCTTCCCGGGCGACCATGTCGATCTGGTTCTGACCCAGGGCGTTCAGGGTGGTGGTGACGGGCCGGAGCTCAAGGTGTCCGAGACGATCGTCCGCAATATTCGCGTCCTCGCGACCGATCAGCGCTTCACCGACAAGGATGAAGACGGCAAGACCCTGGTCAAGACGTTCTCCAACGTGACTATCGAAGTGACTCCGCGCATCGCCGAAAAGATCTCGGTCGCGCAGAGCCTGGGCACGCTGTCGTTGTCGCTTCGCTCGATCGCCGACAATACGGCCGAGCTCGAGCGGGCGGTCGCGACCGGCGACGTCAAGGTCCCGGCCAACGCCAACCCGGCCCAGGAGCGCCAGATGCTGCTCGCCGTCGCCAACCGGCCGATGGACAGCAACACGACCTTCACTACCGGCGGTGACGTTTCGCGCTTCCAGCGCCGGACCGTCCCTGCCCGTGCGTCCGACCTGACGCAGGCGATGAGCGCCTTCGGCAAGGGTGCAGCATCCGGCGGTCAACCGGGTGCATCCGGCATGTCGGCCGGTCCCGTCGTGCGCGTCGCGCGCGGCAATGATGTCACCGTCGTTCCGGTGGGAGCTCGCTAAAATGAAAACTTGTAACATCACCAGCCGGGCTCGTCTCGGCACCGCGATCGCCGCGGTTGCGCTCGGCACGGCGATCGCCGTCGCGCCGGCCGCGGCGGCGCAGCCCCGAGCTTATGGTTCGGGTAGCTATCGGCCGTCCAACCAGGTTTCGTTGTCGGTCGGCGAAGGCCAGCTGATCAACCTGCCGCGCAACGTCGCCAGCGTCTGGACGTCGAACCCCAAGGCTGCTGACGTTTATGTCAACGGTCCGCGCCAGATCAACCTGTTCGGCAAGGACTTCGGCGACGCAACCGTCATCGCGACTGCCGCCGACGGTTCGGTCGTCTACGGCGCGCAGGTCCGGGTCAGCCAGAATCTGCCGACGATCAACGAGGTGTTGCGCGTAGCAATGCCGGATTCGGACGTTCGCGTCACGACTGTCGGCCAGACTGCGATCCTCACCGGAACCGTCGCCTCGCCCGAGGATGCGGCTTTCGCGGGACAGCTCGCCATGTCCGAGCTCAATCCCGGCATCGACTTCTCCAAGGGCGGCGGATCCTGCAAGATCTGCGTCGTCAACCGGATCAAGACCGCAACTCCGTTGCAGGTCACACTCAAGGTCCGGATTGTCGAGGTCAACCGCTCTTTGCTCAAGAAAATCGGCGTGAACCTGCTTGCGAGCGACCCGACAGGCGGATTCAAATTCGGCCTTGCCCAGGGCAGTGGAATCTTCCTGCCCGCGCCCGGGGAATCCAGCGATCAGGCGGGCCAGGTCATTCGAAGCGCTCTCGGAACGACACTTTCCGGTGGGGGCAAGCTGTTTGGGCTCGATCTCCTCGGTTCGCTCGATCTGGCACAAACCGACGGTCTGGCGACGACACTCGCCGAACCCAACCTGACCGCTTTGTCGGGCGAGACCGCGAGCTTCCTCGCCGGCGGTGAGTTCCCGATCCCGATCGCGCAAGGCAACAGCGCGATCAGCATCGAATACAAGCAGTTCGGTGTCGGCCTTGCGTTCACGCCGGTCGTGCTCGGCGACGGCCGCATTTCGATGCGCGTCCGGCCCGAGGTCAGCGAGCTCAGCGAAGCGGGTTCGGTCAAGCTCGGCGGCTTCGTCGTGCCGTCGCTGACGACCCGCCGCGCGGAAACCACCGTCGAATTGGGTTCGGGTCAATCATTCATGATTGCCGGCCTGCTGCAGAACCGGAACCGCAACAATATCGAAAAAGCGCCGTTCCTCGGCGACCTGCCGATCCTCGGCATGCTGTTCCGTTCGACCAGCTTTCAGCGTGACGAGACTGAGTTGGTCATCGTCGTGACGCCGTACCTGGTCCGGCCGGTTTCGCATCAGCTTGCGACCCCGGCGGACGGATACCGCGCGCCGACCGACCCACAACTCAACATCGAAGGCCAGACGTTCGTCGGCCAGAGCGGAGCGCGCGTGCCCACTGCCATCGCGGCATCGGGCACTCCGGGCGCTGTCGCGGCTCCGGGCTTCAGCCGGTGACCCGCGGCTCAATCAGGAAGGATGCAACGATGCGTTCCAAGACCCTTCTCCTCCTGGCGGTGAGCACCGCTCTGGCGGGCTGCCAGACTGCCGTCGGGCAAGACGTTCCCGAGCGGGGCGTGGCTTCGGTCAACGTGCCGGTGGTGACCACAGCCGACTACGTGTTCGACGCATCAGCGCCGGGTGGCGCGCTCGCTCCGGGCGAGTCCGAGCGCCTCAACGGCTGGTTCCAGGGCCTCGGCCTTGGTTATGGTGACGCCGTCTTCGTTGACGGTGCGTACAGCCCCGCCGCGCGGGAGCAAGTTGCCCGCGTTGCCGGTCAGTATGGGATGCTCGTCTCGGACGGAGCGCCGGTCACCCAGGGCGCGGTCCAGCCGGGCGCGGTTCGCGTGGTTGTCAGCCGCCGGCGCGCCGAGGTCCCGAACTGCCCGAATTGGAGCCGGCCGTCGGCGCCTGACTTCGCCAACCGCAGCATGTCCAACTTCGGCTGCTCGGTGAACAGCAACATCGCGATGCAGGTCGCGAACCCCGAGGATCTGCTTCACGGGCAGAATGGCGGCGCCGTCGCTGACGCGATCACCGGCGCCAAGGCTGTGCAATTCTACCGTTCGGCGCCGCCGACGGGCACCAAGGGCCTTCAGGACATCAGCACAAAGGGAAGCAAGTGATGAACGCCCCTTTCCAGGCACGCGCGGGCCTCCGCGATCCGTTCACAGCATTCGTCTGCGACGATGCGACGGCCGACATGCTGCGACCGGTAGCGGTCGAGCACGGCTGGTCGCCGGAAAAGGTCCACAAGGGCGGTCTGCGCAATGCGGTCCAGTCCTTGTCGGTCTCGGCGAGTCCGAACATCCTGTTCGTCGATCTCAGCGAGTCGGCCGATCCGCTCAACGACATCAACGCGCTGGCCGAAGTGTGCGAGCCGGGGACGATCGTGATCGCTTCCGGCACGGTCAACGACGTGCGCCTGTATCGCGACCTCGTCGCCAGCGGCATCCACGATTATCTGCTGAAGCCGTTCACAGTGGACCATCTGCGCGACACCTTTTCGCACGCCCAGACGATCCTGTCGGGACCGCGCGGCGAAGCGGCGGTCGACAAGCCGCACGTGATGACGGCGGTTGTCGGCGTCCGCGGCGGCGTTGGCGCGTCGACCATCGCGACCTCGCTCGCCTGGTTGCTGGGTGAAAAGGCACGGCGCACGACCGCTTTGCTCGACCTCGACGTGCATTTTGGAACCGGCGCGTTGGCGCTCGACCTCGAGCCGGGCCGCGGTCTGACCGACGCGATCGAAAATCCGAGCCGTATCGACGGTCTGTTCATCGAGCGCGCGATGGTGCGCGCCAATGAGCGCCTGTCGGTCCTGTCGGCCGAAGCGCCGATCCACCAACCGCTGGTGACCGACGGCACCGCGTTCTTCCAGCTTCAGGAAGAAATGCGCAACGCCTTCGAATCGACGGTGCTCGACTTGCCGCGGCAGATGCTGATCCAGTATCCGCACCTGGTCCATGACGCGCATGTCGCGGTGGTCGTGGCCGAGCTGACGCTCGCCGCGACGCGCGACACCATCCGCATTCTCGCGTGGCTCAAGTCGAACGCCCCGCAGACCAAGGTCATCGTCTGCGTCAACCGCGTCCCTTCGGGCGGCGCGCTGGAAATCAGCCGCAAGGACTTCGAACAGTCGATCGAACGTCCGGTCGACATCGTCTTCCCGGTCGATGCCAAGCTAGCCGCCCAGGCCGCCAAGCTCGGCAAGCCAATGGCCGAAGTCGCCAGCGGCAAGATGGCCGCGCCGTTCAACCAGCTGTCGTCGATGGTGCTCAGCAATGCCACCGAGGACGGGGCTGCCGCCCCGGAATCCAAGGCCGCGGCGGGCGCCAAGAACCTGGTCGATAATTTGAAGTCGATGCTGTCGAAGCCGAAGCCGGCCAAGGCGGCGTAACCAATCCGGTGGCCGGGGCTCTCCCGGCCGCGCGAGCGAGAGGCAAAGGCAAGACATGCTCTTGTGGATCATCCTGATTGGCGGCTTCGGAGCGCTGGTACTGGCCGTTCTGGCCGTCCGCGGCCCGTCGGCGTCGAAGGCGCTGAAGCGGCGCATGGAACTGGTGAAGGAGCGCCACGGCGACATCGTCGCCGGCAACGCCCAAGCGCAGATTCGCAAGCTGATGGCGCAACGCGTCGGCGGGATCGAAGGCTTTGCCTCGTCCCTGATCCCCAAGCCCGCCTTGATGCGCAAGCGGCTCGAGATGACCGGCAAGGAAATCACGCTCGGCAAATACGCCACGATCTGCCTGACCATTTCCCTCGTCGTCGCAGGCCTGGTGATGCTGCGCGGGGCGCCAATCCTGCTGTCGCTGCTGCTCGGCCTGTTCTTCGGCGTCGGCGGTCCGCACTTCATTATCGGCAAGATGATCCAGCGCCGCATCAAGAAGTTCAATTCGAACTTCCCCGATGCAATCGAGCTGATGGTCCGCGGCCTCCGTTCGGGTCTGCCGATCACCGAAACTCTGGGAATCGTCGCCAGCGAAGTCGGCGGGCCGGTCGGCATCGAGTTCCGCATGGTCTCCGACAAGATGAAAATCGGCCGGACGATGGAAGTCGCGCTGCAGGAAACCGCGGACCGCCTCGGCACCGCGGAATTCCAGTTCTTCGTGATCACTCTGGCGATCCAACGCGAGACCGGCGGCAACCTCGCCGAGACCCTGTCGAACCTCGCCGACGTGCTCCGCAAGCGCGCCCAGATGATGCTCAAGATCCGCGCGATGAGCTCGGAATCCAAGGCTTCGGCGTGGATCGTCGGCTCGCTGCCGTTCATCGTGTTCGCGCTCGTCTGGTTCGTCAATCCACATTACCTGGGGGCCTTCTTCGTCGACCAAAGGTTGATGATCGCCGGCCTGGTCGGGCTGGTGTGGATGAGTATCGGCGTGTTCATCATGGCCAAAATGGTCAACTTCGAGATTTGATAGGGGACTGACGACCATGGATCCGGTGCCAGCAGGCCCTACCCTTCTCGGTTTCGACGTGATCTGGATCGCGACGATCCTCACGGCCGTGGCGTCGTTCGCGGTGCTACTCGCCATCTATGCCGCGACCACGGTCAAGGACCCGATGGCGCGGCGCGTTAAGGCGCTGAACGAGCGCCGGGAGCAGTTGAAAGCCGGCATCGTCGCTTCGACCAACAAGCGCCGCAAGCTGACCAACCGGAGCGAGGCTACCGACCGCGTCCGCTCGATCCTGACCAGCTTCAAGATGGTCCAGGACGACCAGCTCAAGAAGACCCAGACGCGGCTGATGCAGGCCGGCATCCGGACCAAGGATCTCGCCTTCTTCATCATCGCCGCGCGGTTCATCATGCCGCTCGTCCTCGGCACCATCGCGGTGCTGGTGATCTACGTGTTCGACATGTTCCCCGCCTGGTCGTGGCTGCGCCAGTATATGACTGTCGCTGCAGTCCTCGTCGGCAGCTACAAGGCGCCCGACCTGTGGCTCAGTAACAAGGTCAAGAAGCGCAGCCATGCGGTCCGCAAGGGCCTGCCCGACGCGCTCGACCTATTGGTCATCTGCGCCGAGGCCGGCCTCACTGTCGATGCCGCCTTTGGCCGCGTCGCCCGCGAGCTGGGCAAGGCCTATCCCGAACTGGGCGACGAGTGCGGCCTGACCGCGATCGAGCTCGGCTTCCTTAACGAGCGCCGCCAGGCGTTCGAGAATCTCGCGACCCGCGTCGATCTCGAAGCGGTTCGCGGCGTCGTCACGACCATGATCCAGACCGAGAAATACGGCACCCCGCTCGCTTCGGCGCTGCGCGTGCTGTCGGCGGAGTTCCGCAACGACCGCATGATGCGCGCGGAAGAAAAAGCCGCGCGGCTGCCGGCGATCATGACCGTGCCGCTGATCCTGTTCATTCTGCCGACCCTGTTCATCGTGATTTTGGGTCCGGCCGCCTGTTCGATCAAAGACAGCTTCATCAACGGCTGATCCAAGCCTCCCCGGGTCTGTCTCGGGGAGGAAAAGGAACGCCAGCCCTGCCCAAGCGTAGAAGACGCGTATCCCGAACGGGAGGACGCTGAATGACGTACAATTTCATCAACGACCCCAATCTCTGGGTGATCGCCGGACTGGTTTTCATCCTCGGCCTGCTGATCGGCATGTTCCTGACCTCTGGCGGGCGGCGCAAATGGAAAGCCCGCTACAAGGACGAAGTCGAGAATCGCGAGTCCTGGCAAGCCGAACATGCCCGCCTTCAACAGGACCTGGACACGCGAGAGAAGGAATGGCGCGAACGCGACAGCCTGCGCGGCGCCGCGATCAAGGATCGCGAGCGCGTGCACGTCGAACCGCCGGCCTAGCCCTCGATCTTCGAGAAATCTGCGACCTGGTTCACCGCGTCGCGAAAACGCAGCAGCAGGTTCAGCCGGTGCTCCCGCTTGGCCGGATTGGGATCGTTGACCGTCACATGGTCGAAGAATTCGTCGATCGGCGTGCGTAACGTCGCGAGCGCGGCCATCGCTCCGGTGAAATCCTCATCGAAGATCGCCGCCGACGCCTTGGACTCGGCCTGATCTAGAGCGGCGATCAGCGCCTTTTCCTGCGGCAGATCGGCGCCCGCCTCACCCATCGCCATCTCGGCGATTGCGTCCTTCAAGATCGGGTCGTCGACCAGCACGAACGGGTCTTCCTCGCCCGTCTGCGGGATGCCCTGCTCGTCGGCCGAGCTCATCACCTGCGGCCCGACCCAGCCTTCCTTCTTGAGGATATTCGCCGCGCGTTTGTAAGCGGTCGTGAGGTCGCGGCCCTCGTCGGTCTCGACGAACGCCTGCAACGCCTTCACCCGCGCGAGCAGCCGCAATAGCTGATCCTCATCCCCGACCCCGTGAACCGCGTCGATTAGGTCGCGTCGCACCCCGGCCTCGCGCTGCTGTACCTTCAGGCGGTCGGTGAAGAAATCCACGAGATAGTCTGCACAACTATTAGCTCTGGCGGCCAGTGCCATTGCGTCATCGTAAGTCTCGCCCGTGGCGCGAGCGTCAAAGGCCTCAAGGATTTCCGACCATTTACTTGTGCTGGAGGCCTCAAGGGCGTCTGGCATCTCCAGCAACCGCTCGATCGGCAAGATTTTTTGCTGAAAAACTGCTTCGGACGTTGCTTGAAGAGCGCATTCCCACAGCGGTAGGCGGATTTCATTCGCTAACACGATGGCGATTATCCCAAGCGCACCGCGTCTGAGCGCGAATGGGTCTTTGGATCCAGTCGGTTTCTCATCGATTGCCGCGAATGATGCGATCGTATCCAGCTTATCCGCCAGACTGACCGCCACCGTCACCGGCGCGGTCGGCACCTCATCGCCTTGCCCGGCCGGCTTGTAATGGTAGCGGATGGCGTCGGCGATCGCCTTGGGTTCGCCCTGCGCCTCGGCGAGATAGCCGCCGATCACGCCCTGCAGCTCGGGAAATTCGCCGACCATCCCGGTGACGAGGTCAGCCTTGGCCAGCCGCGCGGCGCGCTCGGCCTGGTCGGCGTCAGCTTTAACGATCCCCTCTTCCACCAGCCAGCGCGCCAGTTTCGCCACCCGTTCGACCTTGTCGGCAACGGTTCCGAGTTTCTCGTGGAACACGATTCCCGACAGCTTCGCCGCCTGCTCCTCAAGCGGAACTTTGACGTCCTGCTCCCAGAAGAAGCGCGCATCGGCGAGCCGCGCGGCGAGCACCCGCGCATTGCCTTGCGCGATCGCTTCCCCGCCGTCGTTCGCGGCGATGTTCGCGACGCACACGAACGCCGGCGCCAGCCCGCCATCCGCCCCCGTGCATGCGAAATACTTCTGATTGGTGCGCATGGTCAGCACAATCACCTCGCGCGGGACGTCGAGGAAGTCGTCGTCGAAGCGGCTGACCAACGGCACCGGCCATTCGGTCAGCCCGGCATTTTCGACCACCAGGCCCTCGTCCGGCAACAAAGTCAGCCCGGCATCCGCCGCGGCCTTCGCCGCCCCCTCGCGGATCAGCGTCTCGCGCTCGTCCTGGTCGACGATCACGCGGCAGGCGCGCAATTTCTCGATGTAATCGCAGGCTCCGCCCACGGTGATCGGCCCCGGATGATGGAAGCGGTGGCCGACCGTCGTCGCGCCGCTCGCGATCCCGTCGACCTCGACCGGCACGATGTCCTCGCCGAGGATCGCGACCATCCCGTGCAGCGGCCGCACCCAGCGCTGCGTTCCTTCACCCCAGCGCATCGACTTGGGCCATGGGAAGTCGGCCACGATCCGCTGGATCGTCTCCGCCAACACATCCGCCGCCGTCCGCCCTTCGCGCTCGATGACCGCGAACAAGACCCCGTCGCGTTCTTCGAGCTGATCTTGGCTGAGCCCGGTCTTGCGCAAAAACCCTTCGAGCGCCTGCGCCGGCGCATTGGCGCGCGGCCCTTTGAGCTCCTCGCGGCTCGCCTCGGTCGCCTCGGCCACGTCGCGCGCAATCAGCACCAGCCGCCGCGGCGTCGAAAACGCCTCGAGCGCGCCCGTCTCGAGCCCCGCCGCGCTGACGCACTCCGCGAACAACCGCGCAAGGTCGTTCCGCGCCCGCGCCTGCATTCGCGCCGGAATTTCCTCGGACAGAATTTCGAAGAGGAAGTCAGCCATCAATCGGCCCGCTCCACCCACGCGCCGCACGCCGCTTTCGCCAGGTCCCGCACCCGCCCGATATACGCCTGGCGCTCGGCGACCGAGATCACCCCACGCGCCTGCAGCGTGTTGAACACGTGGCTCGCCTTGATCGCCTGCTCATAAGCCGGGATCGGGAGTTTCGCTTCGAGGCAGCGCTCGCATTCGCCCGCCGCCTTGCGGAACAGGTCGAACAGCGCCTCGGTGTCCGCGACTTCGAAATTATAGGCCGACATCTCGACCTCATTCTCGCGGAACACGTCGCCATAGCTCACGCCGGCATCGTTGAACTTGAGGTCGAACACATTGTCGACGCCCTGGATGTACATCGCCAGCCGCTCGAGCCCGTAGGTCAGCTCGCCGGTCACCGGCTTGCATTCGAACCCGCCGACCTGCTGGAAATACGTGAACTGCGTCACTTCCATCCCGTCGCACCACACTTCCCAGCCGAGCCCCCAGGCGCCGAGCGTCGGGCTTTCCCAATCGTCCTCGACGAAACGAATGTCGTGCTTGAGCGGGTCGATGCCGATCGCGGTCAGGCTGCCGAGATAGAGGTCCTGGAGATCGTCCGGGCTCGGCTTCAATACTACCTGGAACTGGTAATAAGCGCCGAGCCTATTGGGGTTCTCGCCGTAGCGCCCGTCGGTCGGCCGCCGGCACGGCTGGACATAGGCGCACTTCCAGGGATCGGGCCCAAGCGCGCGCAGGACCGTCGCCGGATGGAACGTCCCCGCTCCCATCTCCATATCGTACGGCTGGAGGAGCACGCACCCGTGCGCGCCCCAATATTGCTGGAGCGTGAGGATCAGGTCCTGGAAAGACAGGCTCAAAGGATGGCCCCACAACGCGCGTTCATAGAGCCTTAGGCTTTGGCTGATGAGCGCATGTGGGGCAAGTAGCCGTTCAGGCTCCGCCAACTACGTGCTAGCCGCGATCGCCCGGCGAAAGGATGAAAATGCTCAAGGATGTATTGCGTCGATGCATTGGCCTGCTGGGCCTGCCGTTGCTGCTCGGTGGCGCCCCGGCCCCTCACGCTGCACCGCCGGCGGCTCATCCCGCGATGTGGGCCGTGTCCGACGCCGATACCACCATCTACCTGTTCGGGACGATTCACCTGCTTCCGTCGAACTACCAATGGCAGACCCCAAAATTCCGCGACGCCATCGGAAAGTCGGACGAACTGGTCGTCGAAACAATCATCGATCTCGAACATCCGCAATCGTTCCAGATGGACTTGTCCCGCCTGGGCTACGGCCAGACCCGCCTGCCGCCGATTATCGACCGCGTCCCGCCAGCGAAACGGCCATTGCTTCGAACCGCGATCGCGGCGAGCGGGATTCCCGAAAGCTCATACAATCTGATGGAGACCTGGTTCGCCGCCTTCCAGTTGCTGGGCGTGCAGTTCCGCGCGCTCGGTCTCGAAGCTCAGGAAGGCCCCGAACAGGCGCTGAAGCTGGCGTTCACCGCCGCCGCGAAACCCATCGGGCAGCTCGAGACCAACGCCGAACAGCTCGGCTACTTCGATACGCTGTCGGAAAAGGCGCAACGTGACCTGCTCGAAGGGTCGATCGAGACGTCCACAAACACCGCGAAGGAATTCCAGGGCATGCTGTCCGCCTGGGCCCGCGGCGATGTCCCGGGCATCGGGCGCAGCTTCAACCGCGATCTGTCGACGTCACCCGAGGTCGCCAAGGCGCTGATCGCCCGGCGCAATGCCAATTGGAGCCGCTGGATCGAACAGCGCATGGCCAAGCCGGGTTCGATCATGATCGCGGTCGGTGCCGGCCATCTCGCCGGCAAGGGCTCGGTCGTCGACCTCCTCCGACACCATGGCTACAAGGTCACGCGCGTCCAATGACTCGTTTCGGCTATGTACCGATAAAAATTCACCTTTTCGCAATATCCGCTAGACATTTGTTAACGTCTCGGAGACCATGATCACTGGGTATCGGGCTGGGGGGCACGATGCGATTAGGGGACGGCTCTGGCCAGACGTATGTCTTGGCAGCCGAGCCGGACCACTCGATCCATCATTCATCCTCAGCCGGGGACCGTGAAGGAGGCTGGTGGATGGTCGCTGTCCTGATTGCTGCCGCGATTGCCGCCGCTGCGCCGAACGCGCAGGCGACGCCGCTGCCAGCCGCGGACGCCAGCCCGGCGATGTTTGTCGTGCGCGATGCCGACACCACCGTCTACATTTTCGGCACCTTCCACGCCCTCGACGGCCATGCGGACTGGTTCGACCACGAGGTCAAATCGGCCTTCGAATCGTCGAACGAACTGGTGCTCGAAACCGTCATTCCCGAAGGCCCGGTGCAGCTTCGGCCGAGGATTTCCGGCCGGCCGCTGTCTGTCACGCCGTCGGCGTCGTTCCTCGCCACCACCCGCCTCGCGATCAATGCCGGGCGCGCGCAGGGCATGCAGGTCAATAACGGCGCGGATAACATCCTTCGGCACGCTGCCGATGCCGAGGGCAAGCCGGTCGAAGGGCTCGAAACGCTCGAACTTCAGCTCAACATGTTCACGCGCATGCCGCCCACCGCAGCCGCGGCGTCGCCCAAGGCGGGCGAGCCGGTCGACGACGGCGCCGCGATCGACAGCCTGTCCAAAACCATGGCGGAGATGCAATCCGCGTGGAAGCGCGGCGACCAGCGCGTGTTCGTGCGCATGCTCACCCAGCTCGAACAGGCCGCGCCCGACACCTATCGGATGATGTTTACCGAGCGGAATGCCCGCTGGGCCGACTGGATCGCCGGGCGGATGCAGACGCCCGGCACGGTCTTCGTCGCGGTCGGCGCCGGTCACCTCGCCGGCAAGGACAGCCTGCTCGTCCGCCTCGCCGAGCAGGGCATCCCGTCCGCCCGCCTGAACTAGCCCTCAATCCGTCATTGCGAGCGTAGCGAAGCAATCTAGCCTTTCTGGATTGCCGCGTCGCCTTTGGCTCCTCGCAATGACGAGTTGCGAATTTGGCGACCCTCCCCTATAGGCGCGCGCTTCCCCGGCCATGGTCATCCCTGGAGGCGTGGCGGGGTTTGTTTAACTGGAGAACGCAAAATGAGCGATCAGCTGACGCTGCCCGCCGAAGCGCGCGACCGGGCTGGCAAGGGAGCCTCCCGAGCACTGCGCCGCGATGGACGGGTACCCGCCGTGGTTTACGGCGAAAAGAAAGAAGCTCTCTCGATCCATGTCGAAGAGAAGCTGCTCCACAAGATGCTCCTCACCGGGCACTTCATGAACTCGGTCGTGATGATCGATTTCGAGGGCAAGCCGCACCGCACTTTGCCGAAGGCGGTCGATTTCCATCCGGTCACGAGCCGCCCGATCCACGTCGATTTCCTGCGCATTGGCGAGCACACCAAGGTCACCGTCGCGGTGCCGGTGCGCTTCGACAATGAAGAAGCTTCGCCAGGCCTCAAGCGCGGCGGCGTGCTCAACGTCGTCCAGCACGAGCTCGAACTCGTCTGCGACGCGGCGAGCATCCCGAACGAAATCCATATCGATTTGGTTGGCCTCCAGATCGGCGATTCGATCCACATCAGCCAGGTCAAGCTGCCGGACGGCGTCAAACCGGCGATCGACGACCGCGACTTCACCGTCGCGACCGTCGTCGCTCCGTCCGCGATGAAGTCCGAGGAAGAGGAAGAGGCCGCTGCCGCTGCCGAGGGCGCTGAAGGCGCCGAGGGCGAGGAAGCTGCCGAGGGTGAAGGCGAAGCTGCCGCCGAAGGCGGTTCCGAGGAATAATTCCTCGATGACGAACAACGCCGTTCGTCCTGAGCTTGTCGAAGGACTGTCTTTCCTGAAGGCAGGACAGTTCCTCGACTTCGCTCGGGACGAACGGCTGTTCTTTTGCTAGCCCCGCAAAATGCAACTTTGGGTTGGCCTCGGGAATCCCGGCACGAAATATGCGCTTCAGCGGCACAATGTCGGCTTCATGGCCGCCGACATTCTCGCCGAAGTGTACAATTTTTCGCCGTGGCAGAAGAAATTCCGCAGCCTGATCGCGGAAGGACGGATCGGCCGTCAACGCGTCCTGTTACTCAAGCCCCAGACCTTCATGAATGACAGCGGCGATGCGGTCCAGCAGGCGCTCAATTTCTACAAGCTCGATCTCGACGCGCTGACCGTGTTCCACGACGAGCTCGACCTCGCCCCGTTCAAGGTGAAGGTGCGCGTCGGCGGCGGCCTCGCCGGCCATAACGGCCTGCGCTCGATCGACGCGGTGTTCGGCCCAGATTTCCGCCGCGTGCGCATCGGCATCGGCCACCCCGGCCCCGGCCGCAAAGACCTGGTGACCCCGCACGTGCTCGGCAATTACGCCAAGTCCGAGATGGAGCCGCTGAGCGACGTCCTCGCCGCCATCTCCGCCGAGGCCGACTGGCTCGCCGACGGCGACGACGCCCGCTTCATGAGCGAGGTGGCGCTCAGGTTGCAGCAAAGCGAATGACGCGCGCGCTATTCGCTACGCAGCTGTACGAGGCTGATCTCGGCGACGAAGGTCTGCTCGGCGACTTCGCGCACTCGATCCGCAGCCTCGCCGAGGACGACGAGGCCGGATGCCAGTGGTCGAAGGAGCACCGCTATGCGGGCTACACGAGCTACGCCTCGCTGAACGATCTGCCCAAACGCGACCCCGCGTTTGCCGAGCTTGGCAAGCTGCTGACGCGCCACGCCGCCAAATTCGCGAAGGAATGCGCCTTCGACCTCCCCCGCAAGCCGCGCCTCGACAGCCTGTGGGTCAATCTGTTGAAATCCGGTGGGCAGCACAGTGGACACATTCACCCGCACAGCATCCTCTCGGGCACGCTCTACGTCGAAGCGCCCGCGGGCTCGGGCGCCATCCGCTTCGAGGATCCTCGTCTGCCGCTGATGATGGCCGCCCCGCCGCGCGCGGACACCTTCGTCACCGTCCAGCCCCGCCCCGGCCTGCTCTTGATGTGGGAAAGCTGGCTGCGCCACGAAGTCCTCGCTGGCACCGGCAAGGGCGAACGGTTGAGCATTTCGTTCAACTTCGCCTAAAGGGCGCCAAACCCGTCACCCTGAACTTGTTTCAGGGTCCATTGGCGAGCCTCCTCGTGGTCTCCGGAATGGATGCTGAAACAAGTTCAGCATGACGAATATCATGGAGAACACATGGGCTTCCGCTGCGGCATCGTCGGCCTGCCGAACGTCGGCAAATCGACGCTTTTCAATGCTTTGACCGAAACCGCCGCGGCGCAGGCGGCCAATTATCCGTTCTGCACGATCGAGCCCAACGTCGGCCGCGTCGCGGTCCCCGACGCGCGCCTCGACAAGATCCGCGAGATCGCCAAGTCGGCGCAGGAGATCGAGACCCAGATCGAGTTTGTCGACATCGCCGGGCTGGTCCGTGGCGCGTCCAAGGGCGAAGGCCTCGGCAACCAGTTCCTCGCCAACATCCGCGAGGTCGACGCGATCGTCCACGTCCTGCGCTGCTTCGAGGGCGGCGACGTCACCCACGTCGAAGGCCGGGTCGATCCCATCGCCGACGCCGAGACGGTCGAGACCGAACTGATGCTCGCCGACCTCGACAGCCTCGAGCGGCGCGTCCCCAACCTCGTCAAGAAAGCCCAGCAGGGCGACAAGGAAGCCAGGATCGAGGCCTCGGTGCTCGGCCAGGCGCTCGAATTGCTGCAAGCGTCGAAGCCCGCGCGCCTCACCAAGCCCAAGAACGTCGAGGAAGCCCGGGCGCTGCAACGCGTCCAGCTGCTGACCGCCAAGCCGGTGCTCTACGTGTGCAATGTCGACGAGGGCGATGCGGCGTCAGGCAATGCTTTGTCCGAACGCGTGTTCGCAAAAGCCGCCGCGGAAAACGCCAAGGCCGTGGTCATTTCCGCAGCGATCGAGGCCGAAATCGCGACCCTGCCGCCCGAGGAGCGCGACATCTTCCTGTCCGACCTCGGCCTGCACGAAACCGGCCTCACCCGGATGATCATGGCCGGCTATGAGCTACTCGGGCTAATCACCTTCTTCACCGCCGGTCCCAAGGAAGCGCGCGCGTGGACAGTCCATCGCGGCGCCAAGGCGCCAGAAGCCGCCGGCGAGATCCACACCGACTTCGAACGCGGCTTCATCCGCGCCGAGACCATCGCCTATGACGACTTCGTCGCTTGCGGCGGCGAACTCGGCGCCAAGGACGCGGGCAAGATGCGCTCGGAAGGCAAGGAATATGTCGTCCAGGACGGCGACGTCCTGCTGTTCCGCTTCAACGTCTGACGACGCACCCCACTAGGCACGGCTCTCGCGATACAGGCCGACCGCCAGGATTCCGGCGACCGCGATCCCCACGATGCTGAGCCACATCGGCAGCGTGTGGCTGCCAGCGATGATCTGGAAATGCGTGAGCAAGCGATAGGCGTGCACAATCGCCATCAACGCGAAAATGACCGCGGCGATCAATGTGAATGGTCGTCTCATTGCGTCTCTCCTCCTTCGGCACCTTAATCTTCGATCCACCGCCCGGCGAGGCGCAGCGTCAGCAGCACCCATAGCAAGCCGAAGGCCCAGCCGCCGATGACGTCGCTCGGCCAATGGACGCCGAGCATCACCCGGCTCGTCCCAATTGCCAGCGATAGCAGGATCGCGCCCGCCGCCGCCGGGCGCTGCCACCGCGTTCCTGCGGTCAGCACCAGTGCCAGCGCCAGATAAAAGATCATCGAGCTGGTCGCGTGACCGCTCGGGAAAGAGCTGGTTCTGACCACCACCAGGTGCGGCTCGACGTCCGGCCTGGCCCGCGCGATCCAATCTTTCTGAAGCTCGCTTAAGCCCCGCCCGATCGCGACAATCGCGATCAGCGCCCACGGCAAATGCCGATGTCCGGCGTAAAACAACGACGCGGCGACAACCACGCCCGCGCCGATCAGAACGGTCGGTTCGCCCAATGCGGTGAAGACGCGCGCGACCGCCAGCAATACCGGCCGCTCACCGGCGTAAAGCGCCTCATAGATCTGCCGGTCGAGCGGCCCCGCCCCATAGACCAGCATCGCCAGCCATAACCCCGCCAGCGCGACCAGCGCGCCGACGAAGCGAAGAGGCCACGTGTTCGGCCCGGTCGCTAGAACTTCATCCCCGCGCGAATGCCGATCGTCCGCGGACGGCCGGGCACGATGTGGAGATTGGTGCACAGGCCGCAAACGACGAACCGGGACAATTGGTCGCGGGTGTCGAAGACGTTCGTTCCGAACACCTCGACCTTGAATTTATCCCAATCATAGCCCGCGAACAGGTCGACCAGCGTGTAGGCCTTGAGCGTCCCGGTGAGCGCATTGTCCGCCGTCTTCAGAGCGGAAGGCGCCGAGCCCTGGTGCACGACTCCGGCCTGGACGTGCGCTTTGCCGGAACCCAGGTTCCAGCCATAGCGTGCTGTGCCGGTAACTTTGAACTTCGGCGTAACTGGGAGGCGCGTGCCGCTGGGCGCGGTGATGAAATCGTCGGGGATGTCATCGCCGTCCAGATCGACGTCGCAATCGTGCGTCGTGTCAGACGCGAGGTTACAGATATTCCCCTTGGTCTTCGCATCGGTGTAGGCCGCCGCGGCATTCAGACTGAGGCCGCCACGGACATAGCTAATGTCGGACTCGATGCCGTTGATCCGCGCATCGCGCCCGTTCTGAACGACCGTGAGACTGCTTTCCCCGAGGAAGCTGAACTGAAACTTCTGCCACAGCTGGTGGTAAATCGCGCCGTTCCAGCGGATCGGTCCGAAGCTCGTTTTCCATCCTAGCTCGTAGTTAATCAGGAAGTCGGGATTGTACGAAGCCAATCCCGGTTGCCGATTGATTCCGCCCGGACGGAAGCCCTTCGACCAGGTGGCGTAGAACAACGTGCCGTCGCGCGGCTTCCACGTCCCGTTGAAGCGGTAGGTGAAGCCGTCATTCTTGCTTTGCTTCGGCTTGACCTTTCCGTCCACAAAACGGCCGACGTTGATACACGGCGTGCCGTCGAGCACGCCATCCAGTATGAACGTCGTGTCGGTGCCGTTCAGTTGCGAATCACGCAGCGAATCGCCGCTGGTCGTAAAGCACTGCGCAACGCCGGTCCTGGTGCTGCCCGCCGCATTCGGGGGCGGATTGCCCGGTGCCCCTTGGAAATAAGCGGGATCGCGGCCGTAGCCGGCGAATCCAAAGACGGTGTTGTTGAACTTGTAATAGCGGCCGCCGCCGGTGATCGTGAACTGCGGCGAAATGTCGAAGCTCGCCTCGCCGAACAGCGCATAGTCGCGGTCGATGCGCTTTTGCTTGGTTAGCCAGATGAGCCCCGGACGGCCGTTGACCGACAGAGCGTCAGACAGATTGTCGACGTGATATTCCTGCAGGATGTCGTTCGCCTGATGCTGGTAAAAAGCGCCGGCGATCACCCGGAACGGCTTGTCGGACGGCGTCGCCACCCGGAGCTCGTGGCTCATCTTCTTGAAGTGGTTTCCGCCCGTGATGTACTGGCGCGGATCGACCTGATTTCCCGCGTTATCAGTGTAATAGAGATAGTTGGCGATGCCCCCGCGGTCTTCATAATATGCGTCGTACGCGTCGGCGTAGTCGGTGTAATCGTTGGTCCCACTATTCGGCCGGTCCATGTATGCGCCGGCGTAGGTGATATCGAGGTTGGCGAGCTTGCCTTCGATCGTCAGCGCATATTGCGTGAACTTGTCTCGGCCCGGTTCCTTCCTGAACCGCTCAGTCTTGAGATCGCCCACCGCCGGGTCGAAGTAGAACACGCCCTCGGTCTTTGAATTCTGGTGCATGATGGCCGGCGTGACCGTCCAATTGTCGTCGAGGTCGATTTTGAGCGCCGCGCGGCCGCCGTAGGTGCGGTTGGTGTTGAAGTTCTTTTTGACGAACGCGGCGTTGTCGACATGGATGCCGTTATGGACGCAGCCGATGGTGTCACCGCCGCCATCGACGATCACGTCGCCGCAATAGTCGCGGGTTGCATGGACGTTATCGATATAACCGGCATCGCGCTGGTAAAAAGCGACGCCGCGAAACGCGATGCGCGTGGCGATCGGCAGGTTGATCATGCCTTCAAGCTTGCCGCCCATGCCGCCGTGGTCGACGCTATTGATTTCGCCATCGACCCGGCCGGTCGTAACCCCGAGTTCCGGCTTGTTGGTGATGATGCGGATCGTGCCCGCTTCGCTCGAGGCGCCGTAGAGCGTGCCCTGCGGCCCGGCGAGACTCTCGATGCGGGCGATATCGTAAATATGGACGTCGAGCGTTCCGCCGATCGTAGTGACCGGCTGCTCGTCGAGATAGAAGCCGACCGAGGGTAGCGAGCCGGTGTGGTTGCCGTCGCCGCCGGTGGCCACGCCGCGCACATAGACGGTGGTGAAGCCCGGCGCCGCCGTCTGGAAGCTGACCGACGGCAGCTGCTTGGTATAATCCTCGAAGTTCGAGATGTTCAGTTGATCGAGCTTCTTGGTGCCAAGCACCTGCACGCTGATCGGAACATTCTGCATGTTCTCTTCGCGCTTGGTCGCGGTAATGATGATCGAATCCTGATCCGATGCCTGCGCGGGCGTCGGCACGCTGGCCGGCGGATTTTGCGCGAAAGCCGGTGTGGCGAGCGCCGTGGATGCGAGAAGCCCGAGCAGAGTCGCGCGGCACGTGCGGTTGTTCATCGGAATGCCCCCATTCGCTATATGTCAGCATTGCGACAGAGCGAGGGCTAAATGTCAACGGCTGGTGCGCCGTTACCGCCCGTTTATTCGGTCAGCGTTGCCTTCAGAACGCCGGGGCGTCGGGATAAGCGTCGAGCACCGGCCCAAGCGCGGCTTTCAACGGGCCGAGATGCCCCTCATATCGCCGCCACTCGTCGGTGGAATCCTTGTAGATTGGCTGACGGACCTGCTGCGCGCTCGGGGTCCTGACAGCCCGGTCGGTGTTGTAGAATTCAAGGCAAGCCGGCTCGAACTGCAGTCCGCAATGTTCGAGCAACGCGCGCACCTCGGCTTCGGTGTCGTCGACCATCCGCTCGTAAATCACGCGATGGACGCGTCCCGGCATGACCGCGTCCATGTGCGCCATCAGCCGCACATAGTCCGTATAATAACGGCCAACGTCCGTCAGGTCGTAGGTGAAGTCCTGGCCGCGCGCGAAATGTTGCCGGAAATTCGACATGCAGCACGCCATCGGATGGCGGCGAGCGTCAATGATCTTCGCGTTCGGCAGGATGAACTGGATGAACGGTGCGAACATCCAGTTGTTGGGCAGTTTGTCGATGAAGAACGGGCGATCGGTCCGCCGCTGAACCGCGCTGCGCTTCAAATAGTCCGCGCCCGCCGCGTAACGCTCCTCGGCGCTGAGGGCGGAGACGGAGGCCGGATATTTGCCACCTGTCCGGGCAATTGCCGGCATGTCGGGAAGCTCGGTCGTGCCCTCGACTAGACTGTGGGACGACAGGATCTGCTCGACCAGGGTCGAACCGGCGCGCGGCATCCCGACAATGAAGATCGGATCGTCCGCCGGATTGCAGCCGGCGCGGGTCAAAAGCTCGGCGGTGAACAGTTCGATGCTACGATCGACCAGCACGCTCAAATGGCCGCCATTGAACGGGTGGTAAAGCCGGCGTGCCGCATTGCCCGCCGCATAATGCGCGAACGCTTCGTCGCTCCGGCCAAGATCGTGGAATGCTTTCCCTAATGCGAAGTCGAGGTGGAAACGATCATCGTCCTTGAGGTCGTCGTCGCCCAGCACGTACTGCATCGCCTCTATATCGGGTTGCGAGAAGCGCACCGTCTTCAGGTTCGCGAGGCTCCACCAGATTTCTCCCAATGCGGGCTGGATCGCACACGCCCGGCGATAGGCGTCGACCGCGTCGTCGAGTCGCCCGACGGTCTTGAGCAGGTGCCCGTAACTGAGCAGGACGCGCGGCTGGTTTGGTGCGCGCTCGAGAACCTGGCGATAGAGCTCCAACGCCTGCTCGAAATCGCCAAGCCGGCCGAGGGTCGCCGCTTTGAGATTGAGATTTCCGGGACGGTCAGGTTCCGCCGCGACCAGGGCGTCTAGCAGTTCGAGCGCCTCGGCCGGGCGCCCCAACCGTCCCACGATCGACGCCAGATTTGCCTGCGCCGAGGTGAAGTTCGGATCGATTTCAAGCGCCCGCCGCAGAAGGGTCTCTGCATCGTTGAGGCGGCCGAGGCGTGCGGCAAGCTCGGCCAGCATGCGGATCGCGCGGACATCGAACGGGTCGTCCTTGAGGTATGGCTTGAGGATTCGCTCGGCGATATCGAGGCGATTGTCATGCAGCGCCGCCGCGGCCTCGATCAGGCGCGGATGCCAATGTCCGGGAGAAGAGGTCGCCACGTCCCCGTCGTAGCGCGCCCGTGCCTCTCGCGCCAAGCGCCGCCGCCCGCTATGCGGCCGCATGATCCATTTCGAAGACCTGGTCGTCGGCGCCGAGCGCGATTTCGGAACCTATGAGGTGACCCGCGACGAGGTCATCGAATTCGCCCGCAAATACGATCCGCAGCCGTTCCATCTGTCCGACGAAGCTGCCGCCAAGACGCATTTCGGCCGGATCGCTGCAAGCGGCTGGCACACCGCGGCGATGACCATGGCGGTTATCGCGCGCGCCGTCGTCGACGAGGAACAGGCCGGCCTCGGCTCGCCGGGCATCGACGAGCTACGCTGGCTGAAACCGGTCTATCCCGGCGACACGCTCCACGTCCGCGGCGAGATTCTCGAAAAGACCCCGTCACGTTCCAAGCCGGAGATGGGCTCGTTCCGGACGCGGACGACGGTCACCAACCAGCACGGCGTCCCGGTGATGACCTTCGTCTCGATCGTCCTGATCCAGCGGCGGCCGCCGAATTAACCGCTCATTGCTGGTTCGGACGCGTCCGGACGCGGCGTCGATTGTCACGCGCCGTGCGGTTGAACCCGCTCCAATTCTCTCTCATGACCGGCGTCCTTCCGGTACTGGACGCCACACGCGTTCGCGGCTGCCGGCTTGCCCAATAGCTGCGTTCGGTGTCGCTCCAGACCCGCGGCCGGCGATAGCTGTCGTACACATAGTAGCCGGTGCCCGGGTAATAAGAGTCGCCGTACCATCCATAATAGGGCGAGCCGTAACCGCTGCCATAATAAGGGTTGTAATAGCCGTAATCGTTGTAGCCGTAGCCTCCACCATAGGTGTCGTAAGCGCAGCCGCCCAGCGCGAGCGCCGAAACGGCCATTATGGGGGTCAGATATGTGCGCATTGGAATCCTCCTTGCGAGGTTACTTTCAATGCAGGCCCGGATTGCGAGTTCCGATACTTAACTGAGGTGAATACGATCTCATCCCCGCGTCACGGCAGCGCGGCGGTCGCCTATTGGTTGTTCGAACGGTCGCGCCCGCGACGCGCCAGCCATTGTTCGAGCGCGTGGTGGTCGTCGCTGAATGCAATAACTTGGTGGCGCTCAGCCAGTGATGCCCGCGTTGCCCTTGGCGCGGCGAATCTTCGCCGGCGTCCTCGGCGCGGGCGGATCGGCCGCACGCGCCTTCCCCTTCACCCCGGCCCAGATGTTCTGACACGCGAGATAAGCGAGCAACGCCGCGACCAGCAGGAAGACCGTCACCGGCAGCCCGGCCGCGTGCCGCCGCTCGAGGTTGGGCTCGGCGGTCCACACCAGAAACGCCGAAACGTCCCTGGCCATCTGGTCGACCGTCGGCTTGGTGCCGTCGGCATAGCTGACCTGCCCTTCGCTGGTCAGCGGCGGCGGCATCGCCAGGTTCAGATTCGCGAAATAGGGGTTGAAGTGGAGGTTCGTCGGCGTCTTGGCGTCAGGGAACTCCTTCAGGAGTTCTTTGCCGTCCTCGTTCTTGTAGCCCGCCTGGCTCGCATAGCCGGTCAACAACGAATAGACGTACGCCGCCCCGCCCTCGCGCGACTTGGTGATCAGGGATAAATCGGGCGGCAGGGCGTTGTTGTTCGCCGCGCGCGCCTGGGTCTCGTTCAGGAACGGCGACGGGAAATGGTCGGACGGCAGCGCCTTGCGCGTCGCCGCTTCGCCCGTGTCCGGATTGACCGACGGCACCTGGTTCTTCCAGTCGGACGCGATCTTCTTGATCTCGGCGTCATTGTAGCCGAGGCCCTTCAAGTCGCGGAACGCGACGAAATTCATGCTGTGGCAGGCCGAGCAGACCTCGGAATAGACCTGGAAGCCGCGCTGCAGCTGCGCCTGGTTCTTAAAATTGCCGAACGGCCCATCGCTCCTGAGCGCCAATTCCTTGGGCTCGAGATGGAACTCGGCGGAAGCGAGCACCGTCGGCGGACTGGCGTAATAAGCGCTGATCCCGCTGTACAAGGACATGGTCGCGACCAACGCGAACGCGCCGCCGACGAACAGCGCGATGCTGCGCACCCAGCCGAGCCGGACGAAAAAGCCGAGGACCGCTGCGGGCAAGGCGAACAAGGAACCCATCTGTCGTTTTTCCCCTTACCCGGCCGTCGCCACGGATCCGCGCCGCGGTTTCTTTTGACTCACTGGAGCCACCTCCGCGGCCTCACCGCCAAGCACGCTCTCGGTGATCGAATTGGGCAGCGGCAACGGCGTCTCGACCCTCGAAATCCACGGCAGGATCACCAGGAAATGGAGGAAATAATAAGCCGAGGCGACCTGGCCGACGGCGACCCGGAACGGCGTCGGCGCGAAGCCGCCGGCCCAGCCGAGGACAAACACGTCGGCGACGAGCAACCAGAAGAAAATCTTGAACAGCGGCCGGTAGTGACCCGAGCGCACCGGTGACTTGTCGAGCCACGGCAGGAAGAACAGCAGCAGGATTGAGCTGAACATCGCCAGCACGCCCCACAATTTGGCGGGCAGGATGAAGCCGACCGTGAAGCTCTTCAAAATCGCGTAGAACGGCCAGAAATACCATTCGGGGACGATGTGCGCCGGCGTCGCCAGCGGGTTCGCCTGGATGTAGTTGTCCGGGTGCCCAAGATAGTTCGGGGCGAAGAAAGTGACGATCGCATAGACGAGCAGGAACGCCGCCGCGA
Source organism: Sphingomicrobium sp. (assembly GCA_035261225.1). Taxonomy (GTDB): domain Bacteria; phylum Pseudomonadota; class Alphaproteobacteria; order Sphingomonadales; family Sphingomonadaceae; genus Sphingomicrobium. The sequence goes on from DATFUB010000030.1 coordinate 28,706, forward strand.
ACCAGCCGTCCTTGGCCGTGTAATACGGATGGAACGGCAACGTATCCTTCTCGTCCTTGACGTCGACTCCAGTCGGATTGCCCGACCCCTGGATATGCAGCGCCCAGATATGAAGGACCACCACTCCGGCGATCACGAACGGCAGCAGATAATGGAGCGAGAAGAACCGCGTCAGCGCCGCCTGGTCAGGCGCAAAGCCGCCGAGCAGCCACTGGCGAACTGGCTCGCCGATGATCGGGAAGGCCGAGAAAAAGCCGGTGATGACCTGCGCGCCCCAATAGCTCATCTGGCCCCACGGCAGGACGTAGCCCATGAACGCCGTCGCCATCATCAGCAAATAGATGACCAGTCCGAGCATCCACACCAGCTCGCGCGGCGCCTTATAGCTGCCGAAAAAGAGCCCGCGGAAGATGTGGATGTAGACGACGATAAAGAAGAAGCTGGCGCCGTTCATGTGCGCGTAGCGGATCAGCCAGCCGGCGTTGACGTCGCGCATCAGATGCTCGACCGAGCCGAACGCGCCGTCGGCCGTGGCGTAATACCACATCGCCAGCGTGATCCCCGTAAGGATCTGGATGGTCAGGAAAATCCCGGCGAGAAAGCCGAAATTCCACCAATAATTGAGGTTGCGCGGGACCGGATAGCCGGGACCTGTCGCATTATAAACAAGACGCGGCAGCGGCAGCCGCTGGTCGAGCCAGCGCATCGCCGGATGCTTGGGTTCGTAGGGCTTGGCCCAGGCAAAGCTCATTGGTTCGCTAACCCCCTCAGCCGATTTCGACCGTCGTCGGCGACGTGAATTTATATTCGGGCACCTGTAGATTGAGCGGTGCCGGCCCCTGCCGGATCCGCGCCGCGGTGTCATAGGCCGACCCGTGGCACGGGCAGAAATAGCCACCGTACGGACCGCGGTTCTCGCCCTCGCCGATGCCCAGCGGGACGCAGCCGAGATGGGTGCACACGCCCATGGTGATCAGCCAGTTCGTCTTGCCCGGCTTGGTCCGCTCGGCGAGCGTCTGCGGGTCGCGCAGATCGCTCAGCTTTACCGCATTGGCCTCGGCGACTTCCTTGGCCGTCAGGTTGCGGACGAACACCGGCTGCTTGCGCCAGCTGACCTTGATCCCCTGGCCGGCGACGATCTTCGACAGATCGACCTCGGTCGAAGCGAGCGCGAGCACGTCGGCCGGCGGGCTCATCTGCACGACCAGCGGAACCAGCGCGGCGACCGTGCCGACCCCGGCGAAACTGACCGCGGCAACGTTGAGGAAGTCGCGACGGCGGACCCCATCGGTGCCCGTCTGTTCCGAAACCTCAGCAGACTTCGTGGCCATGCATCCCCTTTTTGACGCTTATGCTTGTCGGTGCCGGCATGGCACATGAGCGGCGTCGCCCCCGGTGGACCCGAGTGCGATTGGCGCGCCTGATAGCGAGGCGTTTCCGCCCTGCCAAGGCCGGAAAAGACGGCGGGTTTCGGCGATCATAACTTCCGTCAGTCCAACCAGCTGTGGATAAGTGCTATGATGCGACTCGCCGCACCGGGGGTGGCTCATATGGCGGGGTATCGCCTGTACTTCATGGACCGCTTCAGCGGTCACATCGACAACAGCCGCGAGTTCGTCGCGGACGACGACTCTCAAGCGCTCGCGATCGCTCACGGCTGGCATGACGGCGGCCCGATGGAATTGTGGTCCGGGGCCCGCAAGCTCAAGCGCTGGGAAGCAGAACCACTCGCTCCATTGTCGATGCCTTCAACCCATGAGTAGGCGGCTGGGGCGCGGTCTGCGCCGAGCCGAAGCTGGCGTAAGGCCGTTCGAACTTCCCTGATCCGCTGACTGGCCTATCCTTGGCGTTTTGCCGGAGCTTAAGCCATGAATTGGTTCATCGGGCGCACCGAAGCCATGTCCAATCCCGACGCCGCGCGAAGCAAGGTTCTCGAACGGTTGCGCGGCCTCAGCGACCTCGACGACCCCGAAAGCCTGGTCGTTCCGATCCTCCTCGACGCGATCCTCATCGCCGAGGCCTATCGCGGCGCGCGCCACCAAGTCACCTTCCTGCCCGAACTCACCAGGAGCGTCGACACACTGCTGCGCGAATTCACCATCCGCGACAAGACGAAGGAGTGGGCCGGGCCCTAGCGATCGAGGATCGGCGCAGTTCCGCCCTCGGCCTTGTGCACCTTGCGCCCATGCCAGGCCGCGTGGCCCATCACCGCCGCCGCATAAATTACGACCACGATCACCAGCCAGCGCAACAGCACCAGGTCCATCGACGTGACGATGTAAGCGGCCACAAACACCGCCGGAATGCCGCCCAGCGCGAGCCCGCCGACGATCCGCAGGTCCATGTCGCCAATCTGAATGTGGCGGATGCTCGCCCCCGCTCCGCAGATTGCCGCGCCGGCCGCCATGATCGGGAAGCATAACCGCGGGTCCATTCCCATCAGGCTCAGCATCACCAGTGTCGGCGCGTAATTGCCGACCCCGAAGTTGAGCAGCACGCCGAAGCCGAAATTGGCGGCGATGGCGATGATCATCAATGTCAGCGGCAGGCTGCTTGCGGTTCCGCCTCCCGGGAACCAGTGAAGGTTGGTCATCGCATAGGCCGCCGCGGCCAGCACCAGAGCGACCGTGACAACCGCCTGGACGATCCACACCCGCGTCCGCGCGACCAGCGGCGCGCCGAGCAGTCCGCCCATCAGCAACGCGATCACGCAGCCGATAAGCAGCACCGGATCGACCCTCACGCCGAGCGCAACGAGAAAAATGATCGATTCGGCCATCGACGGCGGCGTCAGCCCGACGAGCATGGTCGGCGGGATCAGCCGGTCGGGCACGATCTTGCGAAACTTGAGCCACGCCGTGGTCGGCGCGAACGAGCCGATCCCGAGCGTATCGAAAAAACTGACGATCGCTCCAACCAGCATCGATTCGAAATTGGGTTTCGCCCGGGCCGCGATCGTCGCGCGCAACAGGATCAGCCCGAACAGCAGAATCGCAAGACCCAGCGGAACCAGAAGCGCAGTCAGCATGGCCGTTCCCTCCCGTCATGCTGAACCTGTTTCAGCAGCCATGACTTTCGTCAGGATGACGGTAATAGCAAGCCATGGTCCCCCTCGACGATCAGCAACAAGCCGCGCGCGACTGGTTCGAGGCGTTGCGCGACCGCGTCACCGGAGCGTTCGAGGCGATCGAGCGCGAGGCCGGATCGGACGCCGCCTTCACCTTCATCCCGTGGCAACGGACCGAGCCCGATGGGGAGCCGGGCGGCGGCGGGGTTCGCGGGCAGATGGCCGGCAAGGTGTTCGAAAAGGTCGGGGTCAACGTTTCCACCGTTGGTGGACAGTTCAGCCCGGAATTCGCCAAGTCGATCCCCGGCGCCGAGGACGATCCGAGCTTCTTCGCCACCGGTATCAGCCTGGTCGCGCACATGACCAACCCGCACGTCCCCGCGGTCCATATGAACACGCGTTTCCTGACCACCACTAGGCGCTGGTTCGGCGGCGGCGCCGATCTCAACCCGGCCATCCCCTATGAGGAAGACACCGAGGCCTTCCACGCCCGCTTACGTGCTGCCTGCGCCGCGCACGACCCGACTTTCTACCCGCGCTTCTCGCAATGGGCCGACGAATATTTCTGGCTGCCCCACCGCGGCGTCCCGCGCGGCGTCGGCGGGATCTTCTACGACCATCTCGAAGGTCATTTCGACGCGCACTTCGCTTTCGCCAAGCATGTTGGCGAGGCGTTTCTCGACATTTTTCCGCAGCTGGTACGCAAGCGGATGAACGCGAAATTCAATGATGCCGACATGGAGCGTCTGCTCGAATTCCGCGGGCGCTATGTCGAGTTCAACCTGCTCTACGACCGCGGCACCCTGTTCGGCCTCAAGACCGGCGGCAATATCGACGCGATCTTGATGAGCCTGCCGCCGCTGGCGAGATGGAAATGAGTTACGAGCCGGTTGCCGGCGGCGAACTCGCAGCCGTCGTCACCTATCTCGAAATGCACCAACGGCCGGACGGTGAAATTCCGCCCTCGCCGTTGCGGCTGGTCGCCATCCCTCAGCCCGACCTCGACGAATATCGCTTCCTGTTCCGCCGTGTCGGGGCGCGCTGGCTGTGGTTCTCGCGCCTCACGCTCGATGACGCCGCGCTCGGCGCGATCATCCGCGATCCCAACGTCGAGCTCTTCGCAGTGGAGGATGGCGAAGGCTCGCGGGTCGGATTGCTCGAACTCGATTTTCGGGAATCGGGCGAATGCGAGCTAGCGTTCGTCGGCCTCGTCCCCGAGCGTGCCGGTCACGGGCACGGCCGCTGGCTGCTCGCCGAGGCGGTTCGGCGCGCGTGGCGCGACGGCGTGTCGCGAGTCCACGTCCACACTTGCTCGCTCGATCATCCGGCGGCGCTCGCCGCTTACACCCGCGCCGGCTTCACCCCATACAAGCGCGCGGTCGAGCGCTTCCCGGACCCGCGCCTCGCCGGCATCCTGCCGCGCGATTGCGCCCCTCAGGTCCCTTTATTGCCCGCCAGCTGGACGTAAATCCGCGCCAGCATCAGCGACGACAGCGCCGTGAACACCGCTTGCGCGGCGCCGGTGATCAGCGCGACCACCAACGCCCCGACCCCGAACGGCTTGATGTCGCCGAACACCACGCGGCCGAGAATCCCGCCGAACATCTGCGCGACCAGCAGCAGCACGACCGCGAGGATCAGGATCATCAGGAGAAACGCCAACAGCCGCCAGTAATGGCCCCTGGTCATCGCCCAGCTACGCTGGAGGATGTGGATCGGGTTGGCGCTTTCGGCGCTGGCGACAGGAACGACCATCTGGAACCGGATCGAGACCGCGAACGCAACCACGAGGAATAGGAGAATCGCGCCGGCCACGCCCGGGGCGGGCGTTCCGCCACCGCTCTCCAGCATCTGCAGGGCCGAGGGGCCACCGAAGACGAGCAGCAACAAGATAAGGATCAATGCGAGCGGCAGCGCGAACATTAGCAAGGCGCCGATCGCCGACAGAACCCGGCGCAGACCATGCACAATCGCCTCGCCGACGCTCGTGGGCTCAAGCGCGAGCCGGATGATGGCGATCTGCCCAACGACTCCGATCACCGCGACGAGCAGCGACAATGCCGGGACCCACGACGGCGCTTCCTCACCCGACAGTCCGGGCGGCGGCACGATCACCCCAAGGATCGCCTGCGGAAGCAGGACCAGCGCGAGCGCCACCGCCCCGATCAGCCGCCCGTCGCGCGCGGCGATCGCCTTGCTTTCGTCCCACGCCTTCGAAAGTGACAAACTGCTCATCGCGTTCCCCGATCGTTGCGGCGGCTTATGCGAACCTTGAGGCGCGGGCGCAATCGTCCCATGTCAGCCGCGCAATGACCGTTCCCGCCGATATCGAATGGCGCGTCAGCGACACCCCCGTCGCTTATCCCGACGCGCTCGCCTTCATGGAGCAGCGAGCGGCCGCGATCCGCGCCGGGACCGATCGCGAATGCGTGTGGCTGCTCGAACATCCGCCCTTGTTCACCGCCGGCACCAGCGCTGATCCGGCGGAACTGATGAACCCGTTGGATCTTCCGGTGTTCGAAGCAGGCCGCGGCGGGCGTTACACCTATCACGGGCCGGGGCAGCGCGTCGGCTATGTGATGCTCGACCTCGAACGGCGCGGAAAAGACATTCGCTGCTTCGTTCATTCGCTCGAACAATGGATGATCGACGCTTTGGGTCGCTTTGGCGTAAATGCGCACCGCTCGGAGGGCCGCATCGGAATCTGGGTCGGCGAGGGTCCAAACGAGGCCAAGATCGGGGCTTTGGGGGTCCGCGTAAAGCGCTGGGTCACTCTCCACGGTTTCGCCATCAACGTCGCTCCCGACCTGACGCATTTCGGCGGGATTGTGCCGTGTGGAATCTCCGAATTCGGCGTTACCAGCCTCGCCGAATTAGGGAAACAAACGCCGATGGTGGTGGTTGATGAGGGTCTGAAGCAAGGTTTCCGTCACTTTCTCAACGGCTTGGAGGGTCGTTGCAAAGTCTCTTGATGCACACTCTCGCTTCAGACTATTGTGCGCGCGATTTGCGAACCGGGTGACCGCTGCAGATCGCAATAAATAGGGAGTCTTGAATGCGTGCTCTTATCCTGGTCGCTGGTGCGGCCCTGGCAGTGTCGGCTTGCAGCAGCAACGATGCCGCCAACAACACGATGAACGTCGATGAGAATCTCACGGCGCCTGCAGACATGAACGCGACGGACATGAACGCTACGGACATGAACGCCACGGACATGAACGCGACGAACGCGACGGACGCGAATGCGACCGCCGCGGACGCGAACGCTACGGCGGACACGTCGACCAACAACGCGCAGTAATTTCAACGCTTCCGTTCGCGGAAGCGTTGGCGTTTTAAGAGGCTGCCGGTATTAGCCGGCAGCCTCTTTTTTTGGAGTATCGAATGCGCGCTTTGATCCTGATTGCCGGCACGGCTCTGGCCCTCGGCGGCTGCCGCAACAACGACCAGGCCGGCAACACGGTCAATCTCGACCAGGCCCTGACGGCGGAGAATATCGCGTCCAATGACGTGACGGCGATCGACGCGGTCACCGGCGCCGACGCCAATATGGCTGCCGACGTCAATTATATCGAACCTGTCGATGTTGGCTCGGAATCGGGCAATGGATCGCCAGGAAGTTCGCGCAAATCCACGGCGGGCTCCGGCGCAGCGGCATCCAACGCGGCCGAGCCCGCGACCGCACCCGCCGGCAATGCCGCGGCGAGCGCGACCGCCAACAACGCCATCTAGGGCAGACCGACCACCTTGTGCGCCTGCACGGTCAGGCGCCAATTCGGCCGCTCCATCGCCAGCAGAATCGCGGCGTCGAGCGCCGCCTGCCGGTCCGCGCAATCCATCGGCTGGACCAGGAAATGGTCGAAGTCCCAGCCCTCGATCTCGGCCGGGTCGATGCCGTCTTGCGGCCACACGAGCTTGAGCTCGTCGCCGGATCGCTGGACGACATCGGTTCCGGCCTTGGGGCTGACGGTCAGCCAGTCGATGCCCGCGACCGCCGCGATCGTCCCGTTGCTCTCGACCGCGACTCGAAAGCCGCGCGCATGGAGCGCATCGACCAGGTCCGAATCGAGCTGGAGCATCGGCTCGCCCCCGGTCACCACCACCAGCCGGCGCTCCTCGCCCGCCCCCCACAACGCCGCGACATGGTCGGCAAGCGCGTCGGCGCGCTTGAACTTGCCACCGCCCGCGCCGTCGGTGCCGACAAAGTCGGTGTCGCAGAAATTGCATTGCGTGGTCGCTCGGTCGGCTTCCCGGCCAGACCACAGATTGCAGCCGGCAAAGCGCAGGAACACCGCCCGGCTGCCCGCTTGCACGCCCTCGCCCTGCAAGGTCAGAAACGTTTCCTTGACCGCGTAGGTCATGCGTAGCTCGTCGGGTCAGCGATTCCCGCGTCCTCGAACCCTTTTGAACGCAGGCGGCAGGCGTCGCACTGGCCGCAATGGCGACCATCGGGCAGCGGATCGTAGCAACTGTGGCTAAGCGCGGCATCAAGCCCGAGCCGCTCCGCCTCTTTGGCGATGTCAGCCTTGGTCAGGTCGAGCAGCGGCGCGTGGATGGTGAACGGCTCGCCTTCGACGCCAGCCTTGGTGGCAAGGTTGGCGAGCCGCTCGAACTCCGCGACGAATTCGGGCCGGCAGTCCGGATAGCCCGAATAATCGAGCGCGTTGACGCCGATGTAGATGTCGCGCGCGCCGCTCGCTTCGGCGAGGCCCAGCGCGAGGCTGAGGAAAATTGTGTTGCGCGCCGGGACGTAGGTCACCGGAATGCCCGGCTGGATGCCATCCTTTGGCACGGCGATCTCGCTGGTCAGCGCCGAGCCTCCGAACGCGCGGAGGTCGAGCGGCAGGACCACATGGCGGTCGGCGAGCCGGCCGGCGATCGCTTGGGCCGAATCGAGCTCGACCCGGTGGCGCTGACCGTAATCGACGGTAAACGCGACGACTCCGAACCCCGCTTCGCGGGCCAGCGCCGCGCAAACCATCGAATCGAGCCCGCCGGAGAGAAGAACCACTGCAGTTTTCATGGGGTCGGTGATCTAGGCGTGCTCGCCCCGCAAAAGAAGGGCCGCCCATCCGAGAATGGGCGGCCCCAGGTATCGGGCGCTGCCCGATTGGGAGGAAAGCGTGCCGAATCCGGCACGACTCAGCTTTAGACGGTGATGGTTAAACGGGGCCTTAATGGCGTGCGGCGGATTGGCGCGGGCCACATTCGCCGACACGCCGCGCCTGCAGCACATAATTGAACGGCAAATTGTCCGAGATGCCTTGCGTCTCGATGCGCAGCGATCGCGGCGTGAGCACGGTCAGCACGCTGCGCCCGAACCCGCCGCCGGCACAAGTGTAGTGAATCACCGTCGCTGTCGGCGTGTCGCTGATCACCATCCGCGTGCACATCTGTCCGCGGTGCTCATATTGGGCGAGGACACCGGTATCGGCGACGCACATCCGGGCCGGTCCCTTCGCACCTGGAAGACCGTCGATTTCCCATAAGCCACCGCTGGTCACTGCGAGCGCCGCCGGACGCTGAGCAGCACCCAGCGTGACGACCGCAAGCGCGGCCGCCGCAAGCGACATTAATGGCCTCAAGCCCTTCATAACTCGCGATTTAGCACAAACCGGTTAAGTCTTGGATACCATTTTGTCGCCTAAGCGACATCGCTCGGCGGGAAGGCGAAGCTCGACGAGCAGAAGGCGCAATCGACGCGAATCAAGCCATCGTCGCCGACCATCTCGGCGCGCTCGTCCTCCGGGAAACGCCGGATCACCGAACGCACATAATCGGGGTCGCAGCGGCAGCCCTTGCCGAGCGGCACCGCGGGCAGTGTCCTGATTTCCTCCTCCTCGTGGAACAGCCGCCAGATCAGGTCGTCGAGGGGCAGGCCGGGATCGGTCAGCTCGTCGGCCTTCGCCGATCCGGCGAGGATCGCGACATGCGGCCAGTCGGGATGGTCGAGCCGGGTGTGCAGCCGGTCGCGGCCCTCCTCGCCCTCGGGCAGATGCTGGAACAGCAGGCCCCCGGCCGACCAGCGCCCGTCGCGCTTTTCAGCCGCCAGCCGGACGATGCTCGGAATTTGCTCCGATTGCGCGAAATAGCTCTGCGCCGCTTCCGCCAGGTCCTTGCCTTCAAGCGGCACGATCCCCTGGTAACGCTCCTCGGACTTGGGCTGGTCGAAGGTGATCGCGAGATAACCGTCGCCGAACAATTCCTTGAGCACCGGATTCATCGACGCGTCGGCGAGTCGCTCGCGGTCGTAACGAACATAGCCGCGCAATTCCCCGGCGCGGAAATCGCACACCATCAGATCGACGATCCCGCCTTGGGTTTGGGCCTGTAGCGTCATCTGGCCCTGCGGTTCCTTGAGCAGCGCGCCGAGCAAGGCGGTCAGGGTCAGCGCTTCGGCGAGCAGTTTCTCGATCAGCGGCGGATAGCCGTGATTGGCGAGCACCGCGTCGACCACCGGGCCGAGTCGCGCAATCCGCCCGCGCGCATCGCGCGACGGAATGGTAACGCCAAGCACCACGTCGGTACGAAGTTGGGTTTCGGACATGGCGGGAAGATAGGAAGCGGCAATGCGCCACTCAACCTAGGCCGCCGCGGCGGGCACCTCATAGTCCGCCGCGGCCGCCGACAGGCGCTCGACGAACTCACGGATATGCCCTTCCTCGACCGTCAGCGGCGGCAGCACACGCACCACATTGTCGCCCGCGGCGACCGTCAGCAGCCCCTGGGTTCGCAAATGGTTCACGAACGCCCGGCTGTCGGACTTCATCTTGATGCCGAGCATCAACCCGAGCCCGCGGACGCTGTCGAACAGATGGTCGTGGTTGGGGATCATCTGCTCTAGCGCCGAGCGCAACCGCTCACCCTTGGTCCTCACCTCGGCGAGGAACTCGTCGTTGGCGACGATGTCGAACACCGCCTGCCCTGCCGCCATCGCCAGCGGGTTGCCGCCATAGGTCGATCCGTGGGTGCCGATAACCATGCCCCGCGCGGCCTTTTCGGTCGCCAGGCACGCGCCCATCGGGAACCCGCCGCCGATGCCCTTGGCCGAGGCCATGATGTCGGGCGTCACGCTATAATATTCGTATGCATAGAGATATCCGGTGCGCGCGACGCCGCATTGCACTTCGTCGAACACCAGCATCAAATCGCGCTCGTCGCAGGCATTCCTGAGGCCCTGGATGAATTCCTTCGACGCCGGACGAATGCCGCCCTCGCCCTGGATCGGCTCGATCAGGAAGCCCGCGGTATGCTCGTCGATTGCGCCGAGCGCGGCTTCGAGATTGTCGAACTCGACTACGTTGAAACCCGGCAGCAGCGGCGCGAAGCCGTCGATCATCTTGGGCTGATCGGTCGCGCTGATCGTCGCCATCGTCCGGCCATGGAACGCGCTCTTAAACGTGATCAGATCATGCTTTTCGGGGTTACCTCCGGCGTAATGGTAGCGCCGCGCGGTCTTGATTGCGCACTCGACCGCTTCGACCCCGGAATTGGTGAAGAACACCGTGTCGGCGAACGTCTTCTCGCACAGCCGCTGCGCGAACGCTTCGCCCTGGGGCGACCCATAGAGGTTCGACACGTGCATCAACGTCGCCGCCTGGTCTTGGATCGCCTTGGTCAGGTGGGGATGGCCGTGCCCCAGCAGATTGACCGCGATCCCCGCCGCGAAATCGAGATATTTCTCGCCCTGCTCACCATAGAGATAGACACCTTCGCCACGGACCGGACGGACCGGCGAACGCGGATAGACGGGCATGAGCGGCGTGATGGCCATGGATGGCATTCCTTCAGCGGATGAAACTTGGGCGGCTCCCCAATGCCTGCCGCCCGCTGCGGGCGCCTATAGCCAGCGGCGCCAAAAACGAAAAGGCGCTCCAAAGCCGAAGCCCTGGAGCGCCTTCCTTACGCACTACTAGACGATCGCTTAGTCGTCGCGGTCGTGGCCTTGGTCGTCTTCGTAACGGTCGTCGCGGCCGTCGCGGTCGCGATCGTAATAACCGTTGTTGTAGCCATTATTGCCGTTCCAGCCGTAGCCGTTGCCATAACCGCTATTGCGGTACGCCATCGAATACTGGACCCGTTGCTCGAGGCGCGCGATCCGAACGTGGATGTCTCTCGCCTCATAGGGGTTCAAGCCTGAGCGAGCGGCGCGGCGCAGGCGGTGCTCGATGCTGTTGACTTCCGAGCGCAGCCGGTCGGCCGAGCGATCGCCGATCCGGTCGCGGCGGTCGAGCTGGTTGATCTGATACTCGACGGCGTTGATCCGCGCCTGAAGCGAACGGATCTGGCCGTAATTATTGTAGCCGTAGCCGTATTGCTGGCCACCATAACCATAGGGCTGGCCGCCGGAGCCATAAGGCTGCTGCGGGTAATATTGCGCGGCGGCAGGCGCCGCGAACGCGACTGCTGCACCGGCGGCGGCAAGAGAAACAATCAATGTACGCATCACGGCTCTCCCTCGTTGAGCGGTTTAATGTGATGCGGTTGTGCCTAGTTGTGGTTGAGGCGCGTCTGAACGCACATGTTATCGTGCGTTCAACATCCTTAACGATTACGCCGTTTGATCTAGCGATTCGCGAACCGCACGTCGTCGAAATAGATGACGCCCTGCTTGGCGGTCGCCGTCGAATCCTCGATCACGATCACCAGCTCTTTCAGCTTGCGCACATTCGCCGTTCCCTCGAAATCGCTCAGCGGAATTGCGACGTCCTGCCACTGATCGATGATTCCGCGCACGTAGGTACGACTGGTCTGGTCGAGCGCATCCTTCAGCTCGACCTTGAAGACGCTGGTAAAACCCATTCCGGCGTCGCCCCTCACCCGGAACCGCAGCGTATCGAACTTGCTCGCATCGAGGTTCTGCAGCCGCATCCACAGGCCACCGTATGCGGGATTCGTCGACGCGACGCTGTAGATCAGCCGCAGCGCATAGCCTTTGCCGCCGAAGCGATCTTTGGCGTCGAACGATTCGATTGCGCCCTGCATTGGATCGCCGGGATCCTTGATCCACAGCCCGAAATCGCCGCCGAGGTTGTTGGGCTTGGCGCCCGAGTTGAAGTCGGCGACCATCAGCTCGGCCGCGGCCAGAAGCGCCAGCATCGTCAGTTCTTGATCTTCCACCCACTCTTGAGCAGCGCGTAGCACAGCGCCCAGAGCGCAACGTTGAGCCCGAGCAAAGCAATCCCGCCGACCAGCAGCGGCGAATCGCTCACCCCGAGGAAACCCGCGCGGAAGCCCGAGATCACGTAGAAGAACGGATTGGCATGGCTCACCGCCTGGAACTTCGGCGCGAGCTGGTGGACCGAATAAAAGGTGCCGCTGAGCAGCGACAGCGGCGTCACCACGAAATTAGTTACCGCCGCGGCATGGTCGAACTTCTCCGCCCAGACCGAGGTCAGCAATCCGAGGAACGACAGCAGTAGCGCGCCCATCAGCCCGAACCACAACACCAGTTCGGGCCGGCGAACCTCGACCGACACGCCGGGCCACAACACCATCACCAGCCACACTGCGCAGCCGACGAGGAACGCGCGAGTCACCGCGGCCCCGACCAGCCCGGCGATCAGCTCGCCGGTCGACAAAGGCGGCATCAGATAATCGACGATATTGCCCTGGATCTTGCCGACCAGCAGCGAGAAGGAGGAATTGGCGAAGGCGTTCTGGAGCATCGCCATGACGATCAGCCCGGGCGCGAGGAAATCGGCGAACGGGACGCCCATCACCGTCCGTCCGGCGCGGCCCAAAGCGACGGTGAAAATCGCGAGATACAGGAGGGTGGTGATCGCCGGCGCCCATACGGTTTGCGTCTGGACCTTGAAGAACCGCCTCACCTCCTTGATATAAAGGGTCCTGAGGCCTCCCCAATTAACGCCCGTCAGCACCGGTTCTCCCGGAGCGAAGCGCAGCCACAGGGGTGACGTGGCATTGTTGGGCTGGTCGTTCACGGGTGAGGCGACTATCGGCTGCGGCCAAGGCCTGCAAGACAAGCGGCTCACCGACCGGATTTTTGGAGCAAGAATAAGCATGTCGTGGACCGAGGAGCGCATCGAGCGCCTGAAGAAGATGTGGCACGATGGCGCGACCGCCAGCCAGATCGCCGAAGAATTGGGCGGAGTCAGCCGCAACGCCGTAATCGGCAAGGCGCACCGCCTCGGGCTCGAACAGCGCCCGTCGCCGGTCAAGCCGGGCGAGGAGAAAGAGCGCAAGCCCACCACAACCCCCGTGACCGCGCCGGCTGCGGCCAAGGCGGCGCTAAAGCCCGATACGTCCGCATCTCGTGAAACCGCCGCTCCGGGCTCGCATGCGCGGCCGCCGTCGAAATTGACTCCGACCGAGCTGCAATATCGCTCGATCGGCCCCGGCGGCTTCGTTCGCCAGGGTCCCGGCGACCAGCAGGCGCCGATCCCGCCCGCGCCGCCGCGCCGGCTGGTGCCGGCCAAGCCGAGCCCCGAGGTCGCCGACAAGACGAGCCTGCTCGACCTCAACGACCGCATCTGCAAATGGCCGATCGGCCATCCCGGCGAACCCGATTTCCATTTCTGCGGCAACGCGGCCAACCCGGGCTTCCCGTATTGCGTCGAGCATTGCGGCGTCGCCTATCAGGCGCAGCTCCCACGCCGCGACCGCCGCCCGCCCCCGCCGCTCCCGTTCGGCGGCCCCAGAGTTCGTTAAGAAGCGCGTTCGCTAACTAACTTCCTCTCCCCGCCGGGGAGAGGATTGAGGTGAGGGGGATTCCTCGCTCGCGGCCAAAAACGCCCTCATCTCCCGCGTGAACACCGGCCACGCCGGCTCGTCGCCGAGGAGGATGTGGTTGGCGCTCTCGAGCTCAACAAGCCGCGCTCCAGCGATCCCCTCCGCGACCTGGCGTCCCGCTATGATCGGCGCGTTGCCGTCCTGCTTCCCGTGGCACACCAACGTCGGCGCGCGAATGTTTTTCAACTCCTCGCGCACGTCGACCATCGCGGCCAACTGGATCATCGGCTCCATGTTCGCGACCGGCCCTAGGGTCTCGAAAAACTCGTTGTGCCAGTCGATCAGCTCCTGGCTCGCCGACGGGAAATAAAGCGTGATGAACATCTCGCCGAGCGCGCTGCGCCGAAAGCTCGGCTGGCGGCGGTTCATCTCGAGCAATGACTCGCGCCACGCAATCTCTTCGGGGTCGGCCCGCACCCGCCACCCGGCGGCATAGCTGTTGACCAGCACCAGCTTGCGCATCCGTTCCGGATGGCGCGCGGCATAAGCCATGGCGATCGCCCCGCCGTGCGAAATACCAAGCAGGTCGCATTGCTCGACCCCGGCCGCGTCGATCACCTGTTCGAGATCGCCGACCAGCGCTTCGAAATTGAACCTGGGCGGCGTCCACTCGGACATTCCGAACCCGCGCATGTCGGCGCGCACCAGCCGGTGGCTGCGTGAGCATTCGGTCAGCCAGTGGCGATAGACCGGGCTCGTCCAGTCATGGTCGAGGTGCGTCATCCAGTTTGATGCCTTGACCAGTGGGAATCCCTCGCCGCAGACGGCATAGGCAAGCCTGGCGCCATCGGTTCCCTTGCAAAACGCCCGCTCGTCGACCGGCTCGGCGGGCTTGGCCGCGGCGTGAACCGTCGGTGGCAGCGGCTCGCCGCCGTCGAGGAAATCGCGGCTCAGTTCGGCGAACATCGCCCACGCCGGTTCGGCTGCGAGCAGAATGTGGTTGCGGCTTTCGAGCGGAATGAAGCCCGCGCCCGGGATTGCCGCGGCGAGCTCTTCGCCTTGCGAGAAGGGCACCGCCTGGTCCTGCCGCGAGTGAAACACCAGGGTCGGCGTCTGAACCTGTGACAGCAACGGCCGAACGTCGATCGACGCCAGCACCCGCTGCAGCCGCACGGCATTTTCCGGCGATGCCGACAGGCGCTGCATGTCGTTGAACCAGCCCATCTGCTTGGGGCTTGCCTCGGGCACATAGACATTGGTGAACAGCTGCCGGTAGGCGGAATTGTCGGCGCCCCAGCCGACCTGAGTCAAGGTCAGCATGGCTTCGCGCCGGGCGAGTTCGGCCGGATCGGCGCGCACAGCCCAGCCGCAGGCATAGCCGTTCAAGATGATCAGCCGCCGGACTCGATGGGGATGCCGCACCGCGAACGCGACCGCGACCGCCGCGCCCTGACTGATCGCCAGCAGATCGAAACTTTCCAGCTCAAGGCAGTCGGCGACGCATTCGAGATCGTCGACGAACGCTTCGAACGACAGGTCGGGCGTATCCCAATCGGAGAGGCCGTTGCCGCGTTCGTCATAGCGGATCAGCGAGTGGCCGCACGTCAGCTCCTCGAGCCAGTGCCGCCATAGCGGGCTGTTCCAGTCATGCTCGATGTGGTTGAGCCAATTGGCCGTCTTGACCAGCGGCGGACCCGATCCGGTGACCGAATAGGCCAGCCGGGTCCCGTCGCGCGCGGCGCAATAGCGAACGTGCTGCGGCGGCAGCTCGCGCGGCGGGGCTTGCACCCGCGCCTGCTCTTCGGCCTCGATCCGCTTGCGCCAGGTCGCCGGCGGTTCGCCATATTCGCGCTTGAACGCGCGGTTGAACGCGGCCTCGCTGTTGAATCCGACCGAATAAGCGATGTTCGCGCTATTCTCCCTGCCGTCGCGCAGCATGTTCGCCGCGACGCGCATCCGCCAGCGCGCGCAGTAACGCATCGGCGGCTCGCCCAGCAGCTCGCCGA
>DATFUB010000031.1:0-18585 GCA_035261225.1 Sphingomicrobium sp.
ATCGAGACCCTTGCGCGCCAGCCCGGCCGAGCCGGTGAAGCAGTGGAGGACGCCGGTCACGCCTCCCCCCTTGACCGCCGCGTCGAGGATTTCGGCCGTGTCCTCCTCGGCGTCACGGGTGTGGACGACCAGCGGCAGACCGGTTTGCCGCGCCGCCTCGATATGCGCCTCGAACCGTTCACGTTGCGCCGCGCGGTCGGACTTGTCGTAATAATAGTCGAGCCCGCACTCGCCGATCGCGATCACACGGGGATGTGATGTGGCGGCGCTCAGGGCCGCGGCGCCGAGGTCGGGATGGGCGTCGGCCTCGTGCGGATGGACCCCGACGCTCGCCCAAACGTCCGGGTGGCGCTCGGCGACGGCGATGACGTCACCCCATTCCTTCTGGCGCGTGGAGATGTTGAGGAAGCCGGCGACGCCGCGTTGGCGCGCGTTTTCGAGTACTTCGTCCTGACGTTCGGCCAGTCCCTCATAATTGAGATGACAATGACTATCGATCAGCCTCATCCCGTAGCCTCTTGGGCCTCTTCTTCCTCGAGTTCGAGCCTGGGGAACAAGGGTATCGGCTGTGAGATTGGAGTTCCGCCCTCGCCCGCCGCAATCACGGCCAAAAGCTTCTCAGCGGATTCGGGAATGATCGGCGCGATCGCCCGCGCCAGTTCGCGCACTGCGACGACGATCGTGCCAAGGACGGCCGCCATGCGCCCGGGATCGGTCTTGCGCAGTGCCCACGGCGCTTGCGCGTCGATATAGACATTGCAGGCGAAGACCGCGCGCAGCCAGGCTTCGATGCCCTGACTGAACGCGAGGCGCTCGAACGCGTCGGGAACTTCGCGCAGCGTTGCCTCTTCGACCACGGCGAGCAATTCGCGGTCGGCGCCGGCATTTCCGGGCTGGGGAAGAACGCCGTCCAAATTCTTGAAGATCATCGACAAACTGCGCTGCGCGAGATTGCCGAAGCTGTTGGCGAGCTCGGCATTGGCGCGGGCGACGATCGCCTCGGCGCTGTAGCTGCCGTCCTGACCGAACGGTACCTCGCGCAGCAGGAAATAGCGCAAGGCGTCGACCCCGAAGCGCTCGGCGAGCACCATCGGGTCGACCACATTGCCGACGCTTTTCGACATCTTCTCGCCGCGGCTGAGCAGGAAGCCGTGGCCATAGACCTGTTTGGGCAACGCGATCCCGGCCGACATCAGGAATGCCGGCCAATAGACCGCGTGGAAGCGGACTACGTCCTTGCCAATCAGATGGACGTTCGCCGGCCAGTAGCGCTGCCACAGCTCGGTATCGTCAGGATAACCGAGGCCGGTCAAATAGTTGGTGAGCGCGTCGAGCCAGACGTACATCACATGGCCGGGGCTCTCGGGCACGGATACACCCCAGTCGAAGCTGGTGCGCGAGATGCTGAGGTCGGACAGGCCGCCCTCGACGAAGCGCATCACTTCGTTGCGACGGCTGTCGGGCTGAATGAAGTCCGGTTGAGCGGCGTAAAGGTCGAGCAACGGTTGCCGATACTTCGACAGACGGAAGAACCAGCTTTCTTCGACGGTCCATTCGACCGGCGTTCCCTGTGGTGAAAGCTTTTCGTCGCCCTCGCCCGCGACCAGTTCGCTCTCGTCGTAATAGGCTTCGTCGCGGACTGAATACCAACCCTCGTAGCGCCCGAGGTAGAGGTCCCCCCTCTCTTCCATCGCCTTCCAGATGGCCTGGCTGGCGCGATAATGATCGGGCTCCGACGTCTGGATGAAGCGGTCATATGAAACATTTAAAACGTCGCACATATTCTGGAAAAGAAGCGACATTTTGTTTGCGAACGCGCGGGGTTCGGTGCCCTCCGCACGCGCCGCCTGGGCCATTTTTAGGCCATGCTCGTCGGTCCCCGTCTGGAACCGCACGTCGCGGCCCTGAGCGCGCTGGAAACGGGCGATGACGTCGGCGGCGATGGCCTCATAAGCGTGGCCGATGTGCGGCGGCCCGTTGGGGTAGCTGATCGCGGTCGTGATGTAGAAGGGCTCGGCCATGTCCGCCCGCCCTAACCGCCCCTTGTCAGAGCATCAAGGAAGCGGCTGATCGGGGACCGAGGCGAGGATGCCGCCGATCTGGAACACGGTTGCCGCCGGATCGAGCGACAGCCGCGGCGCGATCGCGGCAATCTCGCGCGCTTTGGCATAAGCGTCGAGCGCGCGGTCGCGGCGTGGACCGTCGAGCTTGCGCGCTTCACGGGCGATCAGCGACGGAGCGAGATCGAGGAAGGCGGCGTAGCGTTCGGCGGCGCCGCGCTTGCCCAGTTCCTGCGCGAGATCGGAGCGGCGGGCGTTGGTCGGGTCGCCCTGGCGCAGAATCGCCAGCGCGGCGTCCTCCAGCTTGGCGAGGCTGAGCTCGGCGAAAGCGAGCGCCCGCCCGGCCGAACCGAACGACATCGCGATGATTTTCTCGCGCTCATTGGCGCTGATCTCAGGGGCTCGGGATTCGAGGACTGACGTCATGGCGTCATCGTCAAGCGGTTGAAAATCCAGCCTTCTGCAACGCGATCTTATGGTCGGGAGGAGCCGGCCCGGCGCGTGGCTGACAAGGAAGAACAGACTGTTGGGCGGCGGCTCCTCAAGCATTTTAAGGAGCGCGTTGGCACCCGACGCTTCGAGTTCGTCGACCGCATCGATCACCGCGACCCGCCAGTCGGACATCGCCGGGCTGAGGTCGAACAGGTCGCTCAGGCCGCGTACCTGATCGACGCTGATGTTGCGCGCGAGATTGCCCGTCTTCTCGTTCTCAACTCGTCGTAGCCAGCGCATGTCGGGGTGGCTGCCGGCCTCGATCAGCTTGACCATGGAATGTTTATCGTCGGTGTCGATTCCAGGCAGATCGGACGGCGGGCCGGCGGCATCGGCAAGCACGCGACGTGCGGCAGCCTCGGCGAAGCTCGCCTTGCCGACGCCCTTGGGCCCAGCAAGCAGCCATGCGTGGTGCAGCTTGCGCGTTGCCCACGCGCTGGCGAACTGGTCGACGGCCTTGTCTTGCCCGACAATCACGGCAGAAGATCCTGAATGGCGTCAAGCAGCCGCTGCGTGACCTCACGCGGCTCCCCCGAGGCGTCGATCAATCTGACCCGCTCGGGTTCCTCCGCGGCGATCAGGCGGAAGGCGGTCGCAACCTTGTGGTGGTAATCGGCATCGCGTCCGCCAATACGATCGCTGCCTTCGCTGTCACGAGCCTGAGCCCGCGCGCTGCCTTCCTCGAGCATCAAAACCAGGCTGCGATCCGGGAAGGTTTCACCGATTCCGAACGCGTTGATGTCGCGTACCGCCTCGATCCCCAATCCTCCGGCGCCGCCCTGGTAAGCGAGCGAACTATCGATGAAACGATCCGAGACAACCCATTTGCCAGCAAGCAATGCCGGGCGAATGACCTTGTCGACATGGTCGGCGCGAGCGGCGGCAAACAACAGCGCTTCTGCGTGCGCGCCCCAACGGTCGTCCGATCCGGTCAGCAGTAGTTCGCGGATCCGCTCCGTCCCTTCGCTGCCGCCGGGTTCGCGAGTCTCGACGACGTCGATGCCATGGCCGCGGATGGCGTCTGCGAGCGCGCCGACCTGCGTCGACTTGCCGACCCCTTCCCCGCCCTCGAGGGTGATGAACTTACCGTGTTGGCTCATGCCATCCCGATGAGCGACTTGAGGCCGAGCCAGATGCGGCCGAAGAAGCCGGCCTTGCCGACATCCTCACCCGCGACCAGCGGCACGATTTGCGGCGGAGTGTCGGGCGTGGTCACGACCAGGTCGGCGATATGGTCGCCCTTGGCGATCGGCGCGGCGATCGGGCCCTGATAGCGGATTTTTATCGAGGTAGCTCCGCTCGCCAACCCCGCGGGGACGGTCACCGCGAGGTTGCGCGGAGCGACCAAGGTTACTTCGCTGCTGCTCCCCAGTTGCACCTTGGCGGAGCCGACCTTGGCGCCGGCCTGGAACAAGGGCTTGGCGGCCCAGGCGTTGAAGCCCCACTGGATTAGCCGGGTCGATTCCTGGACCCGCGCATTCCAGCTCGGCAGACCGGCGACGACTTCGATCAAGCGGCGGCCGTTCTGATCAGCCGAGCCGGTAAAGCCATAACCCGCCTCGTCGGTGTGGCCGGTCTTGAGCCCGTCCGCGCCGGGCACGTGGCCGAGGATGGGATTGCGGTTCTGTTGAGTGATGTCCTGTCCGGAGCCGAGCGTCTTGCCCCAGGTGAAACTCGGCTGCGAATAGAACTTCTTGTAAAGCGCGTAGTGGTTCTCGATCTCCGACCGGGCCAAAGTCGCAAGATCGCGCGCGCTGACGTAGGTCACGCCATTGTCGGGCCAGCCGTTGGCGGTGCCGAAATGGCTGTTGGTCAGTCCGATCTTCTGCGCCACCGCGTTCATCTGCCCGGTGAACGCCTGCTCGGTCCCGGCAATGCATTCGGCGAGCACGACCGAGGCGTCGTTGCCCGACAAAGTGACGATCCCGTGGAGCAGATTCTCGAGGCTGACCTGTTCGTTGGCCGACAGGAACATGGTCGATCCTGCCTGCGGCCCGTGCCATTTCGCCCAGGTTTCGGGCCGGACTGTGCACATCTTGCTCAAGGCCAGCTGCTTCTTGTCGATCAGCTCGAACGCGACCTCGACAGTCATCATCTTGGCCATCGACGCCGGCGGCATGCGCCCGTCCGCTTCCTTCGCGTAGAGGACCGCGCCCGACGAGACGTCGATCAGATAGGCGTATTTTGCCGGTGTATCGAAGGTCGGCGCGGCCGCCGGAGCGGCGCTCGTGACCAGAAAGGAAGTGGCGGCGGCAAGTGGGATCGAACGGGTCATGAACAGCGGTACCCTCGGCTGAATCGGCGAACGCCCTGCTCTATCGCCGTGCAATCGCGTCCGCCAGCAGTCCGACCGACATCGCGTAGAAATTCGAGCAATTATAATCGAGGATTGCCCGATAATTGTTGGTCAGGAGGTAGCCCGAACCGTTCGCGCCCTCGGGCTCGAACAGCGTCGCCAGCTCATTATCTGGCACCTTCGCCCTGTAGGGAACCAGCCCGAGCGCGCGCCATTCCCGCACGGTGAGCCAACGCGTGTGACGCTTGTAGACCTGCGGGCAGCGCGACGCGGTCAGGGTCGAACGAAGGGCGTAGCGGTTGAGGTTGGCGGGGACCTGGACCGACACGCCCCATGGCACCGACGGCTTCCACCCCGCGTCGCGCAGGTAGGAGGCGATCGAAGCCAGCCCGTCGAGCTCATTGGCCCAGATATTGGCATAGCCGTCCGCATCGCCGTCGGCACGAAGGCGCAACGCAACCGAGGGTAGGAATTGCGGGAAACCGGTCGCCCCGGCCCAGCTGCCCTTGAGCATGTACCGCGGGACGCCCTGGTCCATCAGCTTCAGGGTCGAGATGAACTCGTTTTCAAACATGCTGCGGCGGCGCCCGCCGTAGGCCAGGCTGGCGAGGGTCTGGAGCAGGTCGAGCCGTCCGGTGACGGTGCCGTAACTGGTCTCGTGACCGTAAATCGCCATCAGCACCGAGGGATCGACGCCATATCGCGCCTCGATCGCGCGCAGCTGGTCGTAGCGGTCGTAATAGCGCGCCTGGCCGCGGCTGATTAGCGACGTGGTGACGTGGGTGCGAATGTAGGGCTGCATCGACGGGATTCCGCCCGAGCTCGACGCGAGCGGTTCGGCATGATCGAGCGCGATCACCTGGCGGTTGATCTCGAGCCCCGGGATCACCGCCTGGATGGTCGCTTCACGAACGCCCTGGAGCCGCGCCAGCGCGATCAGCCGGACCTTGTAGGAAGCCCAGGGGTCGGCGACCGGGGTGACAGGCGCGGCATAGACCGGCTGCCCATAAGGCGATTGCGCGACCGGAAGCGGCGGCGAGGAATAAGCCTGCGACAGCGCCGCCGCCGACAGACCAATCCACGTCCAGGGCACCGCTCCGAGCAATCCACTCTCCTCAATCTCGCCGAGGCTAAGCGGTAAAACCGCCGGACCGCCAGCATGTTTCACCGCGCGCCTTGCACAGCCCGACGCCCCGGACGATATGCGACCGCCGATTAAGGAGAGGTGGCCGAGTGGTTTAAGGCAGCGGTCTTGAAAACCGCCGTGGGTGCAAGCCCACCGTGGGTTCGAATCCCACCCTCTCCGCCATTGCCCGGCCGATTCGATGGCTCACCGCCAAGCTGCCGAACCATCCCGTAGTGGGACGGGCGCGAGAATACGACCTCGACAAGCCAACGTATTTAACCGATTTTAACCACAGGGTTCGTGCGAGTCGCGCGAGCCTTGGTGCGCGCGTATTGTCCGGGCGAAGGCCATGCGCCTCTGGTGGGCCTTTTCGCCGATTTGCTAGCAGGGGGTTTCGTGGTCGGTACCGACGTGTTCCTGTCTTATTCCCGGGTAGACCGGGCAGCGGCTAAGCACATCGCGGATTGCTTCGGCGCCGAAGGCATCAACGTCTGGTGGGACGCGGCCCTGCAATCGGGCCAAACCTTTGACGAGGTCATCGAGCGCCGGCTGAGGGAAGCCAAAGCGGTCGTCGTGCTGTGGTCTCCGCGTTCGGTCGCGTCGCGATGGGTGCGCGCCGAGGCGACGCTCGCCGACCGGCAGAACAAGCTTGTCCCGGCGATCATCGAGATCTGCGACCGGCCAATTGCGTTCGAGCTGACGCACACCGCCGATTTGTCCGAATGGACCGGCGACACGTCCGACACCGCCTGGCGGAGCTTCGTCGACGATGTTCGCCGCCTCGTCGATCGCGAGGCCGAAGCCGCGCCGGCCGTGGCCGCGGCCAAACCGAGCAGCTCAAATCTCAGCCGCTTCGCGGATCCCCCGATTCCGCGTCCGCAACGCGCCGGTCCGCAAGGGGACGACATCAGTTTTGCGGTGGCGAACCGCCGCACGGCGCAGCCCCCGGGCGCGCTGGAGGATGCGCAGGACGAGTTCCACTGCCTGAAGCTAACCGGCGGGGAGCAAGGCGACGAGATGTTCGTCCTCGGGTCCGCCAGCCTCAAGATCGGTCGCAGCGCGCCGGCCGATATCGTTCTTGCCCACCCGAGCATCTCACGCGAGCATTGCCTGATCGGGCTCGCCAACGACGAATTGCTGGTCACCGACCTCAATTCGACGAATGGTACATTCATCGATGGAGTGCGCGTCGCGCGCTCTACGATCCTGCCGGTTGGCTCGGAGCTGAAGGTCGGCCAGGTTGTGCTGACGCACGAGACCCACACGCGCGCCGAAACGTCGCAACTGGGCAGGCCCGCGAACACCGACCGCGATGGTGGCTTTCGCCCGGTTCGGGTCGCCGCCAGGCCCTAAACCAGACGCCAGCCGCAACCTGACTAGCGCGATTGCTTCACCAGGAACTGAATGTAGGCCCGCGTCTGGCTGGCTTGCTTGATCAGCCGGTCAGCTTCCTTGTCCGATGACACACCCCGCATCGAATCCTTCGCGGTCTTGAGGTACGAATCATAATTGCGAGCAAGCTGCGCATTCTGGCTGTTGCCGGAGCGCATGACCTGTTTGGCCATGGCTCGCCCTTCATCGACGATCGCGTTCAATTGCGCGACCTTAGCTGGTGACACACCGCTCGACGAACTCGACGCAGCCGAGGTCGCAGCAGCGGTTTTCTCGCCGGGCTTGCCCGGTGCTGGTGTCGCTGCGGTCTTTGCCGTCTGAAGTTTCGCCGCTTTGTCCGCCGCTCGTTTCATCTGCGCCAGCTGCGCTTCGGCGGCGGCGGTTTTGGCTGACTCCTTGCGCAGCTGAGCGTCGGCATCCGACGGTACGACTGCTTGTTCGGCTCCCGCTGGCGCGGCGGTGTTCTGCGCCGCATCCAGCACTGGATTCGGAGCCAGCCCGGGATCGGTGACCGCCTGCGCCGCCGCTGTGTGCTGCGAGCTCGCTGCCGCCGTATTGGCTTGCGGCCCACTGCCGCGAAGCAAGATTACAGTGCTGCCGCCGATAACCAGTAAACCAACCGCCGCGGCCCCGACCAATATCGGGCTTATCTTTCGTGCGGGCTTTTCAGCCGTACTTTGGTCGGCGGTCTTCGAGGCAGCTTTGTCGGTTGCGTCCGCCGCAGCCACCGCATCAGCCTTACCCGATGTGCCTTTCTTGCCCTCGCCAGCCTTCCCCGCTTCGCTTGCGTCGCCTGATGCGCCACGCTTGTGCGTCTTGTTCGTGTCCTCTCCCAACCGCTTGAATTGGGCTTGTTTTGGGTCGGTCGGAACGTCGGTTTCGACGACGGTTTTTTCGAACCCGCCCGGCGCCGTAGCGACCGGAACGATCTCTTCGGACGTGACCTGTTGCGAATAAAAATGCGTCGATTCGTCAACGTCTTCAGAATCTTCGTCCGCCTCGAGCGGCTTGCCGAACATCTCCAGCCACTCAGTGATCGACTGCGGTCGCTCGTCGGGCTTGATCGTCATGGCCACGTCGATCGCCGCCAGGAACTTCTTGCCGTAGCCCGGCCATTTTCCGGCGCCCAACGGAGTGCCGAGCCCGGCATGCAGCCGCTCAAGAACTTCCGCCGGCTTTTCGCCGGTCACACACTCGTACATCACGACGCCGAGGGCGTAGATGTCGGTCCACGGACCCTGATCGTATGTCCGCACATACTGCTCGATCGCCGCATAGGGCGGCGTGTGGAAGGTGACGGTGGTGCTGGTCGCCTCGGCTGTCGTGAAGCGCGCGGAACCAAAATCGATGAGAACGGGCCGATTGTCCTCGTTGATCAGGATGTTCGGCGGCTTGATGTCGCGGTGGAGCACGCCAACCCGGTGCGCCCGGTCGAGTCCTTCGGCGATCGGCCGCAGGATGCCCCACAGGCTGCGTTCGTTGAACCGCCTGCCCTGCCGCAGCATCTTCGACAGCGAAATGCCGTCTTCGAAGTCCATCACGATGTAGGCCGTGCCGTGAATCTCGAACAGGCTGCGAACGCTGACGATGTTCGGGTGTCGCGTGGGTGTCGACAGATTCCAGAGGAGTTTCGCTTCCTCGACGAACTTCTTCAGCCCGAGTGCGTGGACTTCTTCGGCGTCGGAATCGATCGGGACAACAGTATCTTCCGCATTGCGGTCGCTGATCGAGCTCGGGAAATATTCTTTGATCGCGACGAGCTCGTCGAAATAGATGCCGCGCGCCTTGTAGACGATGCCGAACCCGCCAACGCCGAGAACCTCCTCGAGACGCCACTCCCGCAGCACCGTACCAGCGGGCAATGCCTTATTGCTAAACGCCTTGCTCATTGCTCGAGCATCCCCCGGTGTCAGTTGGTAGAAAAAAAGGAAATCGCACGAACGTAAATGCATTGCTAGTCTGCCGTAAACCGGGAACGCCGAGGGGCAGGCTATGGCTTTTGAATGTGTAAGCCGGACCAACGTCGGGCTTCGGCGCAAGGTGAATGAGGATTCGATTCTCGTCCGCACCGAACGCGGGCTATGGGCCGTGGCCGATGGCATGGGCGGACATGAGGCCGGCGACGTTGCCAGCGGGATGGTTGCCGAGGCGCTGCAACGCTTGCCGGTGGTCTATGGCCTAGAACAGCTGGTTGAGGCGGCGATCGAGGAACTGCGCCGGGTCAACCGCGAGTTGATCGAGCTTGCGCGAACTGGCGGCCACGAACGCACGATCGGCACCACGGTCGTTGCTTTGGCCATCGCCGACGGACATTTTCATTGCTTCTGGGCGGGCGACAGCCGCGCCTATCGGGTGCGCGACGGCCAGATCCGGCGCATCTCTCGCGACCACAGTCTGGTGCAGGATCTGGTCGACGCCGGAATGCTCGCCGCGGATGAGGCGGAGCGGCACGTCAACGCCAACGTCATCACCCGCGCGGTCGGTGTAGCGGAAGACCTCGATGTCGACAGCTCGACTGGAGACGCACTGCCGGGCGACCTGTTTCTGCTCGCCAGCGACGGGCTGACGCGTCTGGTAGACGACCAGGAAATCCTCGTCCAGCTTGCGACGAGCACGCCGGACGAAGCTGCGGACACGTTGATCGACATGGTTCTGGCGCGCGGGGCTCCCGACAATGTTTCGCTGATCATCACCAGGGTCGCCTAGCTGAATTTTCATCTTGCGCTGACGCTACAATTGTAGCACTCTACAAATGTAGCGCGGCGATTCGCCCGCCGGGAACCGGTGAATATGCTTAGCAAACTGCCCCCTCGCGAACGCCAGATCGTCGACATTCTGTATCAGCGTGGCCCCCTCCCCGTCGTCGATATTTGCGAGGCCCTGCCCGACCCTTTGAGCGGCTCGGCGGTGCGCGCAATGCTCAAGCGGCTCGAGGACAAGGGCTATGTCCATCGCAGCGACTCGGACCGCGGTTATGTTTTCAGCCCCGTCCTGTCCGACTCGGTCGCCAAGAAGTCGGCGCTAAGCGAGATCGTGAAGACCTTTTTCAACGGGTCACCGGCGAGCGCCGCCTCGGCCTTGCTCGGAATGTCCGACAAACTCGACACCGACCAGCTCGATGAACTCGAGCAAATGATCGCCCGTGCGCGCCGCGCGAAAGGGGGCAAATGATGTCCGTCCTGATCGGCATTGCGCTGAAATCCTTGCTGATCGCCGGGCTGACGCTTGGCCTGCTCGAGCTGCTGAAGGCCCGTTCGGCCGCCGAACGCTCGTGGGTCGCGCACATCGGGTTGCTCGCGCTGGTCATCATGGCCTTCGCGCCGCTGGTCCTGCCGAGCTGGAACGTCGCGGTGCCGATCGGTGGCGACGCATCCCCGGCGCCGGTTCAAACTGCGACGCCTGCCATAGTGCCACCGACGCCAGCGACCGCCGCGACACCAATCGTGCGCGCCACTCCGACGCCGGTCGCGTTGAGCCCCATCGCAGCGGCCACCGCGGCCTATGCGGTTCCGGCGGCGATCTTACTGTTCATCACCTTTCTCGCGCTGGCCCGGCTGATCGCGTTGCGCGCCCGCGCCGAGGTCCTGGTCGACGCGCATTGGCTGAGCGCCCTCGCCCGCGCCCAGCGGCGAATGGGCTTCAAGCACGGCACCGCCTTACTCACCAGCGACGATCTTGCATCGCCGATCAGCTGGGGCCTGATGCGCCCGGTGATCCTGCTCAACACCCGCGCGGTCGAAGCATCGGATGAAGCCGAGGCGATCATCGCTCACGAACTCGCGCACGTCGCGCGGATGGACTGGGCGAAGCTGCTTCTTGCCCGCGTCGCGACCGCTTTGTTCTGGTTCAATCCGCTGGTGTGGATCCTGGCGCGCGAAGCGCACCAGCTACGCGAGGAAGCAGCCGACGATTCGGTGCTCGCCGCCGACATCGACGATACCGATTACGCCCAGCTGCTGGTCGGGGTTGCGCGCCACGAATGCCCCGGCCTTCTGCTCGGAGCGCACGGCGTCGCGCCATCCAAGAGCTCACTCGCCCGGCGGGTCGCCCGGGTGCTCGACGGCAAGACCGTGCGCGGACCGGTCGCGCGATCGTTCGCCGCCGGCGTGTTCGTCGGCGCCGTGGCGGTTGCCGCCCCACTTGCCGCGCTCACGCTGACGCCGAAGGCCCCCGAGCCTGCGAAGGCTTCGCCTGCCGCAGTCGCGGCATCGCCGGCAGTCGACACCAGGAAACCCTATTACAACCCGCCCGAAGTCCCGACTGACTTGCCAAGCATCATCGCCCAGGGCGTCACGACCGCGGTGACCGCCGCCGTTAACAGCCAGAGTTATGCAGACGAGGCTCGCCAGGACGCGCTCGATCGGGCGGCGGATGCGCGCGAAACTGCGATCGAGACGGCTCAGGATGCGGCCGGCGACGCGCGCGACGCGGCCAAGGACGCCCAATTGCACAGTGGCCGAAACATCGGACTCCAGGCGATGGTCGTCACTCCGGAATATGTCGCCGCCATGCGTGCCACGGCACCTCGATTCGCCCGGCTTCAACCATCCGATTTCGCTGGCATGCGAGCCGTCGGAGTCACCCCGCAGTTCGCACGCGAACTGATCGGCGCCGGCTTCCCCAACCTGACCTCGGACGACATTGTCGGCGCCCGCGCGATTGGGCTGAGCGGATCCTATGTCCGGGCGATGAAGGCGGCCGGAGTCCGCGGCGATCTCGACGACTTCATCCAGCTCCGTGCGGTCGGAATTGACCCGGCGTTCGCGCAACGGGCGCGCAAGGCCGGCAACGGCACAATGGACGCGGACGACCTCGTCGAGCTGCGCGCGCTTGGTCGTGTAGCGCCGCCGGCACCACCGCGACCGCCGCGAGCTGCCTTGCCGGCCGCCTCCCCGCCCGACTGGAATCCGCCGGGGTCCGACCCGGACGGCTGATCCGGCGCTCTCAACCTAAGCCACTAACCACCTGCATTTTTGACGCCTGGCCCGGGCGAACGGCCGAGCCTTGCCTGACGAAGGAGACCGACCATGAACCGCTACCTCGCTTTTTTCCTCGCCCTGGTGTTCGCATCCCTGACCGTTTCATCGGCGTGCGTGGCGCAGCCGTCGGAGTGGGTTCAGTTCACGCTCGAGCCCGAACGCGGCAGCGACAGGATTCACGCCAGCTTCAGCGACGACAACCGCGGCCGCCACGAGCACAACTGGTCGAGCGGGTTCAAGCCATCCGAACTCATGGGACTGGACGTGGCGGGGTTTCGGGCGGGCGGCACCCACCAGCTGCGTTTCGCCATAGCGCGCGAGGCCGGACGGATCGACTGTTCCGGTAACGGTGGAAATAGTCACGCGACGGGCAATTGCCGCTTTGCCACGGATCCCGCCTTCGCCCGTCTGCTGTCGAGCCACGGGATCGCCCAACCGACCCGCGAGGAGGCGTTCGGGCTGATGCGTTGAACGTCCGCGGTGAACTGATCAATGCCGTCGCGGCGGCGAGTTACCCAACGCCGTCGATCGATGACTTGATCGCCTTGACCGCGGTTGGCGGCGACGGCCGCTACATCACCCGCCTTGCCCACGCCGGCTATCGTCCGCAATCGATCCACGGGCTGGTCGAGTTCAAGGCGCTCAACATCACGCCTGAGTGGATCGGTGGTTTCGCGCGCATCGGCTATGCCAATCTGCCGGCGCACGAACTCGTCCAGCTGCGGGCGCTCGACACCAGTCCCGACTTTGTCGCCGGCTTCGACCGCGCCGGTTACCGGCGGCTGCCGGTCAGCACGCTGGTCCAGTTCAAGGCGATCGGAGTGACGCCGCAATTCGCCGCGTCGGCCCGGCAACACAAGGGATCCGTGCCGTCGGCCGACGAGCTCGTCCGTATGCGGGTGCTCGGCGATCGTTGGTGACATCGCGTGTCGCTGGTCGCGCTCGCCGCGTTGTCAGCAGAACCGTCTGTCGATTGATCGAATGACAATAGCGAGGCCGACCCGCCCCTGTAACCGCGGCCGTCAGCTAAATCAGGGGATTTGGATGGTACGCGGGTTGGCTTTGGCCGGAGCGAGCTTCGTGGCTTGCGGAGCGCCGGCATTCGCGCAGAGCGCTGCGCCCGCGACGTCGAGCCGCACGACGGCGTATCAGGCGGCCTATTTTGCCCAGTTCGCGCCCCGCACCGCGCTCGACATCGCCCAGCATGTACCGGGCTTCCAGCTCGATCTCGGCAGCACGCAAGGTGTGGCCGGCAACGTCGACGTGCGCGGATTCGCCGGGACTGCTGGCAACGTCGTGATTAACGGGGCTCGGCCGAGCACGAAGTCGGAGACTCTCGACGTCACTCTGCAACGGATTCCCGCGCAGCGGGTCGTCCGGGTCGAGCTGGGTTCGGGCGACCTGTACGGCTCCGACTATGTGGGCAAGAGCCAGGTGCTCAACGTTGTTCTGTCCGACGCCGGCGGGATCGATGCCAACGTCACGGTCAGCGCGCTGCGGCGCTACCAGGGGTACGTTCAGAAGAACGTCACGGCTAATGCGCTCATTCGCAAGGGACCATCGACCTTCAACCTGTCGGCTGGAACTGGCTACAACAAGCAGTATGAAGAGGGCACGGACACCCTGACCGATACAGCGACCGGCAACCTCGTCGAGTTCCGGCGCAAGCACAACGTCTATGCCAACAAGAATCCGTTCATCGCCGCCGCTTATGCGCTCGAGCATGGTGGCGACGACGCCTATCGCATCAACCTCCGCTGGCAGCCGAGCCGCTTCGACCTGTTCCAGCGTAACCGGGTGAGCCCAGATGGCTTACCCCAGCATGACGACAATCTGATCCAGCACTACAAGGACCCCGTCTTCGAACTGGGCGGCGACGTCACGCAGCCGCTGGCCGGCGGGGCAATCAAATTCGTCGCGCTCGCGACCCGCCGCAAGCGCCATGACTTCGATCAATATATCCAGCGCGACGGCCTGATCGACGACGGTGGAGTGATCAACGGCGGGTTCGATCAGCTGATAGACGCCAAGCGCAACGAGACGATCGGCCGCGTCAGCTGGACCCGCGCCAACCTCCTGGGGCTGTCCTTCGAGATCGGTGCCGAAACGGCCTACAATACGCTCGATGACCATGTCGAACTGAACGCCGTCGACGAAGATGGGAATCGGGTCCCGATCGACCTGTCAATCGCCGACGCGACGGTGAAGGAGAAGCGCGGCGAGGTTTACGTCAACCTCGGCAAGCAGCTGTCCCCCTCCCTGCGCGTCGATGGCGGCGTGCATTACGAATTCTCCAACCTCAAGGTACGCGGCGACGCCACCGCGGACCGGACGCTGAAATTCCTCAAACCCAACATCACCCTGGATTGGAAGCCAGGTGGCGGGTGGCACACCCAATTGTCGGTCAAACGGACCGTCGCTCAGCTCGACTTTTACGATTTCATCAGCTTCGGCGACCTTTCGACGAGGCGGATCAACGGCGGCAACGCCGACCTTGAGCCGCAACGCACCTGGGAATTCCGGGCCACGGTCGACCATGCGCTGTTTGGCGACGGGCTGGTCAAGCTCGACCTCGGCCATGACCTCGTCAGCAAGCTTCAGGACCGCATCCTGATTTGCGATGAGGTCGACCATCCCGGCGATCCGGATTTCTGCTCCGACGCGCCGGGCAACCTCGGCACGGGCAAGCGCTATTTCGCCAGCCTGACGCTCGACGCGCCACTCGGAAGGTTGTGGAAGGGCCTCCGGGCCAAGCTCACCGGGACGATCCAGCGCACCCGCGTCGAGGACCCGATCGATGGGCGCCAGCGCAACTGGAGCGGGTTCTTCCCGGACTGGCAGTGGGATCTGACCGTGCGCCGCGACGCCGGTCCATTCTCCTATGGATTCGAGGCGTTCGACAACAAACGCTTCACCTTCTTCCGTACCGACGAGTTCGATTCGAACTTCAACGGCGCCCCGGGATGGAACGCGTTCGTCGAATACCGGCCGGGAGCGAACACGTCGGTGACGCTGAACCTGGACCATACGTTCGGGAAACGGAACCGCTTGCTGTTCCGGCCCAACCGGGCCCAGCCCGAATTCGTCCTCAACGAGTTCCGCGAACGCGATCAGCACATCAGCGTCGGACTGACGCTCAAGCAGACGTTCGGCGGCGGTGGTGGGGTGGCGAAGTAGCCAGCGCCTCGCTAAGAGCGGCGCGACTTCATTCACCAGCGGGGCATTTACGTGGGCGAGCCAGCCATCCTTCCGTTCGACTGGGCGGATCCGTTCGATCTCAACCATCAGCTGACCGACGAAGAGCGGCTCGTTCGCGACACTGCCGAGGGTTATGCCCAGGAGAAGCTGCAGCCGCGGGTGACTTCAGCTTACCTCGACGAACGGTTCGACCGCGAAATCCTGAGCGAAATGGGTGCGCTCGGCCTATTGGGCGCGACAATCTCGCCCGAATATGGCGGCGCCGGTCTCGGCTATGTCAGCTACGGCCTGATTGCCCGCGCGGTCGAGCGGGTCGATAGCGGCTACCGCTCGGCGATGTCGGTGCAATCGAGCCTCGTCATGCATCCGATCAATGCCTATGGGTCGGAAGAGCAGCGCCAGAAATATCTGCCTAAGCTGGCGAGCGGCGAATGGGTCGGCTGCTTCGGTTTGACCGAGCCCGACGCCGGCTCCGACCCCGGCAGCATGCGCACCCGCGCCCAGCAAGTGCAGGGCGGTTACGTTCTCTCCGGCACCAAGATGTGGATCACCAATTCGCCGATCGCCGACGTGTTCGTGGTGTGGGCGAAATCGGATGCGCACGGCGGCAAGATCCGCGGCTTCGTGCTCGAGAAAGGCGCGAAGGGCCTCAGCGCGCCGAAGATCAAGGAAAAGCTGTCGCTGCGCGCCTCGATCACCGGCGAGATCGTGATGGACGAGGTTGAGGTCGGCGAGGATGCGCTGCTGCCCAATGTCGAGGGGCTCAAGGGCCCGTTCAGCTGCCTCAATCGGGCCCGCTACGGGATTGCCTGGGGTTCGATGGGCGCGGCCGAGGCCTGCTATTCCGCCGCCCGCCAGTATACGCTGGACCGCAAGCAGTTCGGACGGCCCCTCGCCGCCAACCAGTTGGTTCAGCTCAAGCTCGCCAATATGGCGACAGACATTGCGCTGGGGTTGCAGGCGGCGCTGCGGGTCGGGCGCCGGATGGAAGACGGCGAACTGGTCCCCGAGGCGATCAGCCTGATCAAGCGCAACAATTGCGGCAAGGCGCTCGATATCGCTCGCATCGCCCGCGACATGCACGGCGGCAACGGGATTTCCGCCGAATTCCAGGTCATGCGCCACGCCGCCAACCTCGAAACGGTCAACACCTATGAAGGCACGCACGACGTCCACGCGCTGATCATGGGCCGCGCGATCACCGGGATCGCCGCCTTCTAGCGGACCGCCGGAAACGCCATTATGATCCGCTGCGTTCATTGGGGGATAATCACATGGGACTGTTCGGCTGGATCATCCTCGGCGTCATCGTCCTCGCGCTGTTGGCGCTCGTCGGCATGTACAATCGGCTGGTCCGGCTTCGCGCCCTGGTCAAAGAGGGGTTTAGCGGGATCACCGTCCAGCTTCGCCGGCGCGCCGATCTGATTCCCAATCTGGTCGAGGCCGTGAAAGGCTATGCCAGTCACGAAAGCGGGGTGTTCGAGGAAGTCGCGAAAGCCCGCGCGGCATCGGTCAGCGGCGGAAGCGTCACCGCGACCGCCCAGGCCGACGCCCAGCTGACTGGCGTCCTGGGCCGACTGTTTGCGGTCGCCGAGGCCTATCCCGAGCTCAAGGCCAATACGAATTTCCTGCAGCTGCAGGACCAGCTGGCGAATATCGAGGGCGAATTGCAAAGCTCGCGGCGCTATTACAACGCGACCGTTCGCGACCTGAATTCCGCGGTCCAGAGTTTTCCCGCGGTGCTGGTAGCGAAGCCGCTCGGGTTCAGCGAGGAGCCGTTCTATCAGGATGACGATCCGACCATCCAAACCGCGCCCAAGGTTTCGTTCAACCCTCCGGCGGCCTGATCATGCGCGCATTGTGGCGGGCACTCCCTGCCCTCCTCTTGTTCGCCATTCCCGCGGCGGCGCACGCCGACGAGCGCATCCTCCATTACTGGAGCGACGTTCAGGTCCAGCCCAATGCCTCGCTCGAAGTCGTCGAGACGATCGACATCCGCGCCGAACATGACGCAATCAACCACGGCATCTATCGCGACTTCCCCACCCGCTATCGCGGCCCGCACGGCAGCCAGGTCCGGGTCGACTTCACCTTCGAAGGCGCGACGCTCGACGGCCAGCCCGTCGCCGCCGCGACCAGTCCGTTCCGAAACGGTATCCGGATCAAGCTCGGCGAGGCCGACAAATATGTCGACGTCGGCGAGCACCGCTACGTCATCCGCTATCGGACTACGCGTCAGATCGGCCGCTTCCAGGACTATGACGAACTCTACTGGAACGCGACCGGCAACGGCTGGATCTTCCCAATCGACGTCGCCGAGGTGCGCATCCACGTGCCCAAGGCGGTCAAGCTCGGACAACGCTCGACCTACACCGGGCCGCAGGGCTCGACCGGATCGAACGCCACAATCGCAGAAGAAAAGCCGGGCGACATTACCTTTGTGACCGGCCAGCCGCTGGGTCCCTACGAAGGACTGACGGTTGCCGTTTCCTTCCCCAAGGGCGTCGTCGCGGACGCCGACCAAAGCAGCCAACTGGGCTGGTGGCTCGCGGATTACGGGCCGTATCTGGCCGGCGGCCTGTCGCTGCTCGGACTATGCGGGTTCTGTTACGTCGCCTGGCAGCGCGCCGGACGCGACCCACGTGCCGGAACGGTCGTGCCCTTGTTCTCGCCGCCTGACAA
Organism: Sphingomicrobium sp.; assembly: GCA_035261225.1. GTDB lineage: Bacteria > Pseudomonadota > Alphaproteobacteria > Sphingomonadales > Sphingomonadaceae > Sphingomicrobium. Next base: position 18,226 of record DATFUB010000031.1, read on the forward strand.
TCTGACCCCCGCAGCCATGCGCTATTTGACGAAAATGGGCTCGGACAACCGCACCTTCGCCGCGGCGTTGGTCGACATGGGGGTGCGCGGCCACATTCGAATGGTCGAGGAGGATGGCGGTTGGCTCTCGCACGACAAGACGCGGATCGAACGCCTGGCCGGCGGCGAGCCGCTCCCGCCCGATGAGGAAGCGGCGCTGCGCAATCTCGTCGCAAGCGGCGAATCGATCGTGATGGAGCAGAAGAACCATACGAAATTCGCCGCCGCGAAGAACGGCTTGGCCGAAGTTTTGAAGGACAGTTACGAAGGCAAGATGTTCAACCGCAACTACGGCTGGGCGGCTGCGGGGCTGTTGCTGTT
>DATFUB010000032.1:0-2876 GCA_035261225.1 Sphingomicrobium sp.
CTTGAGCAAGCTCAGCCTCGCCAACCGCGTCGTGATGGCGCCGATGACCCGGCAGATGTCGCCAGGCGGCATTCCCGGCCCGGAGGTCGCGGCCTATTACCGGCGGCGCGCCGAAAGCGGCACCGGCCTGATCATCACCGAAGGCACGGTGGTCGACGACCCCGTCTCGACCATGAGCGTCGACATCCCGAACTTCTACGGTCCGGCACTCGATGGCTGGCTGCGTGTCGTCGACGCGGTGCATGAGGTCGGCGGCAAGATCATGCCGCAGCTCTGGCATGTCGGCATGGCGCGCAACCCGGCCAAGGCGCCCCATCCGGAGCTGCCGAGCGCCGGCCCGTCGGGCCTGACCATGCGCGGCTTCCCGGGCCTGACCCAGCCCGGCCTCCAGCATTCGGAGCCGATGACGCGCGAGCATATCCGCCGCGTCGTCGAGGCCTTCGGTCAGGCCGCCGCGGACGCGCAGCGCCTGGGATTCGACGGCGTCGAGATCCACGGCGCCCATGGCTACCTGATCGACCAGTTCTTCTGGGCCGGCACCAATCAGCGCAACGACGAATATGGCGGCGACCTGGTCGGCCGCACCCGATTCGCAGTCGAGATCATCGAGGCGGTGCGCCGCGCGACCGGGCCGGATTTCCCGATCATCCTGCGCTTCTCGCAATGGAAGCAGCAGGATTACGCGGCGCGGCTCGCGACGACCCCGGAGGAGCTCGCCCGTTTCCTGGCGCCGCTATCGAACGCCGGTGTCGATATCTTCCACTGCTCCCAGCGTCGTTTCTGGGAGCCGGAATTCGAGGGCTCCGACCTGAACCTCGCCGGCTGGACCAAGAAGCTCACCGGCAAACCCACCGTCACCGTCGGCAGCGTCGCGCTGTCCGGCGACTTCATCGGCTCGTTGCACGGCGAATCTTCCAAGGGCACCGGGATCGACGACCTGCTCGACCGGCTGGAGCGCGACGAGTTCGATCTGGTCGCGGTCGGTCGCGCGCTGCTGGTCGACCCGGCCTGGCCGCGCAAGGTGCAGGAGGCCCGCTACGACGAACTGCTGCCCTTCGAGCCCGCGGCGCTCGCGACACTGTCCTGACTCCCCGGGCCCCTGAGTCGCGACGAAAGCGTGGCGCACGAATCGGGCCAATAGGAGCAATACACCCTTACCCCGTCTGGGATCAGCCGAGGGGGACATAGTTCGGGCGTCCCAGCTCCGATATGCGGTTGAGCGCATGGACAGCGACGGCCACCTTGGTGGCCCGACACTGATCCGTCCGTGCGTTCAAGTCATCGCCGATGACCTGCTTCGATCGGCTCATAGCAGCCTCGGTTCGCGCGCGTTTCGCGTAACCTGACTGCTTCTGCCAAGCCAGGCGGCCATGCCTGGCGATTGCTTGCAGATGACGGTCGCGCTGCGATGGTGCCGTCTCGCTCGGCGCCGCGGTCACGCGTGGCGGCACCACCACGGCCGCGTCTAGACTAGGTGTCATTGGGACACGTCTATGTAGACACGATCTTGGTCAGCTGTCGCGGGCATCACGTCATCACCGCGACACGGTGCGAGCCATCAACGATGGGGTGTCCGCTTTAAAGCCGCGCTTCGTTTCATTCTCACCAAGAGCTTGTTCGCCCGGTTACTAACGCAACCATTTTTTCCGAGACTGAAATCGTGCGGTAGCGCAGCCGGCCCCAATTTAGGCGGTGCCTATTAGCAGCGGGAAACCGAACAGATGGAGAATTGCAATGACGCCGGAACAAGTCGCACTGGTTCAGCACAGTTTTGCCAAGGTTGCACTGATTTCGGAAGCCGCGGCCGTGCTGTTTTATGATCGTCTGTTCGACATCGCCCCGCAGATGAAGGCAATGTTTCCCGACGATATGATTGAGCAGCGCCGCAAGCTGATGGCAATGCTGGCTACGGTGGTGAAAGGTCTTGGCAATCTCGAACAGGTTTTGCCGGCCGCCAGCGCACTGGCAAAGCGGCATGTCAGCTACGGTGCGAAGGCGGAGCACTATCCGGTGGTCGGCGCCGCGTTGCTGTGGACGCTGGAGAAGGGCCTGGGGGATGGCTGGACGCCAGAAGTGGCGGATGCGTGGGGCACCGCTTATGGCACGCTGTCCGGCTACATGATTTCCGAAGCATATGGTCGCAGCGCATTGCAGATGGCAACTCGGCGGCGACCGCTATGATCACAAAAACTACGGCCATGTGTTGACCCAGACCCAGAGCGGGACCTTTACGGTTCCTCGGGACTACGATTTCGCAAGATCGATCGAAGTACGTGCGCAAAACGCGGACGTCAGCATGATTGGCAAGTTCAACCTACACCCGCAATCCGGCAGATAAGCAGCCCATCTATTCACGACCTGCACAAGTCGGGCTGCTTCGTGATCCCCAATCCGTGGGATATCGGCCGTTGAGACCGGCGTCGCCGGGCTATCGATTGAGGATTCGACCGGTGACAAGGCGAAGCCGCTCTACGATTTCGACCACGCAGTGCCCTGGTCGTCGCGCAAGCTGGCGAGGCGCTTGAATAACATCGGGATGTCGCCTATTGGCACAACTCGGACATACCGCCGTGGTCGCTCTATGTCCGTTGTTGGGGGCAGAGCGGAAAACATATGCTCGCCTAGAGCTTTTCCGGTTTTGACCCATCTCGGACATCCGAGCATTTAGACTTGTGCCGAAAAATTGCTTACGCTCGGGTTGAGAGCATCAGGGGGATTGGCAATGAAGCGGCGCGATTTCATCGCAGGGCTCGGCGCTGCAACGGCTTGGCCGCTCGCGGTTGGCGCTGACGCTTGCGGAACGCGAGGAGATATCGAGAGGCATTGCGGTCCATCGATCGGCACGATCGATCGCCAGGTTGCTGGGCCGCTCACCC
>DATFUB010000033.1:0-2842 GCA_035261225.1 Sphingomicrobium sp.
CCGCCCGGTCAAGCGCGAGCATCTGACCTGCGACCGTCTGCACGAGACCAGCTGGGTGCCGGCGTCTGCAGAGGTGTTTGCGGAAGCCTGGCGGGCCGAAGTTCATGAGGCGGGCACGACTCTTCGCCGCGAGACTTTGCACCTCGCCACCGGGCTCCTGCGCCGGTGTGGGACAAGTTGCCTGACGATCATGTGCAGGTGATCCGGATCGCCGCCGATGATGGCCGCTCGCTGCTCGGGCGGGAGATCCCTGTCTCTTCGCTTGCCGAGCTTGCAGGCAAACTCGGTCTCGACATCTTGCTCGATAGGCCGCCGGACGAGTTTGCCGCGACCGTGCTGCGCACGGGCAAGCCGCTGCCGTTCAGCGGTGTAGAGGCGCTCATTGTGAAGCGCTCGCTGGTCAACGGCAGCCAGCGCCTCGAGCTTGCGGGGTTCACGCCTGTCCGGCTCCCCTGGTACAAGGCGCAGGGCTGCTTCACCGACATCATCCGCTATCAAACGAGGCTGTTCCTGCCCGTGGACCGCGCCGCCGAAGTGCTCGCCCGGCTCACGCCTCAATCGGCCCCGCACGGACCCGAAGGCTCAGCTGCCGATGCCAACGGCGACGGCGGCACCGACGGAACGAGGCTGCATCGCTCCGAGCCTCGAGCTCAGGCGGCAAATCCGGGATAGACGAAGGCGCCGCGAGTGCGCTCGCAATCCTGCTCCGTTACTCCGCAGCTCCGCGCGACATCGTACCAGCTGGCCGAGACCCGCGCGGCCATCTCTTCGATGATGGCGTCGCCTTCTGCTGGCGGGACGAAGAATCGAGGCGATTCCGAGACGAGATTGCTCCTGCACGCGAGGCGACCGTTGGCACCGCAGGCGAGCGCGAGGTCACGCTCCTCGATGGCGATTGGGCTGGACGGCGTCAGGTCATAAGCGGGCGACAGCCGCCAGTCGCGCTCCTTGGCGATCACCGCATGATTGCGGGGATGATCGTCCATGTTCGAAATGAGGGCATTGAAGACCATTCGCCGGAACAGCTCCTGCGCGTCGCGCTTCGCTTCGCTGCTGATGCGGCGCAATTCCTCGACCAGCAGGACGTAGGACCAGCGATCGCGCCCGGTCGGGCTCTCGTCGGCGCGCAGCAGCGTCAGTCCGCTCAACATGCGCGCGCGGAGATAGCCCTTGCCAATCTTTTCGCGGTCGAAGCGCTTGACCAGCAGGACGTCGCGGCCGGCAACGTCGATCAGCCGCGATTCGGCAGTGGTCAGTCCGCACGACCTGCCGAGGGTCAACATGGCATGCTCGACCCGGGCATTGTTCCATTTGTCGTCGTTGCGGTTGAACTTGGCGATCCACAGGCCGCCATTGTCCTCGACGACGGCCTTGGGACGCGCGCCGCCCATCGAGGTGCCGAGCTCGAGCAGCTTGGCGACCTGGTCTCCGTCCCCGCCTTCGGGGAGCGGCTCATCGGCGACGATGGCGTCAGCAAGCACCTGCAATTCTGCAAGATCCAGCGTCCGGTTGAACTTGCGCACCGGTGCCGGGGACACCTGGTTCAGTCCGAAGCCCAGCGCTCCCGCGCGGTCGTCGGGCGAGTGAAGCAGATAATCCAGCTCGCTCAAATTGGCGCTTCCGAGCTGGCGCTCGATGATACGCCGGCCCCAATGATCGGGACCGCTGTCGCGCAAGGCTCCGAACATGCCGCCCAGCGCGGCGGTCTCATAGACCCGGTCGCCGAGCTTGAGGTCGAGTGGGTCGAGCGGAACCGCGTCCGGCAGGTCGCGATAGGTGCGGCCATAGACGAAGCGCCCGACCGGGGTGCCGCGCCGGTCCTTCACCAGCTCGAACCGACCGGCCGTGACTGGCAATGTCTGGCCCGGAAGCGTGATGTAGACGAAGCATTCAGAAGTCATCGCTGAGTCCTCCGCCGCCATGACGCGCGCGAGTGCGGCCGTGCGACGCGGCAAGGGCGCTGCCTTCCCGGTCGTGAAGGGGATCCGCGACATCGCCGAGCTGACCCAGCAGGTCATAAGTCCAGAGGAGTCCGGCATAGGTCGCGATGGCCGCGGTCGGTTTGCCTTTCTCGGCATCCGTGATTGCGCGAGGTCCGGTGCCGAGCTTTTCGGCGACTTCCTTGACCGTGAGGTTACGCCTTAGCCGAGCGGTGCGAAGATCGGCGCCCAGCCGGCGAATGGCCTGCTCCACCGCATAAGGCGGCGCGGCCAGCAGTGAATTGAGTGCGACCATGCGCTTAAGGCCTCCTAAAACCGTTTAAGATGCCCTTGAGTGATAGCGATCAGCCAATGAGAAATCAAGAAGAGATGCTCTTGAGAGCAATTTAAAGCACGCAAAGCGCTCTTAAGGCCATTGTGGTCCGCTCCGTTGGACGAGTGAAGAGAGGAAAGGGGGCGGAGTTCTGAATGAGCGACGGGGTACGGAAAGGCCGTACCGGCTCTCATCCGGAGACTGTCATGATCAAGACCATCCCACTGAACAAGCTGGTCCCCTCGGCCCGCAATGTCCGCAGGGCAACCGACAAGCAGGCCGACGCCCAGCTTCAGGCCGACATCGACGCGCGCGGCCTCCTCCAGAACCTCGTCGTGACGAGCGTCGCCAAGCCGAAGGGCAGTTTCGCGGTCGAAGCGGGCGGCCGACGCCTTCGCGCGCTCTTGGCGCTCGCCGGGGAAGGCAAGATCGCCAAGACGCATGAAGTCTGCTGCCTCGTCATCGAGGGCGGCCCGGCCGAAGCGCAGGAAGCCAGTCTCGCCGAGAATTTCCAGCGGCTGAGCATGAACCCGGCCGACGAATGCCTCGCCTTCCAGCAGCTGATCGAGCAGGGCTCGGACGTCGAGGG
>DATFUB010000034.1:0-54072 GCA_035261225.1 Sphingomicrobium sp.
GAGGCGCTTGCTCTCACTGTCGCGGCCGTTGCGGGACGAGCCGCCTGCCTTTTTATGTGCCATGACTGGTTACTTCGCCTTTGGAGTCTTCTTGGCCGCGGCCTTAGCAGGTGCAGCATTTTTTGTCGACGGGGTTTTGGCCTTCGGAGCAGCGGCCTTCTTCACCGCGGGCTTCTCGGCCCCGGCGGCCTTGTCATCGCTCGGAGCCGGGCTTTCGGTCGGCGTGCCGACAACATCGCCCGCCTTCTGCTGATCGGATTCCGCCTCGGCTTTCGCCTTCGCATGTGCGGCAGGCTTTTCGGCGGCCGGTTGGGGCGCGGCGGCGGCCGGCTTGGCTTCTGCCTTCGGCGCCGCCTTCTTGGCTTCCTTATAATCGCCGATCGCGACGATCTTCAGGATCGTGTGCTGCTGGCGATGGCCCTTCTTGCGGCGATAGTTGTGGCGCCGGCGCTTCTTGAACACCGTGACCTTGTCGGCCTTCGCCTGGGCGATGATTTCGGCGGCGACGGTCAGACCGTCGGTCGACTTGAGGCTCGACCCCTCGCCGGCGAGCAGGACATCGCCGAGAGTGATCTTGTCACCGGCGTTGCCGTCGAGCTTCTCGACGACGATCTTGTCTCCGGGGGCGACGCGATATTGCTTGCCGCCCGTGCGCACGATTGCGAACATTGGCTTGTCTTTCCTGATCGAATTCCGGTTCCCGCACGCATCTCAAGCGCTCGCACGCCGGGCCTCGCGCGGGAAAGCGAGCCGCCTATGGCAGGGGGCTCGGGGTGTCAACCGCACATCAGTTGGGAAATGGCTGTTGCTCGATTGCAACGGCCGTAGGCGGAATCAAGACAAATGACGGCGGCGGTGGGCGTCACGCTTGTCAGGCCCAAACATTACGGTTTGATTGCACCTTCATGAATGCGCGCTTCGATGCGTGCCATCGGGGGACCATCATGCGCAGCACCGCCCATCGCATCCTTCTCGCCAGCCTCAGCCCGCTGGCCTTTGCTCAACCGGCATTCGCGCAGGAGAGCCCAACGGCCCCGCAGGCTCAGCCGACGGCCGGCGAACAGATCGTCATCACCGGAAGCCGCACGGCCAACCGGACCGTCGCCAACAGCCCTGTGCCGGTCGACGTGATCGGGGCGGATCAGATCAACAAGACCGGCCAGACCGAGACCAACCGCGTCCTCAACCAGCTGGTGCCGTCGTTCAACTTCCCATCGCCGTCGATTGCGGACGGATCGGACGCATTGCGCCCGGCGACCTTGCGCGGTCTTAGTCCGGACCAGACCCTGGTGTTGATCAACGGCAAGCGCCGCCACGTTTCGGCGCTGCTCAACATCAACGGCACGGTCGGGCGCGGCAGCGCCGCCGTCGACCTCAACTTGATCCCGGGCCTGGCGATCAGCCGGATCGAGGTGCTGCGTGACGGCGCCGCGGCCCAATATGGCTCCGACGCGATCGCGGGCGTGATCAACGTCCAGCTCAAGAACGCCAGCCACGGCGGGCGCGCGAGCGTCACCTGGGGCGAGTACGCGACTTCCATCGACAATGTCGCGAAAGTCACAGGCCTTCAGACCGACGCTTTGGGTCAGCCGATCCTCGACCCGGCCGACAATCGCTACTTCCTCGCCAATTCCGACGGCGATCGACACACGCACGACGGCCAGCAGCTGACGGCTGGCGTAAATGTCGGCATCCCACTGGGCCCGCATGGTTTCGTCAATTTGACCGGCGAATATCATCGTCGGCAACCGACCAACCGGGCCGGCTTCGACCTTCGACCAAACTATATCCGGCCGACGTCCACGACGTTCGATCCGCGCGAAGTCACCTTCGACCGGCTCGAATTCAAGTTCGGCGACCCCCGGTCGCGCGATTACAATCTGTTGCTCAACAGCGGCTATGACATCACGCCGGACTGGCAGCTCTACGCCTTCGCAACCTACGGTCACCGCAATGCGCTCAGCGCCGCCAATTATCGCCAGGAAAGCAACAGCGCGAACCGCGACTGGAGCACGCTTGCGCCAAACCAGTCACCGACCAATGCCAATTTCGTGCCGCTCACGCCCGACGGGTTTCTACCGCTGATCGGCACCAGGCTTCGGGATTATGCCGGCACCATCGGAATTCGCGGCGATCTAGGCGGATGGCACGCCGACCTGTCGGCCGGACGCGGTCGGGACAAGTTCGATTATGCGGTGCATGATACGCTCAATACGTCGTTCGGCCAGGCTAGCCCAAATGACTTCGACGCCGGCGGCCTGCGTTACGCCCAGAACATCGTCAACCTCGACGTGTCCAAGGATTATGCCGTCGGTTTCGCCAAGCCGCTGACAGTCGCGGCCGGCGCCGAATATCGCCATGAGCAGTTTAAGATTCGGCCGGGCGACACCTTCTCGTGGGCCATCGGTCCATTGTTCAGGGCTTCGATCGCGACGACGGCGGCCAACTGCACGACTCAACAGGGCGTGTATAATGCAGGGACCGGCATCTGCTCCTTCCCGGGCCGTGGAGCTCTGGCCGGCGCGCAAGGCTTCCCGGGTATTCCGGACAATGCGCGGACGAACGCCAAGCGGCACAGCTATTCGGCCTATGCCGAGCTCGACACCGATCCCGTCGCTGGACTGACCACGACGCTCGCCGGCCGCTACGAACATTATTCGGACTTTGGATCGACCTGGAACGGCAAGTTCGCCGCGCGTTGGGAGATCGTCCGCAATTATGCCCTGCGCGGCTCGGTTTCGACCGGTTTCCGAGCGCCTTCGCTTCACCAGCAATTTTTCACCACGTCTTCGACCAACTTCATCGGCGGTGTGCCGGTCGATATCGCCACGGTGGCGGTCAACAGCCCGGTCGCACAGGCACTCGGGTCGAACCCGCTGAAGCCCGAGAAATCCGTCAACCTGAGTTTGGGCGCGACTGCCAATCCGTTCCGCGGCTTCACGCTCACAGCCGATTATTATCATATCAAGATCAAGGACCGGATCGTCCTGACGGAGAATTTGACGGCCACGCGCGATGCGCTCGGCAATCCATGCTCCATAGCCGCATGCAACGGCAACGTGGTGGGCGCGGCAATCGCGACGATTCTCAACGCCAACGGGTTCAATAGCATCGGCGCTGCTCGCTTCTTCATCAACGGGCTCGATACCACCACGCAGGGCGTCGACCTGGTCGCGACCTACCGCTTCGGCGACGCGTCCATCGGCCGGTGGAACCTGACCGCGGCCTATAATTACAACAAGACCAAGATCGACAAGCGGCTCAACGCGCTCGGACCGCTCGCGCAGATTCCGGGCCTGGTGCTGTTCGGGAGAATCGAGGGCATCCGCTTCACCGACGGCCAGCCGCGCGACAAGATCGTGCTGACCGCCGACGGCGACTTCGGCAAGTTCGGCCTGACCGCGCGGACGACCCGATACGGCAAGGTGATCTCGCCCGGCGCCGCGGCCCCGATCGCCGATCCGACCAGCCTGACGGCGCTTGGGCCGGACGATATCCTGCTTAGCGCGAAATGGATCTCGGACCTTGAGCTGCGCTACAAGGCGTTCGACAAAGTCGAGCTGGCGATCGGTGCGGACAATGTGTTCGACGTCTATCCCGATCGCTCGCCGTTCGGCCCGCGTCCGGCCTCGGTCGGCGGCGTCTACCCCGCCAACCAGGAATATATTCCGTTCTCGATCTTCTCACCGTTCGGTTTCAACGGCCGGTATTTGTATGGCCGCGTAGCCGTCAACTTCTAGATCGAACCGTCGGGGCGGGTGGCTTAGTTACGATGGACCGGACGCAGTAGGTAGCGGCCGCCCTCGAGCGTTTCGAACATATCGGCGATCGCCGGATGGTCGACTGGCTCTTCGGTCTCGTCGCGGACCAGATTTTGCTGACTGACATAGGCGATGTACGCGCTCTCCGAATTCTCGGCGAGCAGGTGATAGAAGGGCTGGTCCTTGCGCGGGCGCAAGCTCTCGGGAATCGATTCGTACCATTCCTCGCTGTTGGCGAAGACCGGATCGACATCGAAGATCACGCCGCGAAAATCGAACATCCTGTGGCGCACGACATCGCCAATGGCGAAGCGGGCGAGCGGCATGTCGATTTTGGCGGCCACCGGTGCTGAACGTTCGAGCGGAGACATGGCTTCCTACCTAAGACTTGTTCGACCCTAGGCAAGGCGTGTTGGCCCTAGGCAAGGCTGGGGGCCGCTGCTAGAGCGCCGGCCCGACCGGACAGCCGGAATTCCATCCGGCGCGCGCCTCATAAGCGGAGAGGTGGCTGAGTGGTCGAAAGCACCGCACTCGAAATGCGGCGTACGGGCAACCGTACCGTGGGTTCGAATCCCACCCTCTCCGCCAAAGTGCCAATCCCAACCTGGAGCAAATGATGGGTGGCCGACAGCTAATGACTGCTTTCGCAGACAATAGGCCGTCGGATTCTGAACGTCCGCGCCGCTTATTTGGTGCGGTCGAAGACCATGACATCATTCGTGGGACCGCCCTTGGCAGTCAGAATGCTGCGATTGATCGTCAGCACCTTCCCGTCCGCAGAAACGGTTGCCGTCGATTTTGCTGAGGGTTTGCCCTTCAGCGTCGTTCTGGACTTGAACTCGCGTGGGCCGACGAAGGTCAGCGCGATATGGTCTGTGTTCGGATTGCCGGACGTCGGATACGATTTGCCGTCCGTATTCGCCGAATAGCTCCACTTCATCGCCTTGCCGGCAGCGTTGATCCCGGTGGACCGCATCGTCAGGTGCTTCCCGGCCACCGAATAGGTGCGGGCGTCGCTCTTCGGTGTGAATTCAGTTGAGCTGAATTTCGACTTCGCCGTGTCCAAGTACCAGGTACCGGCCCAGGCCTTCGAAAGTGCGGCGGACTGCGCACTGGCGGTCTGTGGCAGCGCCAGTGCGATTGCCGAGAGGATCAAAGCCAGCTTTTTGGGTGCGTTCATGGCCATTCTCCTTCAGGAGATGACAGGCCGCCGCCGACCGACTCAAAGCGGCGACGGCGCGATGTGCGCCTATTTGAACAGCAGCGCAACTCACGCCACGACCGCTGGACGGCCGCGCGGGAGATCGTCCGCTAGACATTCGCGAATGCACCAACGGGCGGACCCGCTGTTCCCTCATGAAGCGTCTGCTTTCGACCCATTGCGGACATTAGCGTGACGGGCGATTGTCGGAACTTGCCTACGAGCAAGCGTAGGGGGCATCGGTAAAGGGCGGGTATGCGGACGTATTGGATATTGGTTGCTATGGCGCTTTCGGGATGCACGACGGTCGGACGCGACGGTGCTTGCACTGATAGGCACGCTGCCAAGCTCCAAGCTCTGGGGGCGGAGCCGTCGGCGGATGATGTTGCCGCCTACAACAGGTGGGTCGCTGCCTATGACAAAGAGATCGATGCCTATAACGCCTGCATGAAGTAGGCATCGCTAATGTCCGCTTTCCACCCCAAGCAGACATTGCGGGCGACTCGGTCGCAAGGCTCAATAATTCTCGCTCAAGCGGCGCCAGCGGTTAGGGTTGGCCCGCTCTGCGACTGAAAAAACACAGTAATTACAATCGCGTAATGAGCATCATTCGACGGACACCGTCTCCGCCACCTTCCAGCGCCGGCGCTAGCGATCGATCCTGATCGTCGCGCCCTTTGGCACATCGGGGATGATGCGGGAGTTCGCGGGTTTGTCGTGGACCCGGATCTCGATTTCTTTCCACCAAGGCTGGAAGCGGCCCTCGCGGGGAGCAAAGGTGATCGCCAAATTGCCGCTCTGGTCGGCGCTGCAGCGGATTGCCTGGCGCAGATAATCGCCTTTCTCAAAGCCCATCGAATGGCCGTCATCGAGATAGATCGTGCCGTTACAGTCCGCGCCCGGATAGACGTCGAGCAGAAGAGGGCCGACGGGTTTTTCCGACGTGCTCTGGACCAGCGGCTGGCGCGGCAGGATGGTGCCCTCGCGGACGAATACCGGCAGCTTCTCCAGGCTCGGCGTCTCCTTGATGTGGCTGGCGCCATCACCGCCATTGGTACCTGCAGCCGCGCCGGTCACACGCTCCCCGGTCCAATAATCGAACCAACCCCCAGGCGGGAGACAGATCTCATAGGATTGCGGTGATTCCATCTTGGGTGGGGGCGCAATCAGCAGCGCGCTGCCCAGCGTAAAGGTCATCGACTGGTCGCACCCCGCGCGCGCGACGCCAGGATAGTCGTAGAACACCGGCCGCATCAGCGGGTCACCGGTGCGCGCGTTAAGGTCGGCGAGCGCGTAGAGATAGGGCATCAGGCGATAGCGCTCTTCGACGAAGCGGCGGCGAACCGCGAGCGGTCCGGGGCCGTCGAGCCATGGCTCGGCGCGCGGCGTATCCTTGGCCGAATGGTCGCGGAAGATCGGGGTGAAGGCGCCGATTTCAAACCAGCGGGTCATCAATTCGGGGCTGGGTCCGCCGGTGAAGCCGCCGATATCGGCACCCGAATAAGCGAAGCCAGAGAGGCCGAGATTGATCAACTGGTGGACCATCAGCCGGAGATGGTCCCAGCTCGACGAATTATCCCCGGTCCAGGTGACGGCGTAGCGCTGGCCGCCGGCATAGCTGGCGCGGGTCATGACGAACGGGCGTTCGTCCGGGCGAAGCATCTTCACCCCGTCATAGGTCGCGCGCGTATTCTGCAGGCCGAAGACATTGTGAATCTCGGCATGTGTGGCGTTGCGCGCCGCGAAATCGTCGCTGTCGACGCGATGGACGACGTCGAGCGGCATGGTCCCGATATCGTTGAACACCGACGGCTCGTTCATGTCGTTCCAGAAACCGGCGACCCCGTCATCGACGAACTGCTTGTAGTTCGTGCCCCACCAGGCGCGCGCCTTGGCGTCGGTGAAGTCGGGGAAGACCGACTGCCCCGGCCAGACCTTGCCGGCATAGATCGACCCATCGGGATTGTGGACGAAATGATTGCCCGCGACACCTGTGTCGTAGGGCGCATAACCCTGATTCGCGGCCTCGGCGACGTGGAGGTCCGTGATGGTCACCAGTTTGATGCCCTGGGCCGAGAGCTCCCCGACGAGACCCTTCAGGTCCGGGAACACCTTCTTGTCCACGGTGAAGGGCCGGTTGCGGTCCTGGAAGTCGATATCCAACCAGATGACGTCGGTCGGAATCCGCTCGCGGCGCAGGGTCGCGGCGATCTGGCGCACTTCGTCGGCCGACATGTAGCTGTAGCGCGACTGCTGATAGCCAAGTCCCCATTGCGGCGGCAGCGGCGGCTTGCCAGTGAGGTCGGTGTAGCGGCGGACGACATCGCGCAGGCTCGGACCGGCGATCACATAATAATCGATCGGGCCGTCGGGCGCGCCCATCGCCAGGGTGTTCGCGGTGGCGTGGCCGAAATCGAAAAAGCTTCGCCAACTATTGTCGAGCAGAATCCCATAGCTTCCGCCGGCCCCGCCGACCGAGACGAAGAAGGGGATCGATTTGTAGATCGGGTCGGTCGAGCTGTCGAAACCATAGGCGTCGGTGTTCCAGTCGACATAGCTCTTGCCACGACGGTCGAGCGTGCCGCCGGTCTTGTCGCCAAGGCCGTAAATATGTTCGCCCAGGGGGAGCGCCTTGCGCAGCGTGAAGGCGCGGCCGTCGAGCGCCAGGGGTTGGCCGGCGTCGGCAAGGATGACCTTGCCGGAGAGGTCGGTGACGGTCAGCGCCAGGCGCTCTGGATCGACGGCGACCCGGATTGCCGAGGTTGCGAAGCCATTCTCCAGCGGCGTCACCGTGGTGTGATGTGCGCGCATCGCCGGGAGCACGGCCCAGCTTGAATCTTCGGGCAACACGCCATCGCGCGCGATGCGAACCCGAACGATCTGGTCGGTCAGGGCCGTAACCCGCATCAGCACGCGGCCCTCTCGCGCTTCAACACCGTCCGGGCGCCGATTGACGGCGTCGGCCAGAGCCGGCGCTGCAATCGCAGCCAGCAAGAACATAACGAACGCGCAGATCCTCGGCATGCTCATGCCAGTTACTCCCATGCCTCGATCAAGATTTCAGAACTGCCGCCCGGAGGCGCTGCTTCAGCGCCGTCCGTTGGGCCGGTGTCATTGCCCCAAGAATTCCGCGCGCGGTCGGCGGTATGTGCGCGGCACCTTCGTCGCCGAAGACGTGAGCCTCAAACATCGCTTGCCAATAAGCGCGGTCCCGCGCGGGGAGCGTCTTCAGCGCCAGCAAGGCCGTCAGGAACGCGTCGTGGGGGTCGCCAAGACCGGCCGGGCTGGCACCCCACCAATAATTGACCATGGCGTTATACGGATCGCGCGAAGTGACGTGGTGCCACCAATAGCGCGGCATCAACAGCGCGTCCCCGGGGTCAAGGTGGGCGACCCGCGCCGCCTTGAGCGCCTTGCGGAAGCTGGGGAATGCGGTGAAGTCGGGCGCTTCCGGGTCGACCAGCGACAGCGGCGGCGGATTGTCGAGCGGCCCGATGTAGAGATTGGCGACCTGTTCGGGCGGGAACAGCAAGAAGCGCCGATGGCCGGCAATCACGCAGGCAAGATTGTGATCGCGGTCGTTGTGGATCTGCGTCTTCACCGGGCCGCCGAGCCATAGCTTTGGCCGCGCCCCGGCCGGAACCAGTGGCATCACATTGTCGCGCACGAAGGCCGGCATGTGCGTGTCGAGCGACAGCATCTGGATCGCCAGATAACCGGCGCCCGGATTGGCGCGCGCGTAAGCGATCCGCTCGAGCGTCTCGCCGAGGGGGCGCGAGCGTTTGGTAAAGGTGAATTCTCGCGGGTCGGCGGCATAACCGAACCGGCCGCCGCTGGACGGTGGGGCTTCCATCACCGGGACCGGAGCGCCGCCGTCGCGCTCTTTCAGATAAGCATTGAGCGAACCGGGCGATTGCGCCGCGGCAGCAAGTGCTGGCCAATGATCGATCGCACCCTTGAGCAGGATCGGCTCGGCATGCGTGAGCAGCGCTTCGACGTCGGCGATGCTCTTCGCCCGCGCGACCGCGACCGCGGGCAGCGTATCGAGCAGGTCATCCGCCGCAAGCGAAGGCGCTGCGTTCATGGCGTCCTGCCGGCGCCGATGTCGGCGAGATAGCCATCGTGGGTCGGCTGTTCGAGCACTTTGCTGCCAACAAACCCGAGGATCTTCCGGAAGCCTTCCTTCATGCGCTCGGGCGGCGTGATGTCGATCGCCGGCGGCCAGCTGTCGGGCATCAACCCGAGCCCGACGAACAAAGCGCGCCACTGATCGGACGTGAACGTCTCGTCCTCCATGGGCGCGATGGTGCCTCGGGCGCGGAAGGTCTCGATCTTGTGGAGCAGGCTGTCGGGCGCTGCCGCGGAATCGCCGCTGAGCAAATAAAGCGCGGACTGGAAGTCGCGGAGCCGTTCGAATGAGGGGCGGGTGATGCGGTTGTATTCCGCGCATTCGGCTTCAGCCGCGGTCGTCGTCGGGAACAGCGACAGCAAGTGAACGATTCCGAGCTGAATGCCATGCAGGTCGAGGTCTAACAGCGGGTCGAAGGCGCAGGCCGAGGCGCCGATTGCCACGCAATTCCCGCTCCACGCCGTGTCGCGGATGGCCGGTTCGACAGGCGTGATCGCGACATCGGTGAGCGCCGTGCCCGAGGCAGCCGCCGCGGCGGCTACCGCTGCTTCATCGTCTTCCGCGCTGCCGCGATAGGCGCGGACCACGGGCGTCGTGGCCTGGCCGGCGTAGAGCGCCGTCCAGCCGGCGGGTGACAAGCGCAACTCGGCGTAACCGGGGACGGACGCGAAGCGTTTGCCGCGACCGGTGAGGCGGCGATCGAAGGGGAAGAACGCGCGCCAATCTTCGCGGCCGACGCCGAGCGCGTCACCGATGAGGATTGCATCCGGACCGCTGGCGTCGATGAACAATTCGCCCGCTACTTCGGGTCCGGCGTCAGGGCGAACGGCGCGGATCAGGCCGGTCTCGGCGTCCCGTTCGACGGCGACCTCAACCGCCTGATGCATGGCACCGCCAAGCCGGCTGGCATGGCTTTTGAGCATCGAGGCGTAAGCGATCGCCGGGAGGTGGTAGGCATAATCGGTGCGGCCGAACGATTCGGTGTCTTCGTCCGGCAGCAGGATCCGGCCGTGCCGCGCCGCCATTGCCGTCGGCGAGAAATCCTCGAGCTGGGCGGTCAGGCCGAAACGGCGCGCTTTGAGCCAGAAGGCAAAGAAGTCGCCGCCGTCGATCGGCGCACCGTAAGCCCCGTGCGCGAGGAAAAATGGCGCGCCGGTGGGAGGGACGGTGTTGTAACCGAGCGAGAAGCTGCCGCCGGTGGCGCGCAGCAATGTAGCTTCGTCCACGCCGAGCCTGGCATGCAGCGATTCGATCGCCGGCAACGTCGCGTAGACCGAAGCGGGGGTGAGCCGGGTCGGAAGTTCGATTGCCGTAACCGCGACACCCGCCGATGCGAGCGCGGAGCGAAGCGCCGTCGCAGTCAGCCACAGGTCGGCGTCGCGCCCGACGACCACCACGTGGCGCGGCGGGCCACTCACGCCGCGACGGTCTCGGTTGCGGCGCAATAGCCGGCGATGAAGTTGCGTTGGGACGGCATGGCGGCAACGGCGGCGGCGACGCGGCCGGTGAAGTCCGCGCATTGCGTTGCAACCAGGTCGAGATCGAATGTGTCGGCAAGCGGATCGTAGGCCTGCGGCGAAAGCCCCTGGCCGAACAGCACCGACAGCCAGCTGTCGCGCGAGAACAAACCGAATTGATATTCGGGCGCGGTTGCGCGCGCCTCAAACAGCGCCATTTTGTGGGCCAGGCTATCGGGCAACGACATCGCGCGCAGATAATCCCACAAGGGTTCGCCCTCGCGCTGGTTGGCGACATAATGCAGGATCAGGAAGTCCCGGATCCGCTCGTAATGCATGGTGGTCAGCCGGTTGAACTCGTCGGCGAGCCGCGGATCGATGGCGCGGTCCGCCGTGGGTGAAGGCATCAGGTCGATCAGGTCGATGACGGCGGCCTGGATGAGGAAGATGCTGGTCGATTCGAGCGGTTCAAGGAAGCCGCTGGCGAGCCCGATAGCGACGCAATTCCCGGCCCAGGCCGAGGTCCGCCGCCCGGGCGTGAAACGCAGTAGCCGCGGCTCGGCCTGCGGTGCTCCGTCGAGATTGGCGAGCAAGGTTTCGCTCGCCTCGTCCTGCGAGATGAAATCGCTGGAGAAGATATAGCCGTTGCCAATGCGATGCTGGAGCGGGATGCGCCACTGCCAGCCCGCCGGTCGCGCGGTCGCGCGAGTGTAGGGCGTCAGTCCGTCGCCGCCATGATCGCACGGCACCGCCAGGGCGCGGTCGCACGGCAACCAATGCCGCCAATCCTCCCAGCCGACACCGAGCGCTTCGCCGAGGAGTAGGGAACGGAACCCCGAGCAATCGACGAAAAAGTCGCCAGCGATCCGCTCGCCCGACTGCATGGTGAGGGCAAGGATTGCGCCGGATTCGGGGTCGCGTTCGGCCGCCGCCATCCGCCCTTCGATCCGGGCGACGCCGCGCATCATCGACCAGTCGCGCAGGAACGGCGCGTACAGGCCGGAATCGAAATGGTAAGCGTAGGAGTAAGTTGAGCGGATCGAATTGGGATCCTCGTCGGGCAAGGCGAAAGCGTTCGCGCGAGCGGCCGCCACGGCCAGCGAACAGGCTTGAAACGGCGCCGGATCGCGGCCGGATTCGCGCAGCCGCAACCAATGATGCTGGAATTGCACGCCGCCCCATGGCTCGCCGAACGCGCCGAACGGATGGATGTAGCGCTCGCCGGGGCGAGTCCAGTCGCAGAACTCGATGCCGAGCTTGAACGTCGCCCGGGTGGCGCGCATGAACTCGGCTTCGTCGAGACCGAGCATGTCGTTGAACTGCTTGATGTGCGGCAGGGTGGCTTCGCCGACGCCGACGATGCCGATCTCGTCCGATTCAATGAGCACGATGCCGTAGCGATCCCGCGGCAGCCGGTGAACGAGGGCCGCGGCGGTCATCCACCCAGCCGTGCCACCCCCGAGGATGACTACCCGGAACTTGCTGTCTGGCTCCGTCATTCGCCTGATCTGCTCCCCTCAAGAAGGGCTGCACCGCCCGATTTCAGGCGGTGCAGCGAAGGGAGCATTAGCATCAGAACTTGAAGCGCGCGCCAAATTGGACGCTGCGATCGACCCTGCTCCACGCCGAATCCATGAACACCGGCTTGGCGCCCGGCGATTGCGGCGAGTCCCCGAAGACTTCCTGCTGGTACACCGTCGTGGTGCCGAGGAGGTTGGTGCCTTCGATCGACAACTCGAGGAACTTCGTCAGCGAATAGCGGATCGATCCGTCCATGAAGCCCGCGGCCTTCTGGAACACTGGCAGCCCGATGCAGCAGTCGAGGTTCTGCGTCAGGTAGCGCGAGCGCCAGTTATAGGCGAGCCGCAGCGCAATCGGCCCCTTTTCGTATAAGCCGACGGCATTGACCGTATGCTTCGAGATTCCGGCGAGCTGATGCGAGTCGATGACGTTTCCAGCGCCGCCGAGCGCCGGCTGGCCGATGCCGAACGCGCCGACATCACCGCCCGAAGTCGCGGTGATGAGGTTCGAATTGTTGATCCCGGACTGGTGCACGTAGGTGTAGTTGAGCTGCATGCCGAGGCCGTTGAGCAGACCGGGCAAGAACGTGAAGAAGGTCTGATAATTGGCTTCGAACCCATACAGCTTGCCGGTGCCCGAGGCGTTGACCGGCCCGTTCACCTGTACCAGCTGGGTCGATCCGTTGTTGGTGAAGTCGCGCAGGAATTGCCCGTAGGCGACCATATCCGTCAGGCGCTTGTAAAAGGCGTCGACGGTGAACGACGAGCCGCGGCCCATGTAGCGTTCGTACGTGAGATCGAACTGGTCCGACTTGGTCGGTTTCAGCCCCGCATTGCCGGCATTGGCCTGGAATACGAAATTGTAGCCGACGACGTTCGCCGCAATGTGGGCTGCGGTTGGCGAATTGTAGACAACGTAGGGCGAGTCCGGTCCGGTATTGATGACTGGTCCGTTGATCTGCACGAAATTGCGCAGCAGGCCGATATCTGGCCGGGCAATCGCCCGCGAGTAAGCGAAGCGGACGAAGTTATTGCTGTTCAGGCCGAAGCGGACGTTGAAGCTAGGCAGCCAGTCGTCGAACGACTTGCGGTAGGTGTTTGGCGTGCCGCCGCCGTTCGCGAAAGCAAGGATTTGGGGCGTCAGGAAGCAGCTGGGCTGGACGACCTGGTTGGACCCGAGCGAGGTTGCGCACGTGGGCAGCCCGTTGAACACCGTCGCGGCCGGAAAGCCGACGCTTCCGGTGCCAGTCTCGGTGGTGCGCACGATCCGGACGCCGATATTGCCGACGACGGAGACCCCGTTCAAGATGGTGACGTCGTCGCCGCCGAAGTCCAGCGAGGCGTACGCCGCTTTCGTCTGCTCGCGCAGCGACATCACCTCGGATGGAAGGAAACAGTCGACCGCTCCGGCGCGATCACAGATCGGGGTGTAACCGGGCGCGATCGGCGGATTGGTTGCAGCGCCCGACAGGCCCGCCATCAACCGCTGGTAATCCGTCAGCGCATCGTTGTTGACGAACGCGAGCGAACCGTTGGGATAGACGCTGCCGTTGTACATCCCGCCGATATTGTAGGGTCCGAACAGGTTCGCGCCGTAGCCTTTGAAGTTTGAATCGCACGCCGCCGTCGGATCGGGCGCGGTGTTGTCGGCGTTGAAGCCGGCGCCGTTGCAGTTCCAGTTGGCCGCGATCGGGGTCCAGTTGAATGTCGAATAGCGCACTTTCTGATGGCGATCGGCATAACGGACGCCGGCCTTCAGCGAATCGAGCCAGCTTCCCTGCGCGAAATCGTAACTCAGATCGCCGCGATAAGCATTTTCGTGCGCGTCATTGTCCTCGACGTGCCCCTGGATGAACGGAATCCAGTAATTGTGCGGATTGGCGAGACCGCCGGCCGCGTAATTGACATTGCTGCCGGGCAGCAACGTGATTTGCGGAGTCCCGTCCGAGTTGGTCGAATAATCGTAATTCGCCATCGACCCGGTCGCGATCAGGATGTCGTTGTTGAAGGTCGACGCCGTGATGCGCTGCGCATCGAGATTGACGTGGAATTGCGGCGTCACGTCCCACTGGATGTTGCCTGACAGATCCTTGGTGCCCTCGCGATGGTCGAAGTCGCGCGACTCGTTCTGGAAATAGAGTCCGTTGCGCTCGGTCGAGCGGCACAGCACGGTTGCGCAATAGTTGACGAATGGCAGGCCCGGAACCGCGGATCCGGCATTGATCGTATCCTGAAGGGAGCTCCATTGCCCATTCCAGCTTCCGTAACCCTGCGTCAGCACGCCGCCGGACAGCATACCGTCCGGCCCGAACGTCAGCCCCGACGATCCCGCGAGGACGGAGCCGCCGCGCGGGTTGAAAGCGGCCGTACCGAAATAGCTGCCGTCGAGGATCGCGTGGCTGGCGTGTTCGATCCACGCATTGTGATATTGGGAGTCGAGGTATTGAATCTTCGCACGGACGTTTCCGGCGGGATTTTCCCATTGACCGGCGAGCGCGAGGCCACGGCGGTGACGGTCGTAGTCGACCTGTGAATAGCGGATGCCGTCCGGGGCGAACGCCCAGTCCGACCCACCGAACACGTTGTGCGTGCAGGAAATCGCGCCGTCGCTGCCGACAATCGCCTGATTGACGCCGTTGACGATCCCGCTCGAAGCGCCTGTGTCGCAATAGGTGTCGATCTTGTCCATGATCACGCTCTCGGTGCGCGTGACGACATGGCTCCAGGCATAGTCGGCGAGGAAGCCGAAGCGGCCCATCTCGGTGTCGAAGCTATAGCTGACCAGGCCGGAGAATTCCGGGGTCCATTTCTTCGAGCGGCTGCCGTAATCGACTTTCACGTTTCCCGCGACGACCAGGCCTTTCTGGTCGAACGGCAAACGGGTGCGCAGGTCGACGGTGCCCGCAATCCCGCCCTCGATCATGTCCGCCGTCTGGTTTTTGTAGGCGTCGATCCCGGCAAGCAGTTCGGGCGATACGTCGTTGAACTGAAGTCCGCGCGCGGAATCGGCCGAGAAGGTGTCGCGGCCGTTGAAATTGGTTTTGACGAACGGGAGGCCGCGAATCAGGATTTGCGTCGGCTCGCCCGACGGGTGGGTGCTGTCGTCCGCCGATTGCAGGCGATTGACGGACACGCCCGGAACACGCTGAAGCGCGCCCGCAGCGGAGGAGTCCGGGAACGCGCCGATGTCGGTCGCGGTGACGGAATCGACCACGGTCCGCGCATTCTTCTTGATCGTCTGAGCGCTCTCGAGCGCGCGGCGCACGCCGACGATGACGATGTCGTTGTCGCCTGGCTTGGAACTGGCCGCGCCCTGATCGTCGGCTGGCGTTTGCACTCCGGCCGGTACGTTTTGAGCCGGAGTAGTCGCGTCCTGCGCTGCCGCGGAGGCCGCTCCAGACAGTGCGACGATAGAAACTCCGGCGCGCAAAAAAGTGCCCCACGCAGCGCGCGATCGCCTGCCACTCATCAGACTCTCTCCCCTTAGTCCGCCGGCCATGGTGGTGCCGGCGACTCGGTTTTGCGCAAAATAATGCAAAGATGCAAGCCCCGTTGATCACTTTGTCTCTACAGAAGCCAATGCAACTCTATGCAAATTTTGCATAGCGTGCGATAAAGCACTTGCACGACGACGTGATGCGGGAGGGTGTTTGCGGTGCTTTTAGTCGGCGGTGGGGATGGTCAGGGAGAACACCGAACCGGCGAGCAGCGCGCCGCCGGCGACGACGATCGCGCCGGGGACATTGCCATGCAGGACGGTGCGAATCAGCGGTCCGAGCAGGGCCGCCGCGGCGAGCTGCGGCAAGACCAGAAAGATGTTGTGGATGCCCATGTAAACGCCCATCCGCTGCGGCGGCACGCTGGCGGCAACGATGGCGTAGGGAATCGCCAGGATGGACGCCCAGCCGCAGCCGATCGCAACGACGGAAAGCCACAGCCACGCCGGAGCCGGGGCGGTCACGAAACTCATCAGCCCGGCGGCCGCAACGGCCAGGCTCAGGGCGTGAGTCCGGCGGCGTCCGAGCCGGGCGATAAGTCTGGGCAAGGCGAGCGCAACCAGCGCCGCGACGCCATTATATGCGGCGAACAGAATTCCGACCCAATTGGCCGCGCTCTCATAGGCCAGGCTGCCGGGCGTTGGGTTCCCGTAATATTGCTGTGCGACCGCGGGGACCGCATAGACCCACAGCGCGAACAGGCCGAACCAGGTGAAAAATTGCACGACCGCAAGGCGGCGCATCGCCCGCGGCATTCCGATCACTTCCGACGCAATTGCGACGAGGGGATTGCGGCCCGCCGTGGCCGATCGGGCCGCAAGCCAGTGGAGCCCACCATAGACTGTGATCACCGCCGCCAGGAGATAGCCTTCGCGGCGCTGCACCGAGGCGGCATCGACGGCCGCAATCGCGAAGCCGAGTGCCGCCCAACCTGCTCCCCGCCGCATGAATTGCGCTTGCCTGTGGCGATCGATGGGTTCGTCGCCGGCCGGCAGGGATCGCCGCTCCTGACGGAGCGGGCCTTCGCGTGTCGTCACGACCGTCCACAAGACGGTCAGGAGCAACCCGGCCGCGCCGGTTTCAAAGCTCGCGCGGACGGCGGGCGACATCTGACCCGGAGCGCCGCTTGGCGCCATCCCGACCCAGTGGACGAAAATCCACGGAAGGGCCGATGCAAAGACGGCGCCGGCACCGATGAACAGCACTTGCATGGCGAAGCCCCGATCACGCGTTTTGGCCGGCGCGAGATCGCCCATCAACGCCCGAAAGGGCTCCATCACGATGTTGATCGAGAAGGTCAGGAGCCACAGGGCAAACGCCGCGGCCCAGACCGTGCCGGCGTTGGCCATCGCGAACAGCGCCGCCGACGTCAGCACCGCTCCGGCTGTCATGAATGGCCGGCGTCGCCCCCACCGGCCGCTGGTCCGGTCGCTCCACTCGCCGATGATGGGTTGCACCAGCAGCCCGGCAATCGGGCCGGCGATCCACAGGATCGGAAGATCGTCGAGCCGGGCGCCGAGCGTCTGGAAAATGCGGCTGGTGTTGGCGTTCTGAAGGCCCCAGACGATCTGTACTCCGAACAGGCCGCAGCACAGATTTGCGATTTGTCGTTTGGAAAGCGCAGGCAGTCGTGGCCGATTGGCGGCGGAGGCAATCGGCTGCGCGACGTCTTGCAAAGGCCAACCCCCGGTGCGTTATGTCCCGTCATACAAGTCTTAAATGAGCGCGAGTGCAATGGCTGACGTCCAAACGGGCAAGACTACCCTGGAGGACCTCGCGAAGCTCGCGGGGGTCTCGGTGTCGACCGTCTCGCGCGCGCTCAACGATCACCCGCTGATCAGCACGCGCACCAAGCAGCTGATCTGGGGGTTGGCGCGCGACAACGATTACGCATTTCGCCAGTCGATGCCGACCGCCCCGATCGGCGCGGGCGGCTCGATCGCCGTCGTCACGCCCTATTTCCACGGCCGTCCGCTGCCGCTGTCGCACCCATTCTTCCTCGAACTGCTGGCCAGCATCGGGGAGGCCGCGAGAGCGCGCGATTGCGACTTCATGGTCAGCCACGTCGCCCCGGCGATTTACGAGGATCTGGTCCTCGCCACGACCACCAGCCGCGCCAGCGGAGTCATCTTTCTCGGCCAGAGCGCGATGCACAAAGAGCTGAACCGCCTGTCGGAGACGAACGCCCGGTTCGTGGTCTGGGGAGCAAAACTGCCCGGGCAGCTCTATCGGTCGATCGGGTCGGACAATTTGGCCGGCGGCACGCGCGCGACCGGGCACCTCGCGCGGCTTGGCCGCCGCCGCATCGCCTTCATCGGCGGCACGGATCCCGAGGCGATGCAGCGCCGGCGCGGCTATCACATAGCCTTGAAGCAGGCCGGGCTCGCATTCGACCCGGCGCTGGTCTGCGATGTCGAGTTCGAGCTCGAATCGGCCGAGGCGGCGGTCAGCGGGTTGCTCAAGCGCGGGATCGAATTCGATGGCGTCGTCGCGGCGAGCGACTTGATCGCCTTGGGCGCCATCCGCGCCCTGGGCCGGGTCGGGAAAGTGGTTCCCCGGGATGTCTCGGTGGTCGGCTATGACGACATGCTTCTCAGCCGCCTGAGCACGCCCGCGCTGACCACCATCCGGCAGGATACGAGAGAAGCCGGGCGGCTCCTCGTCGGCAGCATTCTCGATCCGAATTCGCACGCGGGGTTCGACCGTCTGCCGACCGAACTGATCGTCCGCGAATCCTGCGGGGCCTAAACCGCGGCCGCGTCGCGGGGCCGAAACGCGCGACTCCGGAGCTGCCCCCGTCCGAGTCGCCGCGATTCCGTTCCTCCCGTGCGAGTTCGCGTCCCAATTCGGGACGGGGGCGGAGGCATTTTTGCCGGTTCCCCAACACTTTGCGGAGCCACCGCGGAATCCGATAAACACGGCTATTAAACAAGTGTTAACCTTTTTCCTTGTTTGAGCCCCATGTTCCGGGCGCCTGTCATTTCCCAAATCATCGCGAAAAACCCAAAATCAATTGTTGGTCTCGTAAAGCGAATGCTTCGTATGACGGAGCATGGAGATGGGATTGCCATAGAAACGATTAGCAGTGGACAGGAGAAATACTTGAAACGTTAACCAATTTTTACTTGTGTCATCGATCTGAAAAGATTCGAGCGCCGCTTCTGCTCTTGGGGCGAAGCTTGCCAAACCACCCCCACGGTGGTCTTTGTTTTCTTGCGCGGGATTCCAGCCCTCTATCGTTAACCTCTTCCGTTCAGCGGAATCGGGTGCTCGGGGGCAGTCTCGAAAACAAGAATGACCGCACGCGAGAGATCGCGGCGGACGAAGGCAGGGGTGATCACATGCGGTACGAAGATACTTCGAACTCGGTCAGCAATTCGGCGACGTCCGAGGCGCGCGATGACGCAGACGCGCTGGCTACTGGCAGCAACGGCCCGGCGACGGGCAATGTGATCACCGGAGCGGGAACGCTCACCGGTCTCGCCGGCGCCGATGGCGCGCCTAACGGTCACGTCGTCGAGATTCACGGCGCGGGCGGTACCGATACGGCCGCCAACGGCCAGAGCATGCATGTCGACGGACGCTTCGGCGCCCTCGTCATCGACGAGCACGGCTCTTATAAATATGTCGCGGACGGGCACGCGCCCGAGGATTTCCGCGATCTCTTCCAATATACTTTGGTGGACGCGAAGGGCGGCCGTTCGGTCGCCGATCTGATGATCACCCGCGGCGCCGAGCTCAAAGTGGCCGACAACGCGCAGCGCGTTGTCCCCGGACCCGACGGCGTCGTTACCCTGCCCGCCGGTGTCGACCTCAACGACGTGCATGTGCTCGGTCGCGACCTGATCGTCACCTTGCCCGATGGCTCGCAGATCGTCATCGTCGACGGGGCGGTGTTCGTACCGCAGCTGGTGCTTGGCGGCGTCGAGGTTCCCTCGACCAACCTTGCGTCGCTGCTGGTTCAATCGGAACTCAACACCACGGCCGGCCCGGCGCAGAGCAGCGGCGGCAATTTCGACGTGCCTGTTCCGCCGCTCGATCCCGGCGTTCCGCTGGGCGACCTGATTCCGCCGACCGAGCTGGTGTTCACGCCGCCCGAGATCAAGGAAATCGGTCAGTTCGTCGACAAGCATCCTGACGCCGGCACAGTCTCCGTCCAGCTTGACGACGATGCCAAGGCCGGCGGCAATCCCGGCGGCACCGGCGACGATGCGGACAGCCTGAACGCGACCGGTTTTCTGCCTGGTTCAGGCGGCGACGGCGCCCTCACCTGGGACCTGTCGAACGGCGGCGCGCCCGCAGGCTTCAGCTACATCGACGGGCCCAATGGCTCGATCCTCGTTCAGCAGGTTCAGGGCGGCAACACCGTCACGGTCCTGACGATCACGATCGATCCGGACACCGGCGCTTACACGGTCGTCCAGAACGCGGCGATCTTGCACGCGGCGGCCGACAACGAAAACAATGCGTTGTTCACGATCAATTACACCGTCACGGATTCCGACGGCGACAGCGCTCCTGGAACGCTGAACATCAACGTCGACGACGATACACCGACCGTTTCGGTCATCGCGGGTTCGGACGCCGAGGTCAGCCTGACCACGCACGACGCGGCGACCATTGGTGCGGGCTCCGAAGCCGTCAGCACCTCCGCGAACTTCAGCGGCGTGTTTAGCGGCTCAACCTCCTCGCCTGGTGCCGACGGCGCCGGCGTCGGCGGCAGCAGCGGCTATGCCCTCTCCACCACGGGCGGGGCCTCGGGCCTGCTCTCGCATGGTGTTGCGATCAACCTGTACAACATCAACGGCGTGATCGTCGGCTCGACAGCCACGACCGCGGCCGGCATCGACGCCAGCAATACGGTGTTCAACGTTTCCACCGACAACAACGGTGTCGTTACGCTGACCCAGTTCAGCCAGATCGACCACACCGCCGATCCGCACCCGACGGGCGCGCCGTTCACCGACGACATCATGAGCCTCGCGGACGGTGCGATCACCCTCACGCGCAACGTCACGGTCGTCGACAGGGACGGCGATTCGGTCACCGGTTCGGCTGCAGTCGGCATCGGCGCCAACCTCCACTTCGTGGATGACGGCCCCTCGATCGGCCTCGCCGACCATGGCGAGCCGAACCTGGTCGTCGACGAGAGCGACCTGTCGCACAACGATACGCAAAGCTTCGCCGCGAACTTCAGCGCCAGCTTCGGCGCCGATGGTCCGGCCGCGAATTCGATCACTTATGCCCTCGGCATCAGTGCTCCGGGCGCGGACAGCGGCCTGGTCGACGTCGCGTCGGGCCTGCCGATTGTCCTGGTCCTCAACAACGGCGTGGTCGAAGGCCACGTCGGGACTGCGGCCGGCGCGCTTTCGTTCACTGTCAGCGTTAATGCGGCCGGCGACGTTACGCTCGACCAGATCCTTGCCGTCCAGCATCGGGACGGTACGAATCCGGACGACAGCGTGAATCTTGGCAGCGACAATCTGGTCACGCTGACCGCCACCGCCCATGATTTCGACGGCGACACGGCGAGTTCGACGATCAACATCGGCGACAACCTCAACTTCCACGACGATGGCCCGTCGATCCAGCTGTCTGGCTCGGAAGCCGGCCTGACCGTCGATGAAACAATCCTCGGGACCGATGACACGCAGGCTTTTGCCGGCGCGTTCTCGAGTTCGTTCGGAGCCGACGGCGCCGGAACGGTGGCTTATAGCCTGAACGTCCTGTCGAGCGGCGCGAACAGCGGTCTCATCGATAGCGCGACCGGGCAGGCGATCGTCTTGGTCGACAACGCGGGCGTGATCGAAGGCCATGTTGGCAATGCGGCGGGCGCGCTTTCGTTCACCGTCAGCGTCGATGCCTTGGGCAACGTGACTCTCAACCAGATCCTGCCGCTCCAGCACCCGAATCCGCTCAATCCGGACGACAGCGTCTCGCTGAGCGCCGATAACCTCATCTCGCTGACCGCGACGGTCACCGACAAGGATGGCGACAGTGAGAGCGCGACCCTGAACATCGGCCAGAACCTCAACTTCGAGGACGATGGTCCGCACGCCAACAACGATTCCGACACGATCGCCGCGGGCGGCACGACCGCGACCGGCAACGTGATCACCGGTGTTGGAACCACCGAAGGCGCACCTAATGCCGACAGCGCCGGCGCCGACCAGCCCGGACACGTTACGGCGATCCAGGGCGCGGGCGGCACCGACACGACGTTCAGCGGCGGTGTGCTGTCGATCGGCGGCACCTATGGCTCGCTCAGCATCGATGCCGACGGCAATTACACCTACAATCGCGCCCCCGGATCGCAGGGCGGTGTCGACGACGTGTTTACCTACACGCTGACCGACGCCGACGGGGATTCGGTCACCGCGACGCTGACCATCCACATTGGCGATGCGACGCCGCATACCGATCCCAACCCACCGGTCGGGCTGGACGATGACGCGCTCGCCGGCGGCAACGCGGGCGGCACGGGCGACGATCCGAACTCGGTCAATGCCACGGGCACGCTGAGCGGCTCGGGCGGCGATGGCGCGCTGACCTTCGCGGTGGACACGACGGGTGCGCCCGCGGGCTTCACCTATGTCTCGGGCGGCGCGGGCATCGTGCTAGTCCAGCAGGGCGGCGTCACGGTTCTGACTGTCACGGTCGGCGCGAACGGAAGCTACAGCGTCGTTCAGAATGCGCCGATCGATCATGTGGCCGGAAGCGACGAGAACAACTCCGACTTCACCATCAGTTATTCGGTGACTGACGCCGACGGCGACAGCGCCCCCGGCACGCTGAACATCAGCGTCGACGACGACACGCCGCGGGCGTTCAACGATACCGACGTCACCAACCCGGCCACCGACACGGCGGTCGGCAACGTGATCACCGGCGTCGGCACGATCGAAGGCGCGCCCAATGCCGACAGCCCAGGCGCCGACGGCTTCAACGCGATTTCGAATCTCGTGGGCTTCAATGGCAGCAGCGACAGCAACCCGTCGGGCGGCTTCTCGGTCAGCGGCCAGTACGGCAGCCTGCAGATGGATGCCGACGGCAACTACACCTACACCCGCGCCCCCAACACTCCGGGCGGCGCTGTCGATACCTTCACCTACACTTATCTGGATGGTGACGGCGACCCGGTAAGCGCGACTCTGACCATCACGATCGCCGACAACACGCCGGTCGCGGGCAACGTCAACGTCGGCCTCGACGACGACGCGCTGGCTGGCGGCAATGCCGGTGGCACGGGCGACGATCCCAACTCGGTCAATGCCAGCGGAACGCTTCCGGGCTCCGGCGGCGACGCCCCGCTGACCTTCGGCGTGCAGCTCACCGGCGCGCCGGCGGGCTTCAGCTACGTCTCCGGCGGCGCGGGCATCGTGCTCGTCCAGCAGGGCGGCGTCACGGTCCTGACCATCACGGTCGGCTCGAACGGCAGCTACAGCGTCGTTCAGAATGCGCCGATCACCCATGCGGCGGGCGGCGACGAGAACAACCAGGCCTTCACGATCAACTACACCGTGACCGACTCCGATCTTGATGTTGCCAACGGCACGATTTCGATCAGTGTCGACGACGACACGCCGACGGTTTCGACGAACCTTGCGGTGCAGCTCGACGACGACGCGCTGGCTGGCGGCAACGCCGGCGGCACGGGCGACGACGCCAATGCGACCAACGTCACTGGCACGCTAGCGCACTCTTATGGTGCGGATGGCGCGGGTTCGGTCGCTTATCTGACGAGCGGGGCTCCTGCCGGCTTCAGCTATAGCCTTCAGGGCAATGGCGACCTTTGGGTGATGCAGGGCGCGACGCACGTCCTCACCCTCACCGTTAATGCCACGACCGGCGCTTACTCGGTAAGCCAGGTCGCGCCGATCGACCATGCGGCCGGTCTCGACGAGAACAATGTGTCGTTCACGATTTCATACAACGTGACCGACCATGACGGCGACAGCGCGACTGGCTCGATCGTCGTCAACGTCGACGACGACACGCCGACGGTTTCGGCCAACGCCGCGGTGCAGCTCGACGACGACTCGCTGGCTGGCGGCAACGCTGGCGGCATCGGCGACGTCAATCCCGACACGGCCAACACCACCGGCACGCTGGCGCACTCCTACGGTGCGGACGGCGCGGGCTCGGTTGCCTACCTGACGAGCGGTGCTCCGGCCGGCTTCAGCTACGTGCTGCAGCCGAGTGGCGATCTGTGGGTCATGCAGGGCGCGACCCACGTCATCACCTTGACGGTCAACAGCTCGACCGGCGCCTATACGGTGACCCAGGTTGCGCAGGTCGATCATCCGGCCGGCAGCGATGAAAACGACGTCGCGTTCACGATCAGCTACAACGTGACCGACCACGATGGTGACACGGCGACTGGCTCGATCGTCGTCAACGTCGACGACGACACGCCGACGGTTTCGGCCAACGCCGCGGTGCAGCTCGATGACGATGCGCTGGCTGGCGGCAACGCCGGCGGCACCGGCGACGTCAATCCCGATACTGCCAACACCACCGGCACGCTGGGGCATTCCTACGGTGCCGACGGCGCGGGCTCGACGGCTTATCTGACCACCGGCGCTCCGGCCGGCTTCAGTTACGTGCTGCAGCCGAGCGGCGATCTGTGGGTGATGCAGGGTGCGACCCACGTCATCACCTTGACGGTCAACAGCTCGACCGGCGCCTACACGGTGACCCAGGTTGCTCCGATCGACCATCCGGCCGGCGGTAACGAAAACGATGTCGCGTTCACGATCAGCTACCAGGTCACCGATCATGACGGCGACAGTGCGACCGGTTCGATCGTCGTCAACGTCGACGACGATACTCCGACGGTTTCGGCCAACGCCGCGGTCCAGCTCGACGATGACGCGCTGGCTGGCGGCAACGCCGGCGGCATCGGCGACGTCAATCCCGACACCGCCAACACCAGCGGCACGCTGGGGCATTCCTACGGCGCGGACGGCGCGGGCTCGATGGCTTATCTGACGAGCGGCGCTCCGGCGGGCTTCAGCTACGTGCTGCAGCCGAGCGGCGATCTGTGGGTGATGCAGGGTGCGACCCACGTCATTACCCTGACCGTCAACAGCTCGACCGGCGCTTACACTGTGACGCAGGTTGCGCCGATCAACCATGCCGCGGGCGGCGATGAGAACGATGCGTCGTTCACCATCAGCTATCAGGTCACCGACCACGATGGCGACAGCGCGACTGGCACGATCGTCGTCAACGTCGACGACGATACGCCGACCGCGACGATCAACCTGGTCGCTGGCCAGAACGTCAGCGTCGACGAGTCGGTTGGCATTCAGTCAGACTCGAACGACACCACAAACGCGGGCGTTGTGAGCCTCTTCGCAGGCGTCTTGAACGCCGGCACCGACACCGACCTTCCGCAATATGCGACGAACGCGAATGCGATCGTCACCTCGACCGGAAGTTCGTTTGGGGCTGATGGTCCGGGCACGACCGGGTTCAGCCTCAACGTCTCTTCGGCGGGGGTCGACTCCGGCCTCGACACGACTGACGGGCAGAGCATCTTCCTGTTCAAGGAAGGCAATCTGGTCGTCGGACGCGTCGGTGGCGCGGGTGGCCCCGCGGCGTTCGCCATCGCGATCGACAACACCGGTCACATCAGCACGGTCGAGTACCTCTCGATCAATCATCCGGATGCGGCCAACGCCGACGATATGGTGTCGATCGCGAACGGTGCGGTCACGGCGACCGTGACGGTGACCGACGCCGACGGCGACTCGGTCAACTCAACGCCTGTCGGCATCGGCAGCCACATCCAGTTCCAGGACTCAGGTCCGGTGCTGAGCGCGGTCGACAACATCAACATCCAGAACACCAGCCTCGATCTCTCGGCGACCGGCGGCTTTCATTACGCGCTGGGTGCGGATGGCGCGTCGGCCGACAACAACGTCTTCTCGGTGTTGGGCAGTGCGACGGTCAACGGCAGCGCCGTGTCGAACTACTCGATCAGCGAAACGTCGGAGAGTGCGACGAGCGCGGTCTATCACTTCAGCTTCGACTACGCGACCGGCGGTTCGTCGACAGCGACCGAGACCGGAACGCTGACCTTCGACAAGACGAACGGCACCTACACCGTCGATCTCGACAATCCGCTGCAGGGCATCAGCGTCGTCCAGACGGCGACGGGCACCCTGTTCCAGGGCTACGAGCCGGGCGGTTCGGTCCTTGACGGATCGCAGCCGGCAGTCTCGGTCACCCAGGTTTCGTCGAACCTGTTCGTGCAGTTCACCGGCATCGCCGAGCCGAGCTCGGGCACCGGCGCCAACAATCTGCACACGGCGCATTATGGCCTGGCGGGCGGTTCGGATGCGAACCCGGCTGATTTCGCCAACGGCGATCTGTTCGCCCAGGCGGGCTCGTGGGTGTCGACGTCGAATTCCTCGAACGGCGTCGCGGGCGATACGATCCAGGGCGGCGAGGTGTTGGACTTCAACCTCTACAACACCAACCCGACGGGCAACCTCGGCCTGACGCCGACGGCGAGCGCCGACACGATGTTCCTGAAGTTCGACGGCATCGGTGCCTCGGAAGACATGATCGTCGTCCTCAAGCTCTATGATACGGTGAGCCACACCTACACGACCAAGGCGCTGATGATTCAGAACACGGACATCCAGCATGGTCCGGGCGCGGGTTCAGGTCTGTTCTCGGGCGTCACGCTCGACCAGAACGACGGCCTGATCGTCATCGAGCCGAATGACTACCAGCAGGGTAACACCCACCTGGTGATCGTCGGCGCGCAGCTCGCCGGTTCGGACGAAGGGATCACGGGCGACGCGATCAACTTCAACAATGCGATGGGCGACGCCGGCGCAAGCATTGGGACGCAGCCGCTCTCCACCGACGTCAGCGACGGCCCGATGAAGATCTCGTCGATCGGCTTCATCACCACGACGACGACCGATCAGACGGCGGACCTGACCTTCAACGTCACGGTTAAGGACGGCGACGGCGACACGGTCACCCAGACGATTCACGCGACCATCACCAACAATGTGGACTCGGCGACGGCGATCACTCCGCTTCCGGCCTCGGTCACGACCGTCGCTCCCGTTGTGCTCGATCTCAACGGCGACGGGGTGCACTTCCTCGCATCCGACGCCGGCGTGCATTACGACTATGGCAGTGGCTCGGTTGCCACGGCCTGGGCCAGCCCGCAGGACGGCATCCTCGTCAACGACGCCAACCATAACGGCACCGTCGACAATGCCTCCGAGTTCGTGTTCGGATCGGGCAGCGTCACCGACCTGCAGGCGCTCGCCGCGTTCGACAGCAATGGCGATGGCCAGCTGTCGTCGGCCGACGCCAACTTCGCGAACTTCGCGGTGTGGCAGGATGCCAACAGTAACGGGGTTGTCGATGCCGGTGAGATGCAGTCGCTTACAGCGGAGGGCATTGCCAGCATTTCGCTCAGCACTGACGGGATCAGCTACACGGCGGCCGGCGGCGACGTCACCGTCGCGGGCACCGGGAGCTACACGAATGCGGACGGTTCGACGGGCTCGCTCGCCGACGCCGCGTTCCTGACCGGCACGCGCACGGTTGAGCAGGACCTTCGGACTTCATCGGCTCTGTCGACCAGCACGGCGCTGATTGGGGCGCTCGCAGCTGCCGGTCTGGCGGCTTCGGATGCGCTCGCCGCAGCGAGCGATCAAGCGGGCTTCTCCGTCGGGGGCAACCACGGTCTGGACACGGCGGCGCTGCAGACACAGGCGTTCGCTCCGGTCGCGGTGGATGCAGTCAATGGCGATCATGCCAGCAATGACTTGCTGCCAGCCGCCAGCGGTGGCGCAGCTTCGGCACTCGCCGAGTCCGCGGCGTCTCACGCATCCGACGCGGGGGCCGCTGATGGGTTGTCAGTCGGAAACGATGCTCCGTCGAGCCCGGCTCCGACCGAGCTGCTCGAGGGCACTCAGGCACCGGCGCACGATGCGGGAGCGATTGCTCCGGCGGCGGCGTCGATCATTATGCCGGCGGCGGCGCAGCTCGCGGCTCTCGCCAGCAGCAGCGTCGGCGGCGCCCAGCACGATCAGGTTGTCGGCCAGGTTCTTGCCGACGCCCTGCATGGCGGCGGTGGCGAAGCGACCATTGACAGTGCGTTGGCTTCGCTCCCAGGTCACGGCGGCGCGAATGCGGCGCTCGAAGCCCTGGCAAGCCACGCCGGGGCGGCCGTTCCAAACGGGGACAGCGCAGGTTTCGCCGGCTTCACGGCAGCGCATTCGCCGTTCAATATGGAGGCAATGGTAGTTCATGCCGATGCCATCCAGGCACATGCTTAAGTTCGCGTAACTATCGAAGAAATCGCGGGGCCTCCACGAGTGGACAGTGGGGGCCCCGCAACGACCAGAGGGGGTACCATGAAAAACAAGCACTGGACGATGATCGTTCCCGGAGCGGTGCTGCTGTGCGCGTCACCGGCATTTGGCGTGGAACTGCGCGATGCCGTTCAAGCGGCATTGAACACCAATCCTGAAATTCGGCAGGCGGTCGCGAACCGTCTGGCAACCCAGGAAGAGCGGGTCCAGGGCCAAGGCCTGTGGTACCCGCGCGTTTCCGTTGAAGGTTCGGCCGGCGTGCGCAGCCTGCGCAACCCGACCCGCCGTTCGATCGGGCTTGCCAACCAGACCCTGTGGCCGATCGAGGGCGACCTTATCGTCACCCAGCTGCTGTACGACAGCGGCGGCCGCGAAGCCGAGATCAAGCGCCAGGCATCGCGCACCGATGCCGCCGCGGCGCGCGTCGAAGAACGTTCGGAATTCGTCGCGCTCAACGTCTCGCGGACCTACATCGACTATCTGCTCCAGCAGCGGCTCGTCGCAATCGCCCAGGACAATGTGACGTTCCACGAACGGCTCGTTGGCGACCTGCGCGAAGGCGTGTCGAAAGGCTCGATCAGCATCGCCGACCAGCAGCAGGCCGAAGAGCGCCTGCAATCGGCGCGCGCCCGCGTGACCGAGGCCCGCGAGGACCTCGACACCGCGGCGATCACCTTCCGCACGCTGACCGGCATTCCGGTCGACAGCGTGTCGCTGCCGCCGGACCTGTCGCAGTGCATGCCGTCCTCGCTCGAGGATGCCGAAGCTTCGGCCCGGCAGAACAATCCGCGAGTCCAGGAAGCGATCGCCGATCTCAACACGTCAAAGGAAGAGATCCGCGCCGCCAAGGCCGCGATCGGTCCCAAGTTCACGCTTGAGGGCCGGGCTCGGGCCGGTCACGACATCGATGGTTTTGCCGGTCGCACGACCGACCTGCAGGCGTTGGGCGTGATCCGCTGGGAACTCTACAATGGTGGAATCAAGGAAGCGAACGTTCGCGAACAGCAGCACCGGGCCGACCAGGTCCATGGCCGCCTGTTCGAGGTCACGCGGAGCGCCGAGGAGGATACTCGCACTGCGTGGAGCCGCCTGACCAACCAGACCGCTCTGGTTAGCGAGCTCGAAGCGCAGGCCCGGATCTCGGACGATGTGCTGCTCTCCTATCGTGAGCAGTTCAACATCGGCCGGCGTTCGCTGCTCGATGTGCTCGACGCCCAGAACTCGCGTTACAATGTGCAGGCGCAGACCGAGACCGCGCGTCTCGCGAAGCTCTATGCGCAATATCGCGTGCTGGCGGCGAGCAACAAGCTGATCGATTGCCTCAACGTGGCGATGCCGCGCGCGGCGGTCGGCCAGGAGCGCCAGCAGTTCCACGTCAACCCGATCCCGCCGTCGGATCTTCAGGAAAACAGCGTCCCGCTGCCCGCGATGGGCGCGCCGGGGTCGGCTGTTCCTGCGGCCGCGACGGAGCCTGCTCCGGCCGAAGCGCCGGCTGGCCGGTAATGGGCAAGAGGACGGTCCGTGAGTTTCATTCACTTGCTTGATGCGGAACGGTCGCGTGAAATCGACCCCGTCCTCGATTGTCTGACCTTCCTCGCGCGGGAGGCGGACCGGCCATCGTCGCCGGTTCTCCTCCGCGCGGGCCTGGCACTCGCTGACGACGGTCGGCTTCCGTTCCACCAGATCGAGCCCGCGCTCGAGCAGGTCGGAATGCGGACCGAATCGATCGCCCGGCGGCTCAAGGGCTGGCCGTCGCGATATTGCCCGGCGGTGCTCGAACTAACCGACGAGCGCGCCGCGGTCCTCCTCGAAGTGCGCGACCGCGACGGTCTGATCTACGCGCCCGGCGTTGCCGAGCCGACCTGGACCAAGCTCGAAGAAATCGAGCCGGCCTTTACCGGACGGGCAATCGTCGTCGAAACCGACCCGACCCGCGAACGCGAGGGCGAGCGTCCGTGGGACAAAGCCAAGCGTTCGCACTGGTTCTGGGCCGAAGTGTGGAAGGTCCGGAAGGAATTCTGGCCGGTCCTGCTGGCGGCGCTGATCGTCAATCTGCTCGCGTTCGCGATGCCCCTGTTCACGATGAACGTCTATGACCGGGTGATCCCGAACAAGTCGATTTCGACTTTGTGGGTGCTCGCTGTCGGCGTCATGCTCGCCCTCGCCCTCGACTTCACGCTGCGGGTGGCGCGATCGCGCCTGATCGACGAAGTCGGGCGCACGCTCGACGCCAAGCTGTCCCAGAAGCTGTTCGAAAAGGTCATGAACCTGCCGATGGCCGAGCGTCAGGGCAGCACCGGCGCCTTCGCCCGGCGGGTTTCCGAATTCGAAATGGTGCGCGACTTCTTCGCCTCGACCACGGTCGTGCTGGCGGTCGATGTCGTGTTCCTCGTCCTGTTCCTCGGGCTGATTACGATCCTCGCCGGCTGGCTGGTGCTGGTTCCGATCGCCGGGATCGTCATGATGCTGGTGGCGGGCCTGAGCCTGCAAAAAGCGATGGGCCGCGCCGCGCTCGACGCGCAGGCCGATTCGAGCCTCCAGCATTCGGTGCTGGTCGAATCGATCGCCGGCGCCGAAACCTTGAAGGCGGTGCGCGCCGAGGGCCAGATGCTGGGCCGCTGGCGGCGCTATTCGGCGATGTCGGCCGCGACCAGCGAGCGGATGCGCCGCCTGACCGCGGTCGCCGTCAACCTCGCCAGCGTGTCGCAGCAGCTGATCAGCATCGGCCTCCTGATCGGCGGTTTCTACCGCTTCCAGGAAGGCGAGATGACGATGGGCGCGATCATCGCGATCATCATGTTGTCGGGCCGCTCGCTGCAGCCGGTCGGCCAGCTCGCGTTCCTCATCACCCGCGGCAAGCAGGCGTTCACGACGCTCGATTCGCTGCAACGGA
This sequence comes from Sphingomicrobium sp., assembly GCA_035261225.1. Taxonomy (GTDB): domain Bacteria; phylum Pseudomonadota; class Alphaproteobacteria; order Sphingomonadales; family Sphingomonadaceae; genus Sphingomicrobium. Next base: position 30,812 of record DATFUB010000034.1, read on the forward strand.
TGATGGAATCGCAGGACGAGCGCCAGGTCGCGATGCGCAGCATCGTTCCCGAGATCCGCGCCGGCCATATCGAACTCAACAACGTGTCGTTCCGTTATCCGAACGCCGGACGGGACTCGCTCGACGGGATCAATCTCAAGATCAATCCGGGCGATCGCATCGGGATCATCGGCCGCGTCGCATCGGGCAAGTCGACGCTCGGCCGCGTGCTGTGCGGACTCTACGCGCCGGGTGAAGGCGAGATGCTGGTCGATGGGCTCGACAGCCGCCAATATCATCCGCACCAGCTGCGCGATGCGTTCCGGTTCGTTGCCCAGGACGCCGAAGTGTTCAGCGGCACCGTCCGCGACAATCTGATGCTCGGCGCGGCCAAGGCCGACGACAACCAATTGATCGATGCGGTCGTGCGCTCGGGCGCCGACATCTTCCTGTCGCGCGACGCAGCCGGTTTCGACTATCCGGTCGGTGAGCGCGGTTCGCGCCTGTCGGGTGGCCAAAAGTCGCTGCTGGTGCTCGCGCGGGCCCTGGTGAGCCCATCGAAGATGCTGTTCCTCGACGAGCCGACGGGTTCGATGGACACGCAGACCGAACTCTATTTCATCGAGCATCTGAAGACCGCGCTTGCGGCCGACCAGAGCCTGGTCGTCGCCACGCACCGTCACAACATGTTGTCGATCCTCACCCGCCTGATCGTGATCGACGGCGGCAAGATCATCGCCGACGGCCCGCGCGACGAGGTGCTCAAGCATCTGACCGACGCCGCCGCGAGCCAGCAGAAGGCGCCGCAGCAATGACCGCGCTCGCCCAACGACTGCGCCTGACGATCGCCGGCCGGCGCATCGAGACAATGGTCGGTGCGGTCGTCGCGCTGACGCTGGTCATGGCGCTCGGTCTAGGCCTGCTTTACGCTCGGGGGGCCGCCGATGCGGCGACCCTGACCGTGCCGATCACCCCGACCAAGGCGGCGCAGCTGATCGGCGCCACCAGCGGCGTCGAAGCGACTCAGGTTCAGGCGATCGGCGACCAGGCCAAGCTGATCAACGCCGCGCTGCCATTTGCCGGCGGGCCGATCAACGCTGCCCGTCCGTTCGCCATGACCGGCGACAATCTCGATCAGCGCCGAGCGCTGCTGTGCCTGACCCAGGCGGTCTATTATGAAGCCGCGTTCGAGCCGGTCGAAGGCCGTCGTGCGGTCGCGCAGGTGGTGCTCAACCGGCTCCGCCATCCGGCGTTTCCCAAGTCGGTGTGCGGCGTCGTCTATCAGAGCAACGGCCGCGTCTGCCAATTCACCTTCGTTTGCGACGGCGCGCTCTATCGCCAGCCGGCCCGCGACGCCTGGCTCCGCGCCGAGGAAATCGCCCGTGCGGCGCTTGCCGGCTACGTCGATGCGACGGTCGGTGAAGCAACCCATTACCATGCCGATTATGTCGCGCCGCGCTGGGCCCCGTTGCTCGGCAAGGTCGCTCAGATCGGCCAGCATATCTTCTATCGCTGGCCGGGCGCGTGGGGCCTGCCGGCGGCATTCACCGGCCGCTACATCGGCGAGCCTCGCGATCCGCTGTCGATGCGTCCGCCCAAGCCGGTGGACCAGCCGCTGATGATCGACGCCGTCGCCGAGGCGACTGGCCCGATTACCGACGGGACGATCCTGAAGCGCGCACCGGACGATGTCGGCGGCTTGCTCGACACGACCAAGGGCTGGACCCTCCATATTCCGGGACCCGAAGACGGCAGCGGCGCGGCCAAACTGATCGCGACGCAAGAAGGCAAGCCCGCCGCTCCCAAGGTCGCGGCCGCGGGCGGCGTCATAGAAGTCGCCGGCCGCTAAAAGCTGGAGTAAGCGTAAGTCATGGCCAGCCTTCCGTTCATCGGACCCGCAATCAAACATCGTAAGCCGATGACCGGCTCGCGGATGATCATCGTCGCCTCGGCCGTGGCCTTCGGCCTGTTCCTGATCTGGGCGAGCCTGGCACAGGTCGACGAAGTTACGCGCGGCCAGGGCAAGGTCATCCCGTCGAGCAAACTGCAAGTGATTACCGCGGCCGACCCGGCGACGGTTTCGGAGATGCTCGTCCGCTCCGGTCAGCGGGTTCACAAGGGCCAGCTGCTGGCGCGCCTCGACAATCCCGAAGGCGCCTCGCAGCTCGGCCAGCTCGAGGCGGAAACGCAGTCACTACAGGCCCGTTCTTCGCGGCTTACTTCCGAAGGCACCGGCCAAGCGACGGCTTGCTCCGGTACGGACTGCGCCGGTGAAGATGCGCTGCGCGCGGTTCGCGAATCCGCTGTCCGGAGCAAGGTCGCGGCGCTCAATGCGTCGGCCGACCAGGCGCGCCGCGAAGCAGCCGAAGCCGCAGCCACTATCAATAGCCTGCAGGGTAGCCTCGGGCTTGCGCAGAAACAGGTCGCCATGCTCGAGCCGCTCGCGGCCAAGCATATCGTCCCGGAAACGGATCTGATGGATAAACGGCGCGAGGTCATCGACCTCCAGGGCCGGATTGCCGGGGCGCGCGAGCAGCAGGGCAAGGCGATGGCCGCGGTCCGCGAAGCCCAGGCCCAGGCGAGCCAGGCGAGTTTCGAATTCCGCCAGTCGGCGCTCGATGAACGCAGCCAGATCAACGCCAAGATCGCGGTCAACGAGCAGTCGCTGCGGGGAGCGCAGAACAAGCAAAACCGGACCGAAATCCGCTCACCGGTCGACGGCGTCGTCAACGACGTCCAGGTGACGACGATTGGCGGCTACGTCCAGCCGGGCCAGAAGATCATGGAAGTGGTTCCGCTCGGCGACAAATTGCTGGTCGAAACGCGGGTCCGGCCGAGCGACATCGCGTTCATCAAGGTCGGCGACCGCGCGCTGGTTAAAGTCACGGCGTACGATTTTTCGACCTACGGCGGGCTCGATGGCAGGGTCGTCCAGGTTTCGGCGGATTCAATCTACGACGAGAATGAAAAGCAGGCCTATTTCACGGTGATCGTCGAGACCGACAAGGCCTATCTGACCGCGCGCGGCATTCGCATGCCGATCACTCCGGGAATGATGACCGACACCCAGATCATCACCGGACGCAAGAGCATCCTGACTTACTTGTTGAAGCCGGTATTGAAGGCGAGAAGCGAAGCCCTGCGCGAGCGCTGATTTACCGCTTCGTAGTATCCGCCGCCGGAGTCAGCGCCGGCTTTTCCGCACTTGCGATATTCATCGGGGCACGCTGCATTCGATAACCGTGGGTCCAGGTCGCGCCGACCGCGGCGAAGGTCAGGACCGGGCGGTAATCGCCGACGCTCTCGCTATCGAGCAATTCGTCGGTGCCATTGTCGAGCACGTACATGTGGCCGGCGGCGCGGACGACGAGGATGGCGTGATCGGCGCGGCGGACGAGATCCTTGACCACCACCAGATAGAGATCCTTGTCGGCGATCCCGGCGCGGCGCAGCATCTGCAGCTTGGCGATGGCGAAGTCTTCGCAATCGCCGCGGCCGCGGTTCAGGGTTTCGTTCGCCGCCGCCCAATAGTCGGTCCGGCCATATTGGCGAATGTCGTCGGTGAAGCGCACGCGCTTGTTGACGTACCAATTGACCGCCTCGAGCCGTTCGAACGCGTCCTTGCCGTGAAGCGAAGAGGCATAAGCCGCCGCTGCGCCGCCGACACCGGCATGCGCCACTCGCTGCCAGCGGGCGTCGAGCTGGGTGTGGCCGACGCGAAGCGCCACGCTGCCGAAAACGTCGGGGCGGCCGTTGGCGACACCGGGGCTGATTTCCGGACGATCGCGCAGGATCGCCGGAACGAACTGCGGGCGCGAATAGGTCAGAGATGCCGGGGTCAGGGCCGGCGCGGCCGCAACCGGCAGTCCGCTTTGCTGCGCCTTCAGCGCATCAAGCGCGCTCGGACCGCCGAGGATCGCTTCGGTCTTGCTGAGCGATTGCGCCGCGGCGGGCGATGACAGGGATACCGCGGCGGAGGTTCCAGCGAGCACCAGCAGGGTGTGTTTGATGACCTTGTTGTTCATGGCCACGCTTTTCGCAGGACAAGGAAAAGACGCGGCTAAAGGTCATGGTTAAACAGGTGCTAACTATAGGAAATTTCACTCCAAACTGGAAGGAAATCTGCTCATAATCTGCGCCTTGAACTTACGTAGAAATACGGCAACGGCGAAGGCTCCGGAACGGATTCGACGGTCAGACGATTCTTCTCCACCGACCCCCAGCGAGGGCGGAGAATCCCAAGCTGGAGATCAGTCGTGGGGTTGATCCTGACTCTGCCGCGGCGCGCCCGACGGCATTCAAAATCGACGAAAACTGCCGATTCCTAATTTCGATCAAGGACATGAACCGCCAAGCGGCCGATGCGTTCGGCAACGCAGTCACTGAAAGCAGCGGAGACGAGCATGCCAACGAAGAGCGCAAGTTCCGGAGTGAAGCGCGGCTTTGCGGCGATGAGTCCCGAAAAGCAGCGCGAGATTGCAAGCAAGGGTGGCAAGGCGAGCCACGGCGGCGGGCGCAAGAGCAGCCGACTCGTCTGACTCAAATCCATTCCGGCCCCGCAACGCCTGGGCGCGAACCGCGTTGACCGGGCGTGGCGTACCGGACTGACCTCGACGCGAAAGACAAAGGCGGCGCGATCGCGGCGGTGGCGGCGATCCACGCGGGGCTGTTGTTCGTCTTGCTGCACATGTCGGGAAGGATCGATCTGAGCGACCCGCAGGCGACCTTGCGGGTGTTTGACATCACTGCGCCCAAGCCGCCGCCACCGCCTCCCGCGCCGCAGCAACAACAGCCGAAGCCCAAGGAAAAAGAAGGCGGGTCGGCCCCCAAGAACATCAAGAGCGAAGCGACCCCGGTGGTTGCGCCCAAGCCGAGGATCGAAACCCCACCGATCCAGCCGATCGCCGCGTCCGAAATCCCGCGGCAGGGCAGCGCGCCGACGCAGGGCGCTTCAGATGTGCGCGGGCCGGGAACCGGCGCGGGCGGGATCGGCACCGGAACGGGCAGCGGCACGGGCGGGAATGGCCCGGGCGGCGGTGGCGGAGTCGCGGTTCCAGTTGCGCTCGTTCGCGGGATCACTGGCAGCGACTATCCACCGGCGGTCCGGGACAGCTGGCCGCGGGGCGGGATCGTCTATCTGAGGTTGCGGATCGAGCCCAACGGCCGGCCGAGCCGATGCGACGTCATGCGCGGTTTCGGCAGCCCGTCGATCGACCAATGGACCTGCGCGCTGGTCATGCAACGCGGTCTGTTTCGCCCCGCGCTCGATGCTCGAGGCGTGCCCGTTTCGGCATGGTTCGGTTACAAGCAGGTCGACATCGGCCGCTAGCCTTCCTAGGGCGCGGGCAAAGGAGACCGCGCGCGTCATGATCGAAGCTGAATGGTGGGACTATGAGACGATCGACGAGCTCGCCGATGCGGTCGCGGGCGACGTCGGGTTCATCATCGACAGCGCGGTCGAAGCGCGCAACGCCTCGCTGATCGCGGTCCCGGCGGGCCGCACCGGTCCGGCGATCTTCCCCAAGCTCGCCGCCCAGAGCCTGCCATGGAAACGGCTGACGATCATCCCGACCGACGACCGGTTGGTGCCAATGGACAATGAGCTGTCGAACGTCCGCGCGATCGCCAAGGCGTTCCTGCCGACCGGCGCCCGGGTGGTGCCGATCGCGACCGAGATCGCCGATTACCGGCTGGCCGGCAATTCGGCCGATGCGCGGCTCCAGGACTTGTCGTGGCCGCCCGATCTGGTGTGGCTCGGCATGGGCGAGGACGGACACACAGCCTCGATTTTTTCCGGACCCGACCTCCAGGACGCGCTCGATGCGCCCAAGGCGCGGCGCGCGGTCGGGGTGATGCCGGACCCGCTGCCGAGCGATGCGCCGGTGGCGCGAGTGACGTTGACCCGGGCCGCGATCCTGTCGGCGCGGACGATCCTGATCACGATCACTGGCGACAAGAAGCGCGAAATCCTCGAACAGGCGATCGCCGATGGGCAGTCATCGAAGCTGCCGATCGGCCGCGTGCTGGCCGAAGCCGCGCAGCCGATCGACATACATTGGTGCTCGTAACGGGCAAGTAATTATTAACGATCGGACTTTACCCAGGTTAGGTGCACTGCACAAAAATATAGGTTTACTTGACGACTCGCTCTGTCTAGGGGCGCGGCGCTGAGTATTAAAAGCACCAAGGGGAAATCATGAAATTGTATCTTTTGGCGGGCGCTGCCGCGCTCGCTTTGTCGTCTGCTGCCAACGCACAGGACGCCGCTGCCGCTAAATCGCCGTTTGCTGGCCCATATGTCGGAGTCCAGGCCGGCGTCGGCCAGGTCGACGATCGCTCGGACGATCTGGACGACTGGTACGACCAGCTCGGCGCTCTCCAGAACAACGACAGCGGCGGTCAGTTCGGCCTGCGTGTTGGCTATGACGCGGTGTTCGGAAAGGCGATTGCGGGCGCCCTCGCCGAAGGTTCGATCGGCAAGCTGAACGCGTTTGGCGAAGCCAGCAGCGGCGGCGACGGCGATTTGGAACATTATGCCATCGGCACGCGCGTTTCGCGTCTCGGTTCGGTGCGCGCCAAGCTCGGCCTGACCGACGGCCGCCTCGCCGCCTTCGCCACCGGGGGCCTCGCCTTCTCGAACGGCAAGCACAGGTTCCGCGAAACCGACGGCAGTGGCGAAGTGTTCGATACCAAAGCCGATCGCAGCGGCTATGTCCTCGGTCTCGGCCTGGCTTATGCGCTCAGCAACCGCATGAACATCGGCCTGGACTACAGCCATTACGAGTTCGGTTCGAAGAACAACGAGGTCATCGAATCCGACGGTTCGCCGACCGGCTACTTCTTCAAGCAGGACTATAAGGTCCGCTCGCTGATGCTGAGCCTCAACTATGGCTTCGGTCGCCCCAGCGGCTCCGCCGCCAACGCCGCCTCGGCTCCGTTCGGTGGGCCCTATGCCGGTATCCAGGGCTCGATCGGCCAGGTCGATGACGTCCATGTCGACGAGGATTATTGGTACACCAATACCTCGGGCTCGCTCACCAGCGATCGCGGCGCGCTCGTCGGCCTTCGCGCTGGCTACGACATCCTCTCGGGCAATCTGCTCGCCGGTGTCATGGCTGAGGCGTCGTTCGGCAAGATCGATACTCACCAGGAGACCAGCGCCGACCCGATCAACGACCCGCATTACGCCATCGGCACCAAGGTCAAATTCCTTGGTTCCGTCCGCGGTAAGCTCGGCGTTGCGCAGGGCAAGCTCGCGGCGTTCGTCACCGGCGGTCTCGCTTTCTCCGATGCGAAACAGCGCTTCGGCGACACCGACGGCTCGGACGAGTTCTTCAAGGGCAAGGGCGACCGGACCGGCTACGTCCTCGGCCTGGGCGCCGCCTGGGCGATCGGCAAATCGACCCTCGGGATCGACTACAGCCAGTACAAGTTCGGCGCGAAGCACCACGAGGTGATGTACGACGTTGGTGACCCCAGCGGCTTCTTCTTCAAGCAGGACTATAAGGTCCGCGTGCTGACGCTGAGCTTCAACTACGGCTTCTAATCAGCAGTCGTTGAAACAAGGGGAGGGCCTGGCGGCGACGCCGGGCCCTTTTCCTTGTTCGGTTCAGCACTCCTCGAGCCGCTTGCCCGCGGTCTCCTTGAGGAACAGCAGCGACACGACCACCGAAATGCCGGTGAACACGACCGAGTACCACAAGCCCTCGTAGATATTCCCGGTGATCGCGACGAGCGCGAAGCTGGTGAACGGCAGCAGCCCGCCGACCCAGCCGGTGCCGAAGTGATAGGGCAGCGACATCGCGGTGTAGCGGACGCGCGTCGGGAACATCTCGACCAGGGCCGCCGCCTGCGGACCGTAGAGCGCGGTCGCGGCAACCACGAACAACAGCAGAATGATGATCAGCAAGGTCATGTTGGCGTGCGCCGGGTCGGCGCTCTTGGGGTAAGCCGCAAGCTCGAGCTCGGCGCCGATGGCGTCGGCGGCCTTGACCTTCAGTGCCTTGAGATCGGCCGCGCTGAGTCCGGTGCCGTCCTCAACCGGCACGGTTTCGGTCCCGATGATCACCTTGGTCTGGCCGTCGCTCGCGGCCCGCGTCTGGAATGAAATGCCTCTGGTGATGAGGACGCTCTTGGCGATGTCGCAACCGCTGTCGAATTTCGCCGTGCCGAGCGGATCGAACTGGACGGAGCAGGTCGCTGGATCGGTCGCGACGAACACCGGCGTCGCCTGCTGGGCCTCGACCAGCGCGGGGTTCGCGGCTGCCGCGATCCAGTGCGACGCCGGGAAGTAGAGGACGAGCGCGAGCAGCATTCCGCCGACCATCACCGGCTTGCGCCCGAGCCGGTCCGACAGCGAGCCGAAATAGACGTAGAGCGGCGCGCTGACGACGGTCATCACGATCAGCAGCAGGTCCTTGGTCTGGGCGGGAAGGCCGAGCGAGCGCTCGAGAAAGACCTGCATATAGAAGAAGGTGAAATACCAGACGGCACCCTGCGCGCACATGATCCCGAAGAACGCGATCAGCACGCGCTTCAGGCTCTTGGCATTGCCGAACGCTTCGCGCAGCGGCGCCTTGGTGACTTCCCCATCCTCGCGCAGCTTCATGAACTGCGGGCTCTCCGCGAGCTTGGCGCGCATCCACACCGAGATCGCGAGCAACACCGCGGAGACGAGAAACGGCACGCGCCAGCCCCAGGCGGCGAATGCGTCCTCTCCGACGGATGTGCGCGTGGCGAGGATGACGAGCAATGCTGCGAGCAGCCCAAACGAGGCCGAGGATTGGATCCAGCCGGTCGAGGCGCCGCGTTTCTTATTGGGCGCATGTTCGGCGACGTAGATCGCGGCGCCGCCATATTCGCCGCCAAGCGCGACGCCCTGAAGGATGCGAAGGGCGATGAGCAGGGCCGGTCCGAGCGCTCCGGCCTGCGCATAAGTCGGCAGGAAGCCGATCAGGAAAGTCGCCGCGCCCATCAGACTGACGGTGATCAGGAACGCGCCCTTGCGGCCCAGGCGGTCGCCGATGACCCCAAAAATGAGCGCGCCCAATGGACGGAAGACGAATCCCGCGCCGAACAGAGCGAGCGCCGCGAGCAATGCCGACGTCGCGTCCAGTCCCGCGAAAAAGACCTTGGAAATGACCGGGGCGAGGCTGCCGAAGATGAAAAAGTCATACCATTCGAACGCGGTGCCCGCGGATGAGGCGATGATGACTCGCGCCATGCCCCAAGCCTTATGCTGATGTGATTCGGCCACGCTCGCCATCGCGCTCTCCCCGTGCAGAGGGATAAAGCCTTATTGGCGTCCCGCAAGCAGCGCGTCGACCACGCTCGGATCGGCCAGCGTCGAGGTGTCGCCGAAGCCGTCGGTCGCGCCTTCGGCGATCTTGCGCAGGATGCGGCGCATGATCTTGCCCGAGCGGGTCTTGGGCAACGCCGGGGTGAAGTGAATCTTCTCGGGTGCGGCGAGCGCGCCGATGTCTTTGCGCACTTCCTGCACCAATTCCTTGCGCAACTCGTCCGAGCCTTCTTCGCCGGCGTTCAGCGTCACGAACGCGTAGATGGCGCTGCCCTTGATGTCGTGGGGGAAGGCGACGACCGCGGCCTCGGCGACTTTGGGGTGCGCGACCAGCGCGCTTTCGACCTCGGCGGTGCCGATGCGGTGCCCCGAGACGTTGATCACGTCGTCGACGCGGCCGGTGATCCAATAATAACCGTCCTCGTCGCGGCGGCACCCGTCCCCGGTGAAATACAGACCGGGGTAAGCGGTGAAATAGGTTTGGAAGAAGCGGTCGTGGTCGCCCCAGACGGTGCGCATCTGGCCCGGCCACGAGGCGGCGATGCACAAATTTCCGCTCGCCGCTCCGTCGAGGATGTTGTGGTTGGGGTCGAGCAGCAGCGGCTTGATCCCGGGAAGGGGCTTGGTCGCACTGCCGGGCTTCATGTCGGTCGCGCCGGGGAAGGGCGAAATCAGCGCCGCGCCGGTTTCGGTCTGCCACCAGGTGTCGACGATCGGACAGCGCTCATCGCCGACGACGCGCCAATACCATTTCCACGCTTCGGGATTGATCGGTTCGCCGACGGTGCCGAGCAGGCGCAGCGACTGGCGCGAATGCGCCGTCACCGGCGCGTCGCCTTCGCGCATCAGCGCGCGGATCGCGGTCGGCGCGGTATAGAAAATGGTGACGCCCAGCCGGTCGACCGTTTCCCAGAACCGGCCGAAATCCGGGTAATTGGGGACGCCGTCGAACATCACGCTGGTCGCGCGGCTCATCAGCGGGCCGTAGACGACATAGGTATGGCCGGTGATCCAGCCGACGTCGGCGGTACACCAGAAGACGTCGTCCTCGCGGTAGTCGAACACCCAGTCGAAGGTGGTCGCGGCCCACACCGCATAGCCGCCGGTCGTGTGGACCACGCCCTTGGGCTGGCCGGTCGAGCCCGACGTGTAGAGGATGAACAGCGGGTCCTCGGCGTTCATCACGGCCGGCTCGCAATCCGTCGCCAGGCCGTCGCGCAAATCGGAATAAGCCACGTCGCGGCCGGGCTTCATCGGCACGGCGGCGCCGGTGCGGGTGACGACGATGACGGTCGGGACATCGCGTTGTTCAAGTGCGGCGTCGACGTTGCGCTTCAGCGGGATATGCTTGCCGCCGCGAATGCCCTCGTCGGCGGTGATCACGGCGCAAGCGTGGCAATCGACGATCCGGCCGTGAAGGCTCTCCGGCGAGAAGCCGCCGAACACCACCGAATGGATTGCGCCGATCCGAGCGCAAGCGAGCATCGCCGCCGCCGCCTCGGGGATCATCGGCATGTAGAGCATCACCCGGTCGCCACGGCGGATCCCGCGTTGCAGAAGCAAATTGGCAAAGCGGCAAGTCTCTTCGTACAGCTCGCGATAGGTCCAGGCCTGACCCGCTCCGGGTTCGTCGGGTTCGAAGATCAAAGCGGTGCGGTCGCCGTGCTCGGCGAGGTGACGGTCGAGGCAGTTGACCGAGAGGTTGAGTTCACCGTCGGCGTACCATTTGATCCCGAAATTCGCCTCATCGAACGACCAGTCGCCAGCCTGGGTGGGGAATTTGTTCCAGGTCAGGCGCTTCGCCTGGTCGAGCCAGAATTCGTCGGGGTCCGATTCCTCGAAACGGTTGAGTTCCGCGAGCTCCCACGGGCCGATGCGGGCGTTAAAGCCAGCAGGAACGGGATGGACCGCTTCGCTCACACGCCATGGCTCATGTCGATCACGAAGCGGTACCGGACATCGTTCCTCAATAGGCGCTCGTACGCCTCATTGACCTGGTCCATCCGGATCATTTCGCAATCGGGATAAATGCCCTCGGCCGCGCAGAAATCGAGCATTTCCTGCGTCTCGGGAATGCCGCCAATCGCCGAGCCGCCGACCGCGCGGTTCCACCAGATGAGGTTCGCGCCGATGAACGGGGGCATCTGGGTCAGTGCGCCGACAATGACCATCCGGCCCGACCGGCCGAGCAGTTGCAGATAGCCGTCAATTTCATGAGGCACGGGGATAGTGTTGAGGATGAAGTCGAAGCGCGTCGCGGCGGCCTGCATCTGCGCCGCGTCGGTCGAGATAATGACGTCGTGCGCGCCCAAGCGCCGCGCGTCCTCGCCCTTGGCCGGGGTGGTAGTGATCATCGTCACGTGCGCGCCCATTGCGGCGGCGAGCTTCACGCCCATGTGCCCGAGCCCGCCGAGCCCAATGACCGCCACCTTGGTGGTCGGTCCGACATTGTATTGGCGCAGTGGCGAATAGGTCGTGATCCCGGCGCACAGCAACGGCGCGGTCAGCGCCGGATCCATGCCGGCGGGAACCTTCAGGACGAAATGGTCGCGGACGACGATGTGGTCGGTGTAGCCGCCCTTGGTGATCGTCCCGTCGTGATAATCGGCGCTGTTGTAAGTCTGGACGCAGCCCTTGCGACAGAACACTTCCCAGCCGGCGAGGCACTGGTCGCATTCCATGCAGCTGTCGACCATGCAGCCGACGGCAACGGTGTCGCCGACCTGGTGGCGGGTGACCTCGTTGCCGATCGCGGTGACGGTGCCGACAATCTCGTGGCCCGGGATCACCGGGTAGTTGGAATTGGCCCAGTCGTTGCGGCAGGTATGGAGATCGCTGTGGCAGATCCCGGCATAGGTGATCTGGATCGCGACATCGTCCGGGCGGAGCGCGCGGCGTTCGAACTCCATCGGCCGCAACGGCTGATCGGGAGCGTCGGTGCCCCAGCCCTTGGCGGGGGTCGGCTGGTTGGTGGCTTCCTGAGGGCTCGCGGGTTGTGGTTCTGCGGTCGTGGCCATGTCAGCCTCCTATCGTGATCGTTCCAAAACGCGGCGTGCCTGGATGAGATGCGGGCGGTCGACCATTTTGCCACCAACCGAAAGCACCCCGGCGTCGGGCTGTGCCTCGAACGCGGCGACGATTTCCGCGGCGTGCCGGACGTCCTCGGCGGAGGGCGTGAACGCGGTGTTGATGATTGAGACCTGCGCCGGGTGGATGGCGAGCTTGCCGGTGAAGCCTTCGCGCCGCGCGGCCTCGGCTTCGGCCTGAAGTCCGGCGTCGTCCTTGAAGTCCGCGAACACGCCGTCGACCGGCTGGACCCCGGCAGCGACCGCGCCGGCGAGGCACAGTGAGCGGGATAGCTGGTAGGTGAAGCTGAGTTCGCCGCTGGCATCATATTTGGACGATGCGCCGAGCGCCGCCGATAAATCCTCCGCGCCCCAGCTCATCGCGGCGAGGGGCGACCCGAGATCGCGGTAGCTGAGCAGGTTGAACAGGCTGGCCGGAGTCTCGGTGACGATGGCATGGACCGGGATGTTGCCGGTTCGGTGAGCCAGCTGGGTCACGTCCGCGCCGCTTTCCGTCTTGGGCAAGACGATGCCGTGGACGTAAGCGCTGCCGATCAACGTCAAATCGTCCTTGTGGAATTCGCTGCCGGGGGGATTGATCCGCACCCACCATTCGGGGCCGTTCGAGCGCTTCGGCAGGGTCTTGAGGATGTCGCGGGCCGTGGCCTTCTGCGTCGGCGCGACGCTGTCCTCGAGGTCGAAGATGATGGCGTCGGCCTCGCTGTCGAGCGCTTTGGCGATCTTCTTTTCGCTGTCCGCCGGCACGAACAGCCAGCTGCGCGGCGTCATGACGGCTTCTTGAGCAGGAGCGCAGTGCGAGTGCATTCGCACACCAACTCATTCCGCTGGTTGAAACTGCGGTGCGCCCAGGTGACGATGCCGGCGTTGGGGCGAGAGTTGCTCGCGCGGACGGCGACGCACTCGGTTTCGCTGCGCAGGGTGTCGCCGGCGAACACGGGGCTGGGGAATCTGAGCGCGTCGTAGCCGAGGTTGGCGACCAAAGTGCCGAGCGTCGTGTCAGCGACACTGACGCCGATCATCAGCCCGAAAGTGTAGACCGAATTGACCAAAGGCTTGCCGAATTCGGACGCGGCGGCGGCTTCATGGTCGAGATGCAGCGGCTGCGGATTGTGGGTCAGGGCCGAAATGAGGACGTTGTCGGTCTCGGTCACCGTGCGCCGCACCGCATGCTCGACGCGGTCGCCGATCTGCCATTCGTCGAAATACCGTCCGGCCATGAGCCCGCTCTAGGCAGGCAGCAGCAACTCGGCAACGGCTTCGGTGATCGCGTCGCCGTCGAGGCGGTAGGCGGCGTAGAGATCGGGCAGGCTGCCGGTCTGGCCAAAGCGCTCGACGCCGAGTGGCGCGACGCGCTGACCGAGCACGCCGCCGAGCCACGACAGCGACGCGGGCGCGGCGTCGGCGAGGGTCACGAGGCCGGCGGAAGGCGACAATTGCGAAAGGAGCGTTTCCACGTGTGAGGGGCCCCCTCCACCATCCTTTGGATGGTCCCCCTCCCCGTTCCGGGGAGGATTTTTCCAGCGCGACGCCTGGGCGGCGGTCCAGCCGCGGTGGAGCAGGTCGGGCGAGGTGATTGCGAGCAGGCCGAGGCCGGGAATGTCGGCCGTGAGCTCGCCCCAGGCAGCGAGCGCTTCGGGCATCACCGCACCCATCGCGACGATCGCGGCTTCTGCGCCGGGAGCGGGCGGGCGGAGCCAGTAGCCGCCTTGAAGCGCACCTTCGCGCCAGCTGTCGTCCGGGCGCTCGACCTGGGTGATGGTGCGGGTCGAGAGGCGCAAATAGGTGCTTTCACCGGCGGGATCGTCGATCAGCCGAAAGGCGTACTCCATCATCGCCGCGAGCTCGTCGGCATAGGCCGGCTCGTAATGGCGGAGGCCAGGTTGGCCGAGGGCGATCAGTGGCGGATTGATCGACTGGTGCGCGCCGCCTTCCGCGCCGAGCGTAATCCCGCTCGGGGTCGCGACAAGCAGGAAACGTGCGTCCTGGTAGCAAGCGTAATTGAGCGCATCGAGCCCGCGGGCGATGAACGGATCGTAGAGCGTGCCGATGGGGAACAAGCGGGTTTCGAACAGGTCGCCGGCGAGCCCGGCGGCGGCGAGCATCAGGAACAGATTGTTCTCGGCGATGCCGAGTTCGATGTGCTGGCCATCCTGATCGGCCGACCATTTTTGCGCCGATGCGATCTTATGCTGGGCAAAAACATCGGCGACCGCGTCGCGGCGAAACAGGCCGCGCTGGTTGACCCACGCGCCGAGGTTGGTCGAGACGGTGACGTCGGGCGAGGTAGTGACGATGCGGTCGGCGAGTTCGCGGCCGGCCTTGGACAGATCGAGCAAAATCCGGCCGAACGCCGCCTGGGTCGATTGCTCGCCGCCGGCGGGGGCTGGAATCGCCGGAACGTCAATTTCGCCAAACGCGCGGCGGCGCTTTTCGCGGAGGATGCGGCTGCGATCGAGCAGCGATTGGACGCCCGGCCGGGCATTGTCGCCGACGCTTTCGAGCGGCTCCCACTCATGGCCTTCGCGCACGCCCATCGCATCGCGCAGCGCGGCCATCTGCGTCGGGTTCATCAGGCCGGCGTGATTGTCCTTGTGGCCGGCGAACGGCAGGCCGTAGCCCTTGATCGTCCAGGCGATGAACAGGGTGGGCACGTCATCCCGCGCGGCGTCGAAAGCTTCGACCAGGCTGTCCATGCAATGGCCGCCGAGATCGGTGAACAGAGCGGCGAGCGCGGCGTCGTCATGATCCCTGAGGAACGCAGTGGCACCTTTGCCGAGTTCGGCGGCGATCCGCGCGCGCCACGCCGCGCCGCCCTGGTAATGGAGCGCCGACAGTTCGGCGTTGGGCAGGGCTTCGAACCACGCCTTGAGCTTGGGATGCTGGTCGAGCGCGGCCTTGAGCGCTTTGCCGTAGCGCAATTCGACGACCCGCCAGCCGCAGCTTTTGAAAATCTCGTCGAACCGCTCGAACATGCGGTCTGCGCTGGTCGCGTCGAGGCTCTGGCGGTTGTAGTCGACGATCCACCACAGGTTGCGGACGTCGTGCTTGGCGCCCTCGATGATCGCTTCGTAGATATTGCCTTCGTCGAGCTCGGCGTCGCCGATCAAAGCGACGAAGCGGCCGCGATCCCGGCCGTTGAGCCAGCCGTGCGCCGCGAGATAATCTTGGACCAGGCTGGCGAACAACGTGACCCCGACGCCAAGGCCGACCGAGCCGGTCGAGAAGTCGACCGGGATCTTGTCCTTGGTCCGGCTGGGATAGGATTGCGCGCCGCCGAAGCCGCGGAAATTCTCGAGCGCCTCGCGGCTCTGCGAACCGAGCAGATAATGGATCGCGTGGAGCACCGGCCCGGCGTGGGGCTTGACCGCGACGCGATCGTTTTCGCCGAGCGCGTGGAAATAGAGCGCGGCCATGATCGCGGTCATCGACGCGCAGCTCGCCTGATGACCGCCGACCTTTAGCCCATCGGCGCTGTCGCGGATGTGGTTGGCGTGATGGATGGTCCAGGCCGAGAGCCAGCGCAGCCGATCGTCGAGGAGCTTCAGCGCGGCGATGTCGGTGGTGACGGTCTTGAGCATGGATTTCGCCTAAACCAGCGCGGCGGTCACGCAAAGCGACGTTGCCAGCGAAAGTTGACAAAGTTGGCACCCCGACGCGCGCGCGGGTTCGTCGAGGCCGTCGCCGGGAAGGTCGTCTTGTCGACCAAATTGTCGAGGTGCAGTCCAGCGTGCCGATCGCGCATCGGGGCTGGGGTGAAATCGAGCGGGCTGGGGCGTGGGCATGCGCGATCTGTAACCAAATAGGTGTGGCGTAGGAAAGCTAAAATTACCGATGAGGTCAGATTGGGGGCAATTACATACTTGACGTAGGACAGCCAATGAGCGACTCGCAAAGTCCTTCGGAGGGCAGCATCACCGCGTTGGTTCGGGTTCTGTCGGAGGAGCTTCTTCATCAGGACCCGCGCGCTGTTGATCTGAGCGACGGGGCTCTAGTTCGCCTTCGATTGTTTGAATCCATCGACGTGTTGGAAGCGGTCGGCGTTGTCCTCGCCCGCTCTCGCGAAATTTTTTGAACGGCTGATCCGATAATCTGCAACATTCGGCATCGATAATTCCGCGTCAGGAAGCGCGGCCAACTCCTCCGCTGTGAGAGCTGCCACGGCATCCAGCACCAGCTTTTCAGCTTCTTCGATGCTCTTCTTTATGTGTTCGCGCGCTACTTCGACGTAATGGAGAAGCTGCTTACCTTCGTCCGCAACCCACCCGACGAAGCGCATGAAGACCTGATTGTAGCCAGCAGGAACAAGCTGGCCGCCAACCTCCAGGGCAATGACAACGATGTTATGCTGCCGCTGTGGGCCGAAGTTATGCGCCACAAAGGCATCACGTATATCAAGGAGTTTCCGACAGTAGCCCTCCCAGCCTTCCATGTGGCCGTAGACGGTCTTGGGCTTGAGCTTGTTAGGGTCTCTAGTGCTGAAGCAGGCGCAATACAGGATGATGCCGTCGCGGAAGAGACTGGACGATATTGTCGCGAACTCGCCCTCCCTCATGCCCTCCGAGAAAGCGAATTTATCGAAGTAGAGTGATAGCGTGCTGTAAGCTGCGTTCAGGTCCGCTTGGAGTAGATAAAGCTCGGCCAGATAATCAGCTTCTGGCGTTGCGAGAAACTTGAGATGCTCTGGATATGGAGTAACATCTATCGTCATAACCATTGCTCACAAACAAGACGATTCTTCCGACCGAGAAACCGCCAAACGAGCAGACGCCACTCTTAAGCGGATGCTCGCGACTCCTCCCAAACCGCACAAGGATAGCAAGCTTGGCAAGCGGCGGGAGTCTCAGGCGAGATAATGTAGTGCCAGTGCCGCAAGCCACGCCAGCGGCCAGAGGCACTTGTGCACGGCAAATTCTACTACGGTCACTGTTGTGCGCCGCCTCATCGCCGTTCCTTTCTAGCCGCTACGCCAAGTAGATACTGGCCGCGCAATTTCGGCTGTAGGTCCAGATGATACAGTCAGAAGGGGTACGGCGCTTAGGTTCACGTCACGCTGGGCCATGCTACGTTCTTAGATTTGGGAAAATTTAGGACCCCGACCAGCGCTCGCGGCGCTCGCCAGTTCAAGTCAAAATCAGTCCTTCGACAAGCTCAGGACGAACGGTGTTCGGGGACCTTCTTGAGGGCGAGCTGACCGAGCTCTTCCGCGACGAATAGGCCGATGTCCGCTTTCCCTTTGCGGGCACTCGGTCTTCCGATAGCATGGCATTTCAGGAGACCATTATGCCGAGGATATTCTGCGCGGCGTTGTTGGCAGCGGCGGCTCTCGTCCGGCCGGCATCGGCGCAGAACGCCGATGTGGCAAAGAAGGTCGAAGCGCTCGGCAAGATTAGCAGCGCGACGTCGCCGACATTTTCACCGGACAGTCGGCGGATGGCTTACCTCTCGAACGAGAGCGGAAGCCCGCAAATCTGGGTGCGCGACCTCAGCACCGGGGCTGCGCGGCAGGTCACCAATCTCGTGGATCCGGTCGGCAGCGTCTTCTGGTCCCCCGCGTCGGACCGGCTGGCCTATTCGGTTCTCCCCGGCGGCGGCCTCAACACGCAGATTTGGGTCATCAACGCCGACGGCAGTGGGGCCGTGCGGCTTACGCCAGGAGGCAAGGAGAATAACGGTCTGAGCGGGTGGACCCGTGACGGCACCCGCCTCATGGTTGACAGCAACAAGGACCATCCAGCCGCCCGAGACCCCGCATTGATAGATGTCGCGACGGGCAAGTGGACCATGCTCGCGGCGGACAAGGGCCTGAACTCCCTGTCGGACGTGCGCGCCGACCGCGCGGTCCTCGGTCGGCTGATCGGCCGGGGGGACGTCAACGGTTACCTGATCGAGCTCCGGACGGGCAAAGAGGCGCTTCTGACGCCGCACGAGGGCAAGGCCGAGACCGACTGGGGCGAGCTGTCGCCCGATGGCCGGACGGTATACGTCATTTCGAACGTCGGCCGCGACAGCCAGGCCTTTGGCACCATTAAAGTCGGAGCCGATGCCAAACCTTCGCCGATCCGCTACTTCGCCGAGCGCGACGACGCCGTCGCCGAAGGTGCGGTGCTGAGCGACGACGGGAGCACTGCCGCGTTGGTGTGGAACGTGGGCGGCCGTTCCGAGCTGGCGTGGCTCGACATCGCATCACGACGCGTCCGGCCGGGGCCGAAGCTGCCCTTCGACCTGGCCTTTCCCGCTGAGTTCAGCGCCGACGGGCGAACGCTCGCGGTGGTCGGCGCGGGCGCGGATCGCACCACCGACATCTACCTGATCGACATCGGTTCCGGCGCGATCGTCCAGACGACGCAAAGCAGGCACGACGGGGTGAACCTCGCCGAACTCGTGCGTCCCGAGCTCATCGCCTACAAGGCGCATGACGGAGTGCCGCTATCCGGCTGGCTGTACAAGCCGCGGGGCGCCACTGGACCCATGCCCGTCGTTTTCATCTATCATGGCGGTCCGGAAGGCCAGGCTCGACCGACCATGAGCGCTGATGCGCAGGCCCTGGCTGCAAGCGGGATAGCCGTGTTTGCTCCCAACGTTCGCGGCTCGTCCGGCTTCGGCAAGGCATTCATGGCGATGGACGACGGCGCCAAGCGCGTCGGCGCCGTCCGCGACATCAAGGCGACTACGGACGCGCTAGTGGCCAGGGGGATCGCCGATCCGAAGCGTGTTGGGATAATGGGCGGAAGCTACGGCGGCTATATGGTGATGG
Organism: Sphingomicrobium sp.; assembly: GCA_035261225.1. GTDB lineage: Bacteria > Pseudomonadota > Alphaproteobacteria > Sphingomonadales > Sphingomonadaceae > Sphingomicrobium. Next base: position 49,929 of record DATFUB010000034.1, read on the forward strand.
CTGCCGTGACGGAATTCCCGGACATGTTCGCGGCCGCCGCCGACCTGTACGGGATCGTCAATTTCGAGAGCTTCTTTCGCGAATCCGAGCCCTGGATGGCTGCGATTTCGACGACCGAGTATGGCGATCCGGCCACTCAGCTCGACGTCCTGCAGGCCCTTTCCCCAATCCATAAACTGGACCGGGTGAAGACGCCGCTGTTCGTCCTCCACGGTGCGAACGACACCAACGTGCCGGTCGTGGAAGCAGAACAGATCGTTGCCGCGATGAAGACGCGCGGCGTGCCCGTGAGGTACACGCTGTTCCCGGATGAGGGTCATGGCTGGCGCAAGACTCCGAACCGGGTCCGGTCGACGACGGAGATCGTCGGATTTTTCGTCGACCATCTGAAGCCCACCGCCCCGTAAGCATCCCAAGCGAGCGCCATGGATGAGCAGTCGGAGACGCGCCGGCGCTTCGCGGATCGCTTCATCTGCCGCCAATCAGGGACAGAATCGCGTCCGGGGGAGCAACAAGTCGCTGTTCTGTACGTTGCTTGAGCGGGGCTTGAACAGGGTAGCGACGGGCTGTGCCACGCATCCGGGCGGCCCCAAAAGGAGTGAAAAAATGAGAACGACCACGCTGTTAATGGCGGCGGGCGCTCTAATCGTTTCGCCTGCCACAATCCTTGCGCATCCCGGCCAGGGCGGCGGAGCAGGCCCGAGCGCATCCATGGGCGCATCAATGGGCCGGGGCCCGATGAGCCAGCCAACTACGAACACCAGCCTAGGTTCGACCAACGGAACCGGCTGGAACCACACGAACGGCCCGGCCCACGCCACCGGTCAGCCCAATCAATCGTGCGAGACCACGGGCACGACGCCAGGGCATTCCGCGACCGCGCCAGGCTCGGCGTTCAATCCCGACGGCAAGGCCGGAACGCAATATGCCGGCGAGAAACCCCAGAACTCGCGGAATACAGCGTCGGTGTCGCAATATGACGTGGCTTGCGCCCATCAGCCTCACTGAGGCGGCTTGAATCGCTGGAGGGGTGGCGCGACGCGCACCCCTCTAGTCGGCATCGCCACAGCTATTTTCGCGGGAGTTAACGCCCCAGTTGAGCCGGGGTCGTCGCTTCCTGCGAAGCGGGAACCGTGTTGTGGCTCAACTCAAAATTGTCTTTGGGGAACCCCGGCGCGCGTTCCGGCCGGGAATTCGGCACAGGCCGACAAAGCGAGCGGGGTAGTCGCAATCACAATCAGCTTCATGGCATTTCCTTCCGCGTGCCCGATCGCTCGGGCCGTCGGCGCATCCGCTACACGTCAGTAGTGCCGCGGGCGACGGCCAGGATGAGGCTGGTCCATGTCGGGACAGTCCGGGAATGGTGCGCCGTGAGACACGGAAGCCGTCACGGAAGTAAATTCCGTGACGTCGATCGACACGGCTAGGCGGCTTCGGCCTGGTCGTGCTCGGCGTCGAAGCGGGCCTGCGCGCCGTGGATTGCCCCGACATTGTCCATCGCCCAGTTGGCGAGACCGCAAATCGGGACCTGCAGCGACTGGCCGAGCGCGGTCAGCTCATAATCGACCCGCGGCGGGATGGACGGCGTGACGGTGCGGTTGACGAGGCCGTCGCGCTCGAGGTTGCGCAGGGTCAGCGTCAGCATGCGCTGCGACACGCTCGGGATCTCACGCCGAAGCTCATTGAAGCGCTTCGATCCGCTGCCCAGCGTCTGGACGACGAGCACCGTCCATTTGTCGCCGATCCGCGAGAGCAGGGTGCTGATCGTGCGGCATACGGGATTGCTCGGGTCCTTCATCGTTGGTCTCCAGTCACAGCGGTGTTCCCACACCACAAATTTGTTCGTCTGCCACAAAAAAGTGCGTTCTTGCGAGCGATTCGCTGGTGGTTATTTAGGGTGCCTCAGTAACAATTCCATACCAAGGAGGCAATAGTGACCATCTTGCATATCGATAGCAGCATCAACGGCGAGCAGAGCGCCAGCCGTCAGCTGACCAAGCATATCGTCGATCAGCTCAAAGGCGCCCAGTGGGGCGAACAGATCGTCTATCGCGACCTCGTCGCGAGCCCGCTGCCGCACCTGACGTTCGCCGAGTTCGCCGACACATCGGTGCTCGACGAATTCCTCGCCGCCGACACCATCGTGATCGGCGCACCGATGTACAACTTTACCATTCCAACCCAGCTCAAGACCTGGTTCGACCGCATTGCGATCTCCGGCACGACCTTCCGCTACACGGAAAACGGCCCCGAAGGCCTGGTCGGCGACAAGCGCGTGATCATCGCGCTGGCGCGTGGCGGCTTCTATGGTGAGGGATCGCCGACGGCCGCCTTCGAGTTCGTCGAGCGATACCTCAAGGCCGCGTTCAACTTCCTCGGCATCGAACCTGAATTCGTCGTCGCCGAAGGACTCGCGGTGAGCCCCGAGCAGCGCGAGCAGGCAATCCAGCAGGCACTCGGCGACGGCATTCGCCTCGCGGCATAAAATTCGAATGGGCGAGGCGGTCGCCCCCCTCCCGCTTTGCCCGCCTGCGATCGCAGCACGCGACGATCGCAGCATGAGCCCCGGCGCTTCGGTGATCCCCTCCACGAAGCGCCGGGGCTCATTTCATGTCACGCTGGCCTTCGTCGCGCGTTGATCGGCGCGAAAGGAGGTTTCCGATGACCGAACTCAAGGAAGCCCAGCGCGACCATCTCGACAGCGACAAGTTCGCGTTCCCCAAGGAGCGCAAGGAACCGATCCACAACGCCAGCCATGTGCGCAATGCGATCGCCCGGTTCGATCAGGTCGAGGGCGTCAGCGACGACGAGCGCGACGCGGCCTGGCGGCGGATCAAAAAGGCCGCCGAAAAGCATGGCGTCGAGGTCAGCGAAAAGAGTTGGCGCGAGCTCGGCAAGAAAGCCTAGCCCGCGCCACCTCCGGTCAACTGCCTGGCTTGATCAGGCGACTTCGACCGCCGCGGTCGCGGCCTGCGTGATCAGCCGCGCGACCTCGGCCGGCTTCGAGACATAGAAAGCGTGGCTGCCGGCGGTCTCGACGACCTCGGCGCCGGCGCGCGCTGCCATTTGACGCTGCGCGGGCGGCGGGATCATGTGATCTTCGGTGGCCACGAGATAGTGGCTCGGCTTCGACTTCCACGCCGGCACGGTGACTTTGCCGCCGAGCGCCTCGAGGCCCCACGGCACCTGCGAATCCGCCATGAACTGCGCGAGGCCCGGCTCGACGTCGGCCGCGAACGAGGCCGCGAATTGTGCGCGATCGAGGAACAGGAAGCCGTCCTGCGGCGGCAGGATCGGCGGAACCGACGCGCCGGGAGGCGGATTGGCGATGAGCGTTTCAACCGACTCGCCCGCATCGGGAGCGAAGGCGGCGACATAGGCCAGGCTGGCGACCTTGGGATCGTTGCCGGCCTCGGTGATGACGACACCGCCATAGGAATGGCCGACGAGGACCACCGGGTGCTTGGCGGCCGCGATCGCGCGCCGGGTGAAGGCCACGTCGTCGGTCAGCGAAATAGTCGGGTTCTGGACGACGATCACTTCATAGCCGTCATTGGTCAGGATCTGGTGGACCCCCTGCCAGCCGGAGCCATCGACAAATCCGCCGTGAACCAGGACGACGCTAACGGGCTTCTCGGTCATTGTTTCGTTCCTTTCTATTCATGCGATAATCATTATCGCGATAATTATCTATTACGACTCGACCGCGAGCCTTGTCAAGGCAATATTTATCGCGATAATGAATGGCGGAGGAATGATCATGAAACTGCCTCTCGACAGCCAACTCTGCTTCTCGCTGTACGCAACAACGATTGCGGTGAACCGCCTCTACAAGCCGATGCTCGACAAGCTCGGCGTGACCTATCCGCAATACCTCGTTCTTAGCACATTGTGGGAGCAGGGAAGCCTGACAATTTCGGCGATCGCCGACGCGCTGGCGCTAGAGCCGAGCATGATCACGCCGTTGGTCAAGCGGCTCGAAGCGGCCGGCTTCGCGACCCGCGAGCGCAATCCGAAGGACGAGCGGCAGGTCATCGTCAGCCTCACCGCCAAAGGGTTCTCGTTGAACGAGAAGACCGCCTGTCTCACCGACACATTGCTCGAACGGTCCGGGCTCACGCCCGAGCAGCTGACCGGCCTGAAC
>DATFUB010000035.1:0-26665 GCA_035261225.1 Sphingomicrobium sp.
TCCCCGCCATGATCGGCACGTCGGCCAACCGGCGGTCCGCGCGCATCAGCTGAATCAGGTCCAGTCCGGTAACGTGCGGCAATTGGATGTCGGTGATCACCAGGTCGGGCGCGAAATCGTGCGCCGCATCGATCGCCTGGCGGCTGTCGGTCACCGCCTGCGGCTCATGCCCATGCGCCGCGAGCAGGTCGCAGAATAGCTTGATATTCAGCGCATTGTCCTCGACGATCAGGATCTTCGCCAATTTGTTTCCCTCACCCGCACTCGGCTTTTAAGAGCCTAGGCCATGACGGCCGAGACGCCAAACGACGCACATACGATCGCGCTTGCGGCGCTGACCGCGACCCTGACCGACGAACGGCGCGCCCGCCGGTTCCTGGACCTGACCGGAATCGGGACAGACGACCTTCGGCGTCGGGTGGATGATCGGGGCTTGCTCCGTGCGCTGATCGGCTTTCTGGAAGCCCATGAGCCTGACCTTGTCGCCGTTTCGGAGCAGATTGGCCTGAAGCCGGATGAGCTGGTGGCCGCCGGGCGCACACTTGAAACCTTTGAGGACCCCACATGACCAAGACGATATTGATTACCGGAGCGACGGCGGGAATCGGCGAAGCCGCGGCGCGGCGCTTCGTTGAGGGCGGCTGGCGGGTGATCGGCACGGGCCGTCGCGGCGACCGGCTGAAGGCGCTTGCGGACGACCTCGGCGATGCGTTCCTGCCGCTTGAGGTCGATATGCGCGACCGGACGGCACTCGAAAAGCTTGCGGGGCTCGACGCGCCGTGGGGTGGCATCGACCTGTTGCTCAACAACGCCGGCCTCGCGCCGCCAACCGACTCGCTGCCCGACACGGACTGGGACCGGATCGAAACCGTCATCGACACCAATATTACCGGCTTGGTTGCGCTGACCCGGGCGCTCCTGCCCAAAATCGTCGAACGCAAGGGCGCGATCATCAACCTGTCGTCGGTCGCGGCGACCTATCCGTACAAGGGCGGAGCGGTGTACGCTGGCACCAAGGCCTTCGTGCGCCAATTTTCGCTCGATCTGCGCAGCGATCTCCACGGCAGCGGCGTGCGAGTAACGTCGATCGAGCCGGGAATGGCGGAGACCGAATTCACGATCGTCCGCACCGGCGGCGACCGGGACGCGTCGGACAAGCTCTATGCCGGCGTTATTCCAATGACCGCCGGCGACCTCGCCGAGACCATCTGGTGGATTGCGACCCTGCCGCCGCACCTCAACATCAACACGATCGAGCTGATGCCGGTGAACCAGAGCTTCGCCGGCTTCGCCGTCCACCGCGAGGGTTGATTCGTGGGACTGCCGGTGCTTGGGGCGGGCGCATGAGCATCGATCAACGCCTCGCCGCGCTCGGCATCACTCTGCCCCAGCCCGCCGCCCCGGTCGCCGCTTATGTGCCCGCGGTCGAGCATGGCGGCCTCCTCCATATTTCCGGACAGATCAGCTTCGCCGAGGACGGCAGCCTGATCAAAGGCCGGCTCGGCGAGGACGTCGACCTCGACGGCGGGATCGCCGCGGCGCGGCGCTGCGGCGTGATGTTGGTGGCGCAGATGAAGGCTGCGCTCGGGTCGCTCGACCGGGTCGAACGCGTCGTCAAACTTGGCGTGTTCGTGAACAGTGCGCCGGCGTTCACCGACCAGCCCAAGGTCGCCAACGGCGCGTCCGAGCTAATGCAGGACGTGTTCGGCGAGGCCGGCCGCCATGCGCGCAGCGCGGTCGGGGTCGCGGTGCTGCCGCTGGGCGTCGCCGTAGAAGTGGATGCGATCGTCGCCGTCCGGCCCTGACCCACTCGATCCCGGACCGGCGGGGTTCGCCCATCGCGGGCTGCATTCCGGCACGGCTTTTCCCGAGAACAGCCTGATCGCCTTTGCCGCCGCGCTCGAGTTCCGCGCGGGGATCGAATGCGATCTTCGGCTCACCCGCGACAACCAGATTGTCGTGTTTCACGACGCGGACGCATGGCGGATGTGCGCAAGCCCGATGCGTATCGGCGCTTCCACTCTCGAAGAATTGGCGCGCCTGCGGATCGGCGGGCAACCGATGCCGACGCTCGCAAGCCTGCTGCAGATGGTTGCTGGCCGGGTACCGCTGCTGCTCGAGATCAAGGTCGAACAGGATATCTGGCGGTGGGCTCCGGCGCTTCGTCTCGCGCTGAAGGGTTACGCTGGCCCCTTGGGCGTCATGAGTTTCGATCCTCGCATATCGCGGTTGGTGAAGACCAACCTGCCCGAGATTCGCCGGGGGCTCGTCGTCAGAGCCAGCCTGCCGCAACTCCGACGCAAAACGACGATGTGGCTCGCCGCGCCGCAATTTCTCGCGGTCGATCGCGCCTCGCTCGGTTCGTCCTGGGTGGCTCGCGTCCGCCGCAAAATGCCGGTCTACAGCTGGACGATCCGCTCTGCGGCTGAACGCGCGCAAGCCGCGGTTCAGGCCGACGCGCTCATTTGGGAAAGCGATGGCCGACCGCGAATCTGAGATCCTCGCAAGGCTGGCGTCCGGCGTGGCGGCGGTCGATGCCGCGCAATGGGACGCGTTGGCCGGCGGCGACCCGCTGCTCAGCCACGCGTTCCTCTCGTCGCTTGAGGATTCGGGCAGCGTCGGGCCTGGCACGGGTTGGTCTCCCGCCCCGATCCTGGTCGAGGAGGACGGGCGGCTGCTCGCCGCCGCTCCGGCCTATCTCAAGGGTCATAGTCAGGGCGAATATGTGTTCGACCACGGCTGGGCCGAAGCCTGGGAAGGCGCCGGCGGGCGTTATTATCCCAAGCTCCAGATCGCGTTGCCGTTCACGCCGGTACCGGGGCAGCGCCTGCTCGGCCATCGCCCGCAACAATTGCTCGCCGCCGTCGAGGCGGTGACGGCGCAAAACGATCTGTCCTCGGCGCATATCACCTTCATCGAAGAAGCCGGCGCGGTCGAGTGCGAGCGGCGCGGCTGGATGATCCGCCACGGCCTGCAATATCACTGGTTCAATCGCGGCTACGCCAGCTTCGACGATTTCCTCGGCGCGCTCCGCAGCGCCAAGCGCAAGACTATCCGCAAGGAGCGTTCGGCCGCCCGCGACGGACTCGAATTCCGGTCGTTGCGCGGCGCGGAAATCGGCCCGTCGGAATGGGATGCGATGTGGGCGTTCTACCAGGACACCGGGTCGCGCAAATGGGGCCAGCCGTATCTCACCCGCGAATTCTTCGATTTGATCGGCGAGCGGATGGGCGACCGCTTGCTGTTGTTCCTCGCTTACCGCGGCTCGGTCCCGATTGCCGGGGCGCTCAATCTCGTCGGGCCCGATGCGCTTTACGGCCGCTATTGGGGCACAATCGACGAAGTGCCGTTCCTCCACTTCGAGCTGAGCTATTACCAGGCGATCGAATGGGCGATCGACCACGGCCTGTCTTCAGTTCAGGCCGGCGCCCAGGGCGAGCACAAGCTCGCGCGCGGCTATGAGCCGGTGATCACCTGCTCGGCGCATTTCCTTCCCAATCGCAGCTTTCGCGATGCCGTCGCCGATTTCGTCGCGACCGAGCGCGCCGCCATCGCGCAGGAAGCGCAGTGGATGGCCGAAGCGCTACCTTACCGTTCGTCCTCGTCGGCGTAGATCGCGACCGTCCGAGCGGCGCTGTCGGCTCTTCCGCGGTACATCGCCGGTGTCGTGAAGCCCCACGCGGTTTCGTCATTCGGCGCGACCGCGATGAGCCCGCCAGTACCGCCGAGGTCGCTGATGTCAGCCAGGACTCCGTCCAGCGCCGCTTGAAGCGTTTCCCCGCCAAGCCGGACGCGTTCGGCCAACTGGTGCGCCGCGACCGCGCGGATGAAATATTCGCCCGAGCCCGTTGCCGACACCGCGGCGGAACGGTCGTCGGCATAGGTGCCCGCGCCGATCAACGGCGAATCGCCGATCCTTCCCCAGCGCTTCGCGGTCAGCCCGCCGGTCGAAGTCGCAGCCGCGACATGGCCGCCCTCATCGACGGCCACTGCGCCGACGGTGCCATATTTGACGTCGGCGTCGAACCCGCCGTGCTCAAGCAACTCGTCGAGCTGGCGGCGGCGCTCCGTGGTCACGAACCAGGCGTTTTCGACCTGTTCGAGACCGGCGTCGCGGGCGAAGCCGTCGGCACCGCTGCCGGAGAGGAACACGTGCGGGCCCTGTTCCATCAATCGCCGCGCGAGGCTGACCGGCGCGCGGGTTGCGCGCAGGCCGGCGACCGCCCCGGCGCGGCGGGTCGCGCCGTCCATGATCGCGGCATCGAGCTCGACGCGGCCTTCGCTGGTCAGCACGCTGCCGCGCCCGGCGTTGAAGCACGGATCGTCCTCGAGCTGTCGGACGCTGGCCTCGACCGCGTCGAGCGCCGCGCCGCCTTCGGCGAGGATCGCCGCGCCGGCGTCGAGCGCCGCTCGCAAACCTTGGCGGGCGCGCTGCTCGTGATCGGGATCGCCGTGCTTGGGCCGCATCGAACCCGCACCGCCGTGAATTACTAGGTGCCAACCTTGTCTCGACATGCGCGGGCCATAGCGGGGCATTCCATACGATTCTAGTTGACCAGGCTTTGGTTTGCATATTATTATGATATCAATTTAAGGGAGGCAAAAAAGTGGCCAACGAAAAAATCATTGCGTTGACGGCAACGTCAGAACGGCCGGCATCCACGGCGAGCGGCTACGCCATGCTGGTCGCGCTGGTTCTGGCGGTGCTCGCCGATATTTTCGCGATCGGGTCGTTGCCCAACGGTCCTGGCGGTGGTCTCAACGTCCTTCTGATCATTCTTGCGACGTTGGTGTTCATCCTGATCATGCCCGGCTTCTACATGCTCCAGCCCAACCAGGCCGTGGCGATCACCTTGTTCGGCTCATATAGCGGGACTGACCGCAACACCGGCCTGCGCTGGACGTGGCCGTGGATGGCCAAGAAGAAGGTCTCGGTCCGCGCCAACAACTTCATTTCGGACAAGATCAAGGTCAACGACTTGCGCGGCAACCCGATCGAGATGGCGGCGCAGATCGTGTGGCGCGTGGTCGATACCGCCCAGGCACTATTCGACGTCGACGATTACAAACAGTTCGTCCGGGTCCAGGTTGAAGCCGCGATCCGGACCATCGGCTCGCGCTACCCGTACGACGATTTCGAGCATCAGGAAGTAACTCTGCGCGGCAACCACGACCAGGTCGGGGGCGAGCTCAGGACCGAGCTCCAGGCGCGGCTCGCGGTCGCCGGAATCACGGTCGACGAATGCGGCTTCACCCACCTCGCCTACGCGCAGGAAATCGCTGGCGCGATGCTCCGCCGCCAGCAGGCGCAGGCGGTTGTCGCGGCCCGCAAGACCCTGGTCGAGGGCGCTGTGGGCATGGTTGAAATGGCGCTCGAAATGCTGTCGGCGAAGAATGTCGTTGAGCTCGACGACGAGAGGCGCGCGGCGATGGTCTCCAACCTGATGGTCGTGTTGTGCGGCGAGCGCGACACCCAACCCGTGGTCAACACCGGCACGCTGTACACCTGAGCGATGGCGGACGGCGGCGAGCGCAAGGCGTATCCGCTACGCGTCGACCCCGCCCTGTGGGCGGCGGTCGAACGCTGCGCTGCCGCCGAGCTCCGAAGCGTGAACGCACAGGTTGAGTGCCTGTTGCGCGAGGCGCTCGTCAGTCGGGGGGTCAAGCTCAAGGCGCCCAATCCGCGCAAGCGCGGCCGGCCTCCTAAAGGAGGAACGAATGAGTGACGATGGTCCCGAATGGTTCGCGCCCAAGCGCTACGGTTTTGGCTCCGGCATGCCGATCGCCTGGCAGGGCTGGGCGGTCACTCTCGCCTATCTTGCCCTTGCCTTCGGTGCGGCGCTCGGCTTCTCAACCCGCCCGTTCGTCGCATTCGCGATTCTCATCCCGGCAACCGTGACGCTGATGGTCATCACCGCCCGCACCACGCGCGGCGGCTGGCGCTGGCGCTGGGGCGATACGGACCAGGGCTAGATCGACAAGTCGCGCTGCTGGTTGACCAATTGCCATTCGTCGAGGTCGGACAGCATTGCCCGGGCCGCTTCCTCGACCAGATCCGCGGTCCGCGACAGCCCGAGGCGCGGCTCGCGGAGCTCGCCGACAATAAGGTCGAGCCTGTCGGCGGTGGATTGCGAGCGAACCGCGCTGCCACCGAAGTCGCCCTGGAAACGGATTCCGAAGATTGCCGTGCCAATCGCCGGCAGGCCCGCGGAGATCATAACGAACCAATCCGCGTGAGCCTCCACCCACTCATGCGAAACGGCGAATGCGACCAGCAGGAAAGCGCAACTGAACAGCGAGGCCGAAAACAAGGCTGTGCCCAATGTCTCAAGCCGGTGATCGAGCCGCTCAACCTGAGCCGACGTTGCGCGGTGGTAAGCGATTTGCGGCGCTATTTCATGTTCGGCGATCGCGATCGCCAGCGAATCTGCCGTCTTGGCGTCAAGTCGACCGGTCGGACAGCCGGTCGCCCGCCACACAGCGGCCGAATACCATTCGACCCATCGCCGGGCGACGGGATTTGCCGCGGTACCCGGCGGATCCGGCGCCGCGACCCCGAGCAATTTGAGGCTGCGCATCGGCCGCAGCCGCTCGGCAAGCTGGCGATAATCGAGCCATTTGCGGTGCCATTCCTGTCTGGTGCCAATGCTGGTGTTGGCGAGGATCGCGACCACCGCGAGGAATTCGCCCACCGCCAGCAGAACTTTCGCCTGGGGAAGTACCAGCGTCGTCACCGCCAGCAGAACCGCGGCAGCACCGAGCAGGAAGTTGAACACGTGTCCGCTCCGGTAGGATTGGGCGACATGGCCAGCAAGGCGGTCGGCCCAATCGTACCAAAGCTCGATCCGGTCGATCGACGCGTCCAAGCCGTGGCGATCGGCACATGCCTCGCGATAGGCCTGCCATTCACTACGGGTGTACTCCGAGCAATGCTGCGCTTTCCACGCACCTGGCCCGATCCGTTTTACACCGGCGAACGCAAGGAGCAGCGGATATTCGATCCGCACCTTCCACCGCCGATTGCGCTCGGCCTGATAGCGCGCGGCGTATACTTGTTCGCGCCGATCGGGCGGCGGCGCCACCAGGGCCGCGACCAGCCGGTCGACATTTTCCTGGTCGAACGGCCGCTCGATCGTCGGCTCGTCACGGTCCGTTACGACGGTCGGGTCGAAGGCGCTCCAGCGCAGCATCGGCGGCGTGCCGAGGGTGGTCGACAAATGGACTACCGGCGAGCCCCGGCTCAGGGCCAGCGTCACGACTTCCGCGGTCCCCCCGCGACCGCGCGCCGGAAGCCCGTCCCACACTGCCAGCAAGATGTCGCAATGGGCGACGGTCGCGCGCCCCGCCAGGACATAGCCGTGAAAGAGGCGGCCCGCGTCGCCTGGCAGCTCGAAGCGTGAGGCGGCCGCGGCGACGAGCCGGTCGAACCGGTCGCGTGTTGCAGTGTCGAGCATTTCCTTGCGATAGTCTTCAAGCGCGCTCGGCATGACCACACGCAGTTCGTAGCCCATCGAAACGGCGATCTCCGCGGCGATCTGATCGGCCCCGTCGGCAATCGGCGAGATAAACACCAGGCGCGGTGGATCGGCGGAGTAACTATCGCCATGAGTTTCGATGACTTTGCGAACCGCGCGCTGGATCTCACCGAGCACCTCGCGCACGCGCGTTTCCAGCGTCTCCACCGACCCCGCCGGCAGAGCCTCGAGCCGGTGTCCGGTGACACCGACGCTAAGGACAAACGGCAAGGGTGGCGGCGAGGACGCAATCGTCGATGAATCCAACTCGTGTTCCCCGCTCTAGGTCCGCTGGCCTACTTACACAGCGGCGGACGACGAATCCAACTGGCTTTGCTTTGCCGGGGAAGCCCGAGCGCCTATATGCGCGTCCATGTCCTCAATCCGTCCCTGGCGCGATATCGATCGGCGCAAGTCACGGCAGATCATGGTCGGCTCCGTCCCTGTCGGCGGAGATGCGCCGATCAGCGTCCAGACCATGACCAACACGCCCACCGAGGACGCCAAAGCGACGATCGACCAGATCCACCGCTGCGAGGAAGCCGGCGCCGATATCATCCGGGTGTCTTGCCCAACCGCGGAGAGCACCGCGGCGCTGCGCGAAATCGTCCGCGCGGCGAACGTCCCGATCGTCGCCGACATCCACTTCCACTACAAGCGCGCGCTCGAAGCGGCCGACGCCGGCGCCGCCTGCCTCAGGATCAACCCCGGCAACATCGGGTCGGAGGAGCGGGTCCGCGAAGTCATCGGCGCCGCCCGCGCCAATGGCTGCGCGATCCGCATCGGGGTCAATGCCGGCAGCCTCGAGAAAGACCTGCTCGAAAAATATGGCGAGCCGTGCCCCGAGGCTTTGGTCGAAAGCGCGCTGGACCATATCCGGATCCTCGAGGACCATGACTTCCGCGAGTATAAAGTCGCGGTCAAAGCCAGCGACGTGTTCCTCGCGGTCGCGGCCTATCAACAGCTCGCGGACCAGGTCGATTGCCCGCTGCATCTCGGCGTCACCGAGGCTGGCGGATTGATCGGCGGGACCGTCAAATCCGCGCTCGGCATCGGCTCGCTGCTGTGGGCCGGCATCGGCGACACGATCCGCGTGTCGCTGTCGGCAGAGCCGGAGGAAGAGGTTCGGGTTGGCTACGAAATTCTGAAGAGCCTCGGCATCCGCAGCCGCGGCGTGCGCGTCGTGTCCTGTCCGAGTTGCGCGCGTCAGGGCTTCGACGTGATCCGCACCGTCGAGGCGCTCGAAGACCGGCTCCAGCACATCAAGACGCCAATGTCGCTCTCGGTCCTCGGCTGCGTCGTCAACGGCCCGGGTGAAGCGCGCGAGACCGATATCGGCATCACCGGCGGCGGCAACGGCACCCACATGGTCTATCTCTCGGGCGTCACCGATCACCACGTCAAAGACGCTGACATGATCGACCATATCGTCCGGCTGGTCGAAGCCAAGGCGGCCGAACTCGAAGCCGCCGAAGCGGATCAAGCGACACTCGACGCGGCTGAATAGTTTAGCCTTTTTTCACTGGTCGGGGCGCATCATCGCGCCATGGCCAAGCTGTTGTTGATTCTGTTTCTGGGTGGGGCCCTTTCCGAGGGCCTGTCGCCGCACTCGGCGCCGCCATTGCTGATCGACGCTCCGCCGACCGCGCCTCTCGACGCTAGCAACTAAACCTCTACAGCCGGCGCGTGAACCGCGTCGCTCAGCATCCCGTCCATGCCTTCGCCGCCGCGCTCGCCGCGGTCGCGGTGCTGTCGGTCATGGACGCGGTGATGAAGGGACTCGTGCTCGCCATCGGGATTTTTGCGGTCAGCATCTGGCGCTCGATCGCCAACCTCATCCTGACGTCGGCGCTTTATCTGCCGGGCCGACCGCGCTGGCCGAAACCGGCGACGCTGCGGATCCATGTCGGGCGCGGGATCGTCGTGATGGTGATGGCCGGGCTGTTCTTCTGGGGCATCGGCCGGGTCCCGCTCGCGCAGGCGATCGCGCTGACCTTCATTGCGCCGCTGATTTCGCTGCTCCTCGCGAGCCTGTTCCTGCACGAGCAGATCGGCAAGAAATCGATCTTAGGGTCGATCATCGCGTTTGCCGGGGTGATGGTCATCGTCTGGGGCCAGGCGCGCGCCGAGGCCGCGCCCGGCGTGTTGCTGGGCAGCGCGGCAATCATCGGCTCGGCGCTCTGCTATGCGGTCAACATCGTGCTGATGCGCCACCAGTCGCTGGCGGCGAAGCCGGTCGAGATCAACTTCTTCCAGTCGCTGACCGTGCTGGTCCTGTGGTTTGCGGCGATCCCGTTCATCGGTTTTCCCGAATGGCCGGATAGCCAGTGGCAATGGGTGGTGGTGGCGGCGTTGATGTCGACCGCGGGCGGACTGATCTTCTCCTGGGCCTATGCCCGGGCCGAGGCGAGCTATCTTTCGGTCACCGAATATAGCGGGTTTCTGTGGGCGTCCGCCTGTGGCTGGTTGATTTTCCACGAGCGGGTGTCGCTGTACACGCTGGCCGGCGCGCTGCTGATCGTCGGCGGATGCCTGGTCGCGGCGAGCCGCCGGACCGCGGTCCCGCCCGAAATCGAAGCGACGGCTTAGCTCGAGCCCAGCACGTTGATGGTGAAGGCGAGTACGCCGATGTTGAAAATGAAGGCGGCAAAGGCGTGGAGCGTGACGAAGCGCCTGATGCCCGCATCGCTGATGGTCACGTCGGAGGTCTGGAACGTCATCCCGATGGTGAAAGCGAAATAGACGAAGTCCCAATAGACGGGCTCCTTGGTTCCCGGGAAGTTGATCCCCGAGTCGCCGGTTTTCCTGTCCATCCGATAGGCGAGGTGGGTGTAGTGAAATGTGTAGACCAGATTGGCGAACAGCCAGGCGAGGATGAGCGTTGAGATTACCAGGAACTTGGTCAGCGGCTCGGGCCGGTGGTCCATCGTTTCCGCGCCGATCGCGGCGAGCAGCACGACCATCACGATGGCCGTGAGGATGATCAGGCCCTGACGATTGGCGTCATTCTGTTTGGCATGTTCGCGGACCAAAGCGGGATCGCGCGAATGGATCAGCGGAGCGCAGAGCAGCAGGAACAGGATCGTGGCGACATCGAACCCGGCCATCAGGCTGAGTGCGGGATTGTGCAGCTGGCTGTTGGCCAATGGTACACCGGCGATGAAGACGGCGAGGAACAACAGGAAGCGCCACGGCGCGACGATGTTGCCGATGGTCTTCTGATCAGCCATTGCGCGACAGGTTAGCGCGCGTTCCCGTCCCGTCCAGTGAAAGGAATGTCATGCCCTGGCTGTGGTTGATCGTCGGCGGGCTGTTCGAGGTCGGCTTCACCACCTCGCTGCGCTTCGTCGACGGCTTCCGCAATGGGCCGTGGACGGCCGCATTCCTGGTGTCCGTCGCGATCAGCATGGGCCTGCTCGAGGTCGCCTCGCGGTCGATCCCGATGGGCACGGCCTATGCGGTGTGGGGCGGGATCGGTGCGGTTGGCACGGTGATCGTCGGGATCCTGTGGTTCGGCGAGCCGTCGGGCATGGTGCGCATGCTCCTGATCCTCGCCATCGTCGCCGCGATCGCCGCGCTGCGGCTTACCTATGCCTGACCGGATTGAGGTGCTCGGCGATGCCAGGGCTTTCTTCGATCGAACGGTAGAATTTCGGCGTCGGGAACGGTCCGCGCGCCTGCTCATACGCATAGCCCAGCGACAGGATCAGCGCCTCGCTCCACTTCGGCCCGATGAAGCTGAGGCCGACCGGGAGCCCTTTGACCAGGCCCATCGGCACGGTGAGGTGCGGATAGCCCGCGACCGCGGCAAGCGATCCCGCGCCGCCGCCCGCGATCTGGTCGCCGTTGACCGCATCGATTTTCCATGCCGGCGGCATGGTCGGGCCGACCAGAGCGACGACGTTGTTCGCCTTCAACAGCCGGTCGATGCCATTCGGGCCGGCGGCCATGAAGCTGATCTGCCGCGCCTTTTTGTACGTCGGATCGGCAAGGCCTTTGGTCTTCTCGGCACGCTCGAATGTTTCCTGCCCGAACAGCGTCATCTCGGCCTGCATGTGCGCCTTGTCGAACGCGATCACGTCGGCGAGGCTCCGCACCGCGAGCGGCGCCGGACTGGTTTTTAGATAGGTCGCGAGGTCGGCTTTCAATTCGGTGAGGAGGACCGGCAACTCGTTCTTGCCGATGGCGCTGTCGTCGAATTTCTTGATCTCGACCAGAGTCGCGCCGCGCTCCTTGAGAATCGCCAATGCGGTTGCGAACGCCGCATCGGTGCCGAAGCCCGAGGCGAAGCGCATCACACCGATCCGCTTGCCTTTCAGCGATTTCGCATCGAGCAGCGCGGCATAATCGGTCTTGTGTCGGTCAGCCTCACGCGTTGCCGGATCGGCCGGATCGCTGCCCGCGATCGCCGTCAGCAGCGCCGCTGCTTCGCGCACGCTGGCGGTCATCGGGCCGGCGGTGTCCTGGCTGTGGCTGATCGGAACGATATGCGTCCGGCTCACGAGGCCCACGGTTGGCTTCAACCCGACGATGCCGTTGATCGCCGCCGGGCAGGTAACCGATCCGTCGGTCTCGGTGCCGATCGCGAGGCGGACGAGGCCGGCCGCGACCGCGGCTCCGCTACCGCTCGAGCTCCCGCACGGGTTACGGTCGAGCGCCCAGGGATTTTGGACCTGCCCACCGACCGCGCTCCAGCCCGAGATCGAATTGTTCGAGCGGATGTTCGCCCATTCGCTGAGGTTGGTTTTGCCGAGGATGATCGCTCCGGCGGCGCGCAGCCGCGCGACCAGGGGCGCGTCGCGGTTGGTGACATTGTTGGCGAGCGCGAGGCTGCCGGCGGTCGTCGGCAACGGCCCCGCCGCTTCGATATTGTCCTTGATTAGCACCGGCTGTCCGGCGACCATCCCGATGCTGCGACGAGTTGAATCGAACGCCCGGGCCTGATCCATCGCCGTTGGGTCGATCGCGATCACCGAATGGAGCTGCGCGTCGATCCGCGCGATACGTTCTAACGACGCCCGCGCATTGCTTTCCGCCGACAGCGGCTGGGCGATCGTTGGCGACGCGGCAGCAGTCGCGATCGCGAACGCGATAATCGGATAACGCATCAGCCCCCCTTGGCCGGTTCAGCGCGGCGCGAGCAAAGCGTCGAGCGTCCCCGGTCCTTTCCCGGTCTTCTCCAGCCGGGGGTAGCGCAAGCCGCCGTGCCAATCGAGCTTCACTGTTCGATAAATCTCGCCGTCGTGAACGAGCAGCTCCGGCGAAGCGCCGTTCGCGGCCGCGGCCTTGATCGCGCTCTTCAGCGAGTCCGGACTGAACTTGCGGCCGTTCACCGCGACTAGCTCGGCGCCGACCGTGATCCCGGCGTTGAACGCCGCGCTGTCCCACAGCACGCTCGACACCTTGCCGTCATTGCCGACCACGAGCCCGCCCGAATAAGTGAGGTCGTTGTTCTTGTTCTCTTTCTCGCCGCTTTTGATCCACTTGGTCGGGTCGGCGGTGAACGTCAGTTGGTAACCGCCCTGGGTGATCCCCTCCAGCGGCGCCTGCGGCGCGAGGCCATAGGCTTTGGCGCGCAGATACGACTGCCAATCGTACGGCTGCACGTTGGTCAGGGTCGCGACGACGTCGTCGAACGTATAGGTCAACTCGCCATAGTCGCGGTCGCGCATGCCGAAGAAGGCGCGGGCGAAATCGTCGATCGAGCGTTTGCCACCCGATTGCTGGCGGATGATCCGGTCGACGTCGATCCAGATCAGCTGGCCCTCGCTGTAATAATCCTCGCTGCGTTGCCAGCTGCGCCACGGGATCGGCGCGCGGCTGGCGATGATCGGATCGTTGGTCGTGTCGACCAGCGGACGCCAGGCGCGGCCCGGCCGGCCGGTGCTGTAGGTCGCCGACGTGGCGGCGATCGCATCGAGCGTGTCCTGCTTCGACAGCATGCCCGATCGGGCGCCGAGAATGTAGCCCCAGAACTGGGTCTGGCCTTCATAGACCCACAGCAATTCGTCCTGCATCGCTGTGCGGTAATCGGGCGTCCACAGGTTCGCGCCCCGCCGGTATTTGCCGTTCCAGCTGTGCACATATTCGTGCGGCAGCAAGTTGCGGTCGCCGAGCTTGTTGTCCCAATCGGTGAAATAGCCGCGGCCGACGCCGTCTTCGGAGCTGCGGTGATGCTCGAGCCCGTTTCCGCCGAGATAATCGGAGATGGTCAGCAGGAAATCGTAATGGTCGTAATGCTGGGCGCCGAACAATTTGACCGCCTGCTCGACGAGCCGTTTGTGCGCGGCAATCTGTTCGGGCTTCGCCGCGAGTTCGTCGGCATTGTCGGCAATCACGTCGATCGCGACGTCCGGACTGAGGTCGATGCGCCGGTAATGAGCACCCGCAATCAGCGGCGAGTCCACCAGGATTTCGTAGCTCGTAGCCGGATAGTCGACACGGGTTGCGGATGTTGCGACGGGCCGTAATGCCGTCGCGACCTTCCAGCCCGGCGGCACGATCACCGAAGCCTGGACCGGGATCTGCCGGACGAAATAGCCAGCCGGATACATCGAGTTCGACAGCCACTGGATGCTCGCCATGTCGGGCGTCGCGACCGTGCGGCCCTGGTTGGTGTCGGTCGCCGTCACATACTGATAGTCAAGGTCGATCGCCGTCACGCCCGCCGGGACGTTGATGTGAAACGCAGTCACCTCGAGGTCGTCGCGCACCCAATCGAGGGGCTTGCCGTTGGCGCTCGGCCGGAAACCGGTGATGTTCTTGATGTCGCCGCGCGGCGTGTGGCCGCCCGGAATCCACTTCGGGTAGAGCATGACGAAGTCGCCGGCCGCGAAAACCGGAACATGTTGGCGAATCTTGAAGATCCCGCGGGTGACGTCCGAAGCATCGACAGTCAGCTGAATCGTGCCCGGATAAGGCGTGTCGCGCGGGGCCGGAATCGCGTCGATTTTCGGCGTTAGCGATGGGCGGCTGTTCTGCGGCGGAACCTGCGCCGAAGCCGTGCTTGCGGCAAAAACGAGGACGGCGGCGAGGAGAGCTCGGCGCATCAAACGCAACTCCTTGATTATCCAAGTGTCGGGAGAGAAAGTCGCTCTACCTATCGGCAAACGCCGGTTCGTGACATGCCCGTTCGTCGGTTACTGTCGGCACTTTGTCGAAGTTCGAGGCGTTGTCATCAACCGTTCAGTTGTCGACTATAGGGCGCCCGCATGATCTCACGATATTCATCCAGCGCGCTGCTTGTTGGCACCGCCTTCTTCCTGCCAGTCGCGGCGCCGGCCTATGCTCAGGACAGCACGCCACAGCCCACGGGCCAACCGGCAACAACTCCGGCCGCCCAGGACGTAGCGCCGGCGACCGGGGACGAGGGCGACGAGGAAGAGATCGTCATCACCGGCCAGCGGGCGCGCGGATCGGTGCTCGGCGACATCCCGCCCGAAAAGGTTCTCAGCCCAGCCGATATCCGGGCAACCGGCGCGACCAGCATCACCGATTTGCTCGATGCGCTCGCGCCGGAGATCGGCAGCGCGCGCGGGCGCGGCGGCGGCCAACCGGTCCTGTTACTCAACGGCCAGCGGATCTCGAGCTTTCGCGAGATGCGCGACATTCCGACCGAGGCAATCCAACGGGTCGAAATCCTCCCCGAGGAGGTCGCGCTCAAATATGGCTATGGCGCCGACCAACGCGTGGTGAACATCGTGCTTCGCCAGCGCTTTCGCTCGACCGTCGCGCAGCTTGGCGGCACGGTTCCGACCGCCGGCGGCGAAGCCAGCGGCAATGCCGACGTGACCCGCCTGATGATCCAGCGCAACGGCCGGACGCAGGTCAACCTCCACGCCGAGGGCAACAGCATGCTGACCGAGGCGGAGCGTGACATCCGGCTTCGTGATGGGCCTCCGGACCCGACCGACCCGCAAGAGCTCGCCGCGCGCTCGTTGATCGGAAGCCGCCGCGACGTCCGCGGATCGGCGGTCTTCAACCGGCAGATCCTCGGCAACGTGTCGGCAACCCTTAACACCGAGCTCGAGCATAGCGAAGGCCATTCGCTGATCGGCCTGGGCAACACGTCGCTGGTTGCGCTCGACCGCAATACTTCGAGCGACAGCGCCCACGCCGGAGTCACGCTCAATTGGGATAAGTCCCAGTGGCGCTTCAACGTCACCGGCAACGCCGATTGGGACCGCAGCGTCACCGGCACCGATCGCGACAACCCGGCGTTCCCGCGCGACCGTGCCCGCGAGACAACGACGTCGGGCGATGTCACGGCAACCGCCAACGGCACCCTGTTCAAGGTCCCGGCGGGCAATGCCGGCGCGACCTTCAAGGTCGGCGCGAGCTCGGTCGGCCTCGACAGCGAAAGCCGGCGGCAAGCGGTGGAGACGCCCGGTTCGCTCAGTCGTACGGTCGGCTCGGCCTCGGTCAATTTCGATTTGCCGATCTCCCGCCGCGGCCGGGAATTCAGCGCGCTCGGCAATCTGACCCTCAACCTCAATGCCGAGCTCGACCAACTTTCCGACTTCGGCAGCCTGACGACGATCGGCGCGGGCGCCAATTGGTCGCCGGTCGACCGGCTCAACCTGATCACCAGCTGGACTCGCGAGGAAGGCCCCCCGACCATTCAGCAATTGGGCGACCCGCTTCTCATCACCCCAGGCTCGCGCATCTTCGACTTCGCCAGGGGCGAAACCGCGATCGTCACCGTGACCACCGGCGGCAACGAGGACCTCCAGTCGGACCGCCGCAACGTGCTCAAGTTCGGCGCTAACTGGCAGCCGTCTTCGAAGCTCGATCTTCGCCTGCGCGCCGATTACGTTCACCAGCGGATTGAAAACCCGATTTCCGGCATTTCGGTTACTCCGGCGATCGAGGCTGCTTTCTCCGGACGCTTCATTCGCGCCGCGCCGCTGCCGGGCGAAACCGTCGGCCAGCTGGTCAGCGTCGACCTGCGCCCGGTCAATTTCGACCACAGCCAGCGCGATCAGCTGCGCGTCGGCTTCGACTTCTCCAAGCCGCTCAAGTCGCGACGCCCGTCGCAGGCGCTGCTTGATCAGATGCGCGCGCAATTCGGGATTGCCCCGCGCGTGGCTGACCAGGGCGGGACGCCAGGCGCGCCCGGCGCCGCGCCGCCGCCCGAAGGCGGCCGCGACGGCGGCCGCGGTTTCGGCGGTCGTGGTGGGGGCGGCGGCTTTGGCGGCGGAGGCAATCGCGGCCGGCTGACCTTCTCGCTGACCGACACCATTACGTTTGAGGACAAGGTGACAATCGCGCCGGGGCTCGAACTCGATTATTTGCACGGCGACGCCGCGGGCTCGAGCGGCGGCACGCCGCGCCACCTCGTCGAGGCCCGTGCCGGCTATTTCAACAACGGCCTCGGCGCCCGCCTCAGCGCCAATTATCGCAGCGGCACCAGGGTCGACAGCCTGACCGGCGACGATCTCAGATTCTCGCCGCTGGCGACCTTCGACCTCCGGCTGTTCGCCAATCCCGGCGATATTCCGGAACTGGTGCTCAAGCACCGCTGGCTGCGCGGCACCCAGGTGCAGTTCACCGTCGCCAACATCTTCGATGCCAAGCCCAAGGTGCGCAACGCGGCTGGCGACCTTCCGCTGAATTTCCAGCCGGACCTGCTCGACCCGCTCGGGCGGACGATCGGGATCACCATCCGCAAGCTGTTCCTGCCGCCGCCGAGCTTCTTCCGCCGGGCAATCGAGGAGCGACAACAGCAACAGCCGTCGACGACACCGCCGACAGGCTGATTCCGCATTTCGAAGAAATGTGCTTAAGCGCGGCGCAATGACGCCAGTTCAGCCCGTCCGGGGCACGCAAAGCCTGCTCGGAGAAGACGCCGACCGCCTCGCCGCGGTGGTCGCGGCGTTCGATCGCGTGCGCCGGCTGTTCGGGTTCAAGCGGGTCGAAGTGCCGACGATCGAGCCGACCCAGGTGTTCGCTCGCACCATCGGCGAGACCACCGATGTGGTGTCGAAGGAAATGTACTCATTCGATGATCGCGGCGGGGATTCGATCACGCTCCGGCCCGAATTCACCGCCGGTATCTGCCGCGCTTTTTTGAGCGAGGGCTGGCAGCAACATGCGCCATTGAAGGTCGCGACCCATGGCTCGGCGTTCCGCTATGAACGGCCGCAGAAGGGCCGGTTCCGCGAGTTCCACCAGCTCGATGCCGAGATCATCGGCGCCGCCGAACCGCAGGCGGACGTGGAGATTTTGAGCCTCGGTCATCAGCTGCTGCGGGAACTCGGCATTGCCGACGGCGTGACGCTCGAATTGAATACGCTCGGCGATCCCGAGACGCGCGACGCGTGGCGCTCGGCGCTGGTCGATTACTTCCAGTCGCACCGGGGCAGTCTGTCGGAAGACAGCGTCGCACGGCTCGAGCGCAATCCGTTGCGGATCCTCGACAGCAAGGACGCGAACGACCGCGCGATTTGCGCGGGGGCGCCGAGCGTCGACGACTATTTGACCAGTGAGGCGTCGGACTTCTTCGCGGCGGTGACCGCTGGCGTTGATGCGGCGGGCGTTCCCTGGACCCGCAGTCCGCGGCTGGTGCGCGGGCTCGATTACTACCGTCACACCGCGTTCGAGTTCGTCACCGACCGCTTGGGGGCGCAGGGTACGGTGATCGCCGGCGGCCGCTACGACGGCCTGATCGAGACTCTTGGCGGCCCGCACACGCCCGCGATCGGCTGGGCCGCAGGGATCGAACGGCTGGCGATGATGATCGAAGCGCCGCCCGCGGAGACTCTGGATGTGGTGATCGTGCTCGACGATGACCGGGCGCAAACCGCCGGCGCCAAAGCGCTCGCTCATTTGCGAGCCCGGGGATTGGCGAGCGACATCATTGCGACCGGGTCGCCGCGCAAGCGGTTCGACCGCGCGGTAAAGCGTGGCGCCAATGAGATTCTCATTCTGTCGGTTGGGGATCAGCGCGTCACGTCGCGTTTGAAGACGTCTGGTGAAGGGCGGGCGGAAGCCGAGTTGGCGAGCTTCGATTGGCCGCTCCCGGATCCGGCATGACCCAGATCTCGTCGGAACGGATCGCGTCGATCGAATCGCGCAAGCATGAGCTGTCGGAAGCCATGTCGCGCGGCGATTTGTCGCCCGACGAGTTCGTCAAACTGTCTAAGGATTATGCCGCGATCGAGCCGGTCGCCGCCGCGGCGCGCGAAGTGCGCCGGTTGCGCGCCGAGCTTGACGTCCTGAACGGCCTGATCGCCGACCCGACCGCCGAGGCGGAACTCAAGGAAATGGCCGTGGTCGAGGCCGAGGACATCCGCCGCCGGCTGCCCGAGGCGGAGCGCGCGTTGGCGATCAAGCTGTTGCCGCGTGATTCGGCCGACGACCGCGCGGCAATGCTCGAAGTGCGCGCCGGCACCGGCGGCGACGAGGCCGCTCTATTCGCCGGCGATTTGCTGCGTATGTACCAGCGCTTCGCCGAACTTCAGGGCTGGCGCTTCGAGCTGATCAGCGCGAGCGCGTCGGAAGTCGGCGGCTACAAGGAAGCGATCGCCTCGATCAGTGGTCCGGGGGTGTTCGCGCGGCTCAAGTTCGAAAGCGGCGTCCATCGCGTTCAGCGGGTTCCGGTGACCGAAAGCGGCGGCCGCATCCACACTTCCGCTGCGACCGTGGCGGTTCTACCCGAGGCCGAGGACGTCGACGTTCATATCGACGACAAGGATCTGCGCATCGACGTTTACCGCTCGTCGGGTCCGGGCGGCCAGTCTGTCAACACCACCGACAGCGCGGTCCGCATCACCCATTTGCCGACCGGCCTGGTCGTCATCCAGCAGGACGAGAAGTCGCAACACAAGAACAAGGCCAAGGCGCTCAAGGTCTTGCGCACGCGGCTGTTCGAGCTCGAGCGCGAACGGCTCGCGTCCGAGCGTGCCGGGGCGCGGAAATCCATGGTGGGTTCAGGTGACCGGTCGGAACGCATCCGCACCTACAATTTCCCGCAGGGCCGAGTGACCGATCACCGCATCAATCTGACGCTGCACAAGCTCGAGGCGATCCTCGAAGGGCCCGGGCTGAGTGAATTGACCGATGCGCTGACCGCCGAGGACGAAGCCGAGCGGCTGGCCGGGCTGGAGGAGGCGTGAAAGCCATCTCCCGCGCGCTTGCTGACGCGGCGCGCCAGCTCGACAAGACCAGCGATACCGCGCGCCTCGATTCCGAGCTGCTAATGGCCGAGGCGCTGCACATCGACCGCGACAAATTGATCCTCGCGCCGCCGGACCGGACAGTGCCGGAGCGTTTCTGGGCGATGCTCGAGCGGCGCAAGGCCGGCGAGCCGATCGCTTACATCACCGGCCGCCGCGCTTTCTGGAACATCGAGCTCCATGTCGGGCCAGGCGTGCTCGTCCCGCGCCCCGACAGCGAAGTGCTGATTGCTTCGGCGATCGAGCATTTCGAAGGCAAGGAAGCGCCCGAGCGAATCCTCGATCTCGGCACCGGGCCGGGGACCCTGTTGCTCGCCGCGCTCGATGTCTGGCCCGAAGCGACGGGGGTTGGCGTCGATGTGTCGCGCCAGGCCCTCGCGTTCGCTTCCGCCAACGCCCGGCGGCTCGGTTTCGAGCACCGGGCCGAGCTCAAGCTCGGGAACTGGGCGGACGGCATCAAGGAACGGTTCGACCTCATTCTGTGCAACCCGCCATATATCGCCGACGGCTCGGAACTTGGCCCGGGCGTTCGAGAATATGAGCCCGACGAAGCTTTGTTCGCGGGCGAAGAGGGGCTCGACGCCTATTGCGCTCTGGCGCCCCAACTGCCGCAATTGCTCAACCCCGGAGGAATCGCCGCCATTGAAATCGGCTTCGATCAAGCCGAGGTCGTCACCCGATTGCTCACCCGCGACGGGCTCGAATCCCGTGTGGCCAACGACCTCGCCGGCCGTCCGCGCGCCGTGCTGCTAACCTGGGTTTGAACGAAATCGCTTGGCATTGATGTTTGGGGGCACTACATCAGTGGCAGGGCCGGTCCCGCTCCACCATGCAAGATGTAGAGCGCGTCCCGTCCACCCCCGACGCAATCGGCTGTCCACTTTGCGCTTCGCGCTTAGACCGGAACGAGAGGGTCAGGAGCCGGAGCAATATGCCCGACCCTGTCCGCCTGAGGCCAAAGGGGCAAGACTTCTACGTTGGTAGGGAAGTGCATTTGATCAACAATCGACAGGGTGGCCGCCGGCGCGGCCGTGGTGGACAACGGCTCGGCGGTAGCGGTGGTGGTGGCGGCGGCGGACAGCCGGGCAACCGCCAGGACAATCGGCAACGCGGCAATGCCGCCCAGCTGCTCGAAAAGTACAAGAGCCTGGCGCGTGACGCGCAGCTCGCGGGCGACCGCGTCCAGACCGAATATTATCTGCAATATGCGGACCATTATTTCCGCGTGCTCGGTGAGAGCCGTTCGCGGTTCGAGGAACAGCGGCGCCAGCGCGGCGACGATGGCGACGACGATGGCGATGAGGAAATGCTCGAGGCAGAAGGCGAAGCTTCCGGTAGCGACGAGCCTCAGGGCCGCCCGCAGCGGCAGGATCGCAATGAGCGGTTCAATCGCAACGAGCCTCGCGAAGCCCGCGAACCGCGCCGTTATGCGCGCGACGATCGCGGCGGGGATGACGACGGCGACGACGATACGGATCGTCCGGCTCAGCGCGCCAACGGCGACGACGACGACAGCCTTCCGCTCGACGTCCTGCCGCCGGCGATCGGCGCCGACGGTCCGTCCAGCCTGGCGATCGACGACCTGCCCGAGCCGGAGCCCACTCCGCGTCGCACGCGTGCGCCGCGACGCCCCAAGAACGACGACGGGGTCGCCCCCGCCGCCTAAGCATTTTCGCCCCAGTTCACTGGCGGTTAACTGCTGGGGCGACCATCTGCCTGAACCGCGATTGACAGCAATGTGACAATGTAACATTGTATCGACGCGGTTCGGGGGAGACGGTCGATGCGTAATCTGTTGCTGGCTTGCTCGGCGCTGGCCACCGCCAGTCCGTTGTTCGCTCAATCCGCGGTGATTCCGGCGCCCGGTCAGACGGCCCAGGGCGACCTCGCGGTCACGATTTACAATGACAATCTGGCGCTGGTCCAGGACATCCGTCAGCTGGCAATTCCGGCCGGCCGTTCGCGCCAGGAGTTTCGCGACGTGTCGGGCCAGATCCGCGCCGAGACCGTTTCGTTCGCTGCGTCCGACACGGCGATCGTCGAACAGAATTTCGATTATGACCTGCTGTCGCCGGCCAAGCTGATGGAAAAGGCGGTCGGCAAGACCGTGACCATCGTTCGCGTTAATCCGGCGACCGGCGCCGAAACCCGCGAAGTCGCCAAGGTGCTCGCGACCAATGGCGGCGTCGTCCTTCAGATCGGCGACCGGATCGAGGTGCTGCGCGATGACGGCTTGCCGGTGCGCGTCATATTCGATCGCGTTCCCGACAATCTGCGCGCCCGGCCGACTTTGTCCGTCACCGTCGAAAGCAGCCGGGCGGGCACGCGTGCCGCCAAGCTGACCTATCTGACGCCCGGACTTGGCTGGAAATCCGATTATGTCGCGCTGTTCGAAGAAGGTGTGGGCAAGATCGACGTCCAGGGCTGGATTACGCTGACCAACAATACCGGGACGTCCTTTTCAAATGCCGATGTGGTGATGGTCGCGGGCACGCCCAATCGCAGCGGCGGCGAGAACTATAACGGCTACGCGCCGCCGCCCCCGCCAGTGCGCCGCGCCGGCACCGAAACCGGCGCGCGCGAACGCCTCGGCGACTATTATCTTTATCCGCTCAAGGACCGGACCACGATCGCCAACGCCCAGAACAAGCAGGTCAGCTTCCTCGACGTCCAGGGCGCGCCGGCAAACAAGGCCTATGAGCATCGGATCGACTGGATGCAGACGATCGACACGCCGCAGAGCGCGTCGAGCGTGCTCAAGTTCAGCAACAGCAGCAGCGGCGGCCTCGGCGATCAGCTGCCAGCGGGAACCGTTCGCGTCTACATCCGCGACGCCAGAGGCCAGCCGCAATTCATCGGCGAGAGCGCGATCCCGCACACGCCGATGGGCTCGGAGCTCGCGATCCGGACCGGCGATGCGTTCGACGTCAAAATCAAGAGCGCGGTGACCAAGCGCGAGCGGATCACGAAAGACGAATGGGAGCGCACCGCGCGCTACCGGATCAACGATTCGCGGGACGGCACGCGGATCGTCACGATCGACACGAATCCGCAATTCATGCGCACGACCATGGCTTACACGTTGACCAATGCCCGGCCGGCGCCGGTCACGGTCGATCTGGTCCAGGCAGGGCTCGACCGGTCCTGGTACCATGACACTCGCGTCGTCAGCGAAACCGTTCCGGGGACCCAGCGCTCGCTCGACGAGCGGCTCTATCATGTGACCGTCCCGGCCAACGGCGAGACGGTCGTCACCGCGGTCTTCGACACGCGTTACTGAGCGGCCGGTGCGAGCCGTCACTTCCCTGTTGCTGGCGCTGGTGCCCCTGACGGGCACGGCGGCGCGGCAGCGCGTGGTTTCGCCGGCACCCGAAGCCGTGTCGGTCACGGTCTATCGGAACCCGG
Organism: Sphingomicrobium sp.; assembly: GCA_035261225.1. GTDB lineage: Bacteria > Pseudomonadota > Alphaproteobacteria > Sphingomonadales > Sphingomonadaceae > Sphingomicrobium. Next base: position 23,096 of record DATFUB010000035.1, read on the forward strand.
AACGGACGCAGGACGACGAGATGAGCCTCGATTGGCTCGGCGGCTATGCGTTGGTCAGCGAGATCCGGACCGTCGAGCTCCCCGCCGGGACCAGCGACATCCGCTTCGAGGGCGTCGCCGATACATTGATCCCGGCGAGCGTAATCATCAGCGGGCTGCCGCGCCAGCCAGCCGAAAAGAATTACGACGCCCGGCTGCTCTCGCCCGGAGCACTGGTCGACGCCCATCTCGGCCGCCAGGTCCATATCCGCCGGACCCACCGCAAGACCGGCAACGTCACCGAAAGCGAAGCGATCATTCGCTCGGGTCCCAACGGGATCGTGCTGCAGACGCCGGCCGGGATCGAGGCGCTGAGCTGCACCGGAATGTCCGAGACGCTGATCCATCACGATGTGCCCGAAGGGCTGTCCGATAAGCCGACCTTGTCGATCCGCGCGAGCGCGGCCGAGCCGACGCGAGCGACGGTGCGACTGTCCTATCTCGCGACCCAGTTCGACTGGCAGGCCAATTACGTCGCCTCGATTGCGGCGGACGAGCAGACGCTCGATCTGTTCGCGTGGCTGACGCTGGCCAACGGCAACGATGCGAGCTTTCCGTCAGCGCGGACCCAGGCTGTCGCCGGCGAACCCAACCGCGAGAGCGATACGGGCGACAGCGATGTGCAGACCGTGTCGCCCGAGGTCAGCCTGCAATGCTGGCCGGCGGGGACGACGAGCGATGTCGGCCAGATCCCACCGCCTCCGGCGCCTTCGCCCCCGCCGATGGCCCAGTACGACAGCCAGAACATTGTCGTAACCGGGTCGCGAATTCCCGAGACGATGCTGATGTCCCCGAGTCCGGTCACCATGATCGCACAGCAGGAGGAACTCGGCGATCTCAAGCTTTACCGTATTCCCGAACCGGTGACGGTTGCCGCCAATGCCCAGAAGCAGGTCGCGCTGCTGGTCAAGGATCGCGTCCCGTACGAGCGAATCTATGTGTTATCGCCGAACGCGAGCAGCGAAACGCGCGAGCCGGCGCCGGTCGCAATCAAGTTGCGGATGAAGAATCTCAAGCCGCGCGGTCTTGGACTGCCCTTGCCGTCGGGTACGGTGGCGGTGTTCGAGACGGTGGGCGATCGGCCGATGATGGTCGGCGAGCCGCACCTCGCTGACACCGCGGTCGGCGAGGATGTCGAGCTCGAGGTTGGGTCAAGCCCCGACGTCATCTACACCCAGACTTTGGTCAGCGAGGTGAAGGGCGACCGTCAGCGGAAAACGCCGCGACGCTACAAGATCGAACTGGCCAATGCGCGCTCAAGCCCGTCAACCGTCGAGGTCGAGCTGCGCGTCTTCGGCAAGGAACGTCTGGTCAAGCCAAGCCGGCGCCTGGGGATCAAGAACGGCCGCAGCTTCTGGAAGGTGGTGGTTCCGGCGAACAGCCACGAGACGCTCACCTACACCATCGAGCGCATGCGCGCCGAGGACGAAGACGACTAGATCGGGTCGACCGGCCGCGGCTGGTGGTTCGAATCGAGCGCGACGAACGTGAACAGGCCTTCGGTCACCTTGACCTCGGTGGCGCCAAGATCGCGGTTGGCGATGATCTCGATTCGCACGCCCATCGACGTGCGGCCAACCCGCTCAACCTCGGCGTAGACCGAGATGACGTCGCGCAGGTGGATCGGCGCGATGAACTTCATGGCCTCGATCGCGACTGTCGCGACCGACCCCTTGGCCCGGCGCGAGGCCACGATGCCCGCTGCGATGTCCATCTGGCTCAGCACCCAGCCGCCGAAGATGTGACCGTTGGCGTTGATGTCCGCCGGACCGGGGATGACCCGGAGGATCGGCTCGCGCCGCGAATCGGTCATTCGTCGTTTTCCTCATTGTGGGCTCGCGCCGCTTCGTCGTCATGCCCGCTGTCGGAGCTGATGAACATCAGCGCCATCAACCCGGTACCCAGCAGCACGGTAAGCCCGACCCCGAGCGCCGTGGCGATAATCAGGCTCGCATGCACCTCGCCCGCCCCCTGGATCACCAGCAACACGGCAATGGCCGCGATTACGATCGACAGCAAAGCCAGCAGCCGGAAGATCTTCAGGAACCGCTGAACCGTCGACGGACGCGGGCTCGGAACGCGATCGGGTTGCGGCATGGCTTCCCTTTGGCCGCGCGAAGTGGGACTATCAACCGGCAAAGCGGCGAGTCAGGAGGATGGCCATGACCATCGCAGCGGTCCTGCGGACCAAAGGCAAGGACGTCGAGACGATCACCGCCGGAGCCAGCCTCGCGGATGCCGTCGCCAGGCTCGGTGAGCGGCGGATCGGCGCGCTGCCAGTTGTCGAGTCCGGCGAGATTGTCGGCGTCATTTCAGAGCGCGACGTGATCTATTGCCTGCGCGACCATGGCGCCGAAGTGCTCGGCTGGCCGGTCATGCGGGTGATGAGCTCGCCCGCGATCACCGCGACGCCGGAGACCGAAGTCCTGCACGCCTTGGCGTTGATGACTCAGCGGCGGATTCGCCATTTGCCTGTGGTCGAGGGCGGCGAACTGCGCGGAATCGTGTCGATCGGCGATCTCGTCAAACATCGGATGGAGCGGATCGAGGCCGAGGCCGAGGCGCTGCGGACCTATATTCAAACCGCCTGAAAACTCCGTGCTTTGAACCGCTTGCGCCCCTTGCAGACGCCGTTTCTCCACCTATCTAATACCTAAGCGACGGAACGCCGAAACGGCGCCCAGAGCTCCGTGGGCGGCAAACTGCAACAATATTGCAAAAAAGCCGGTTGACGCCTCGGAAGCCCACCCATATATGCCGGCTCCAGCAGCGAGCGCGGCCTGGCAACAGGTCGGCGTTCGTTTCGCGCTTCTTTTAGTCGGTACAACCGATGCCCGGAATCATTCGAACCGGGCGAGGAAACGCGTCGGCTCTTTGACATTGTTGGTTTAGATGAAGGGACATGTGGGCGGCGGCCCGGTCTCCGATAACCTCTGGGTATCGGTTGATCGGTCAAATTTATGCCGTTCCTTAATGTGACTTTCGCCGCGGCTTGCCGTGGCGGAACGAGCAAATGTCCTAATACGCAAACACACCAGTTTGTATATTTGTGCAGGAACGGCTCCCGGAGATGCCGGCTTGCTTCTCGCTATTCCGCGGGGAGCTTGTCGTACATCAACTTGAGAGTTTGATTCTGGCTCAGAACGAACGCTGGCGGCATGCCTAACACATGCAAGTCGAACGAGACCTTCGGGTCTAGTGGCGCACGGGTGCGTAACGCGTGGGAATCTGCCCTTGGGTACGGAATAACAGTTAGAAATGACTGCTAATACCGTATAATGACTTCGGTCCAAAGATTTATCGCCCAAGGATGAGCCCGCGTAGGATTAGCTTGTTGGTGAGGTAAAAGCTCACCAAGGCGACGATCCTTAGCTGGTCTGAGAGGATGATCAGCCACACTGGGACTGAGACACGGCCCAGACTCCTACGGGAGGCAGCAGTGGGGAATATTGGACAATGGGCGAAAGCCTGATCCAGCAATGCCGCGTGAGTGATGAAGGCCTTAGGGTTGTAAAGCTCTTTTACCCGGGA
>DATFUB010000036.1:0-43925 GCA_035261225.1 Sphingomicrobium sp.
CCGCCTCGACCGCCGGGACGATCGGCACGACGTCATGGCGGCAGCCGAGCAGCCGGGCGCACTCCCGCGCATCCTCGAGGCTCTCGTCGCTGGTATATTTCGACGGCAGCATCACGCCACGCACCTTGTCGACCCCCAACGCATCGACCGCGACCGCCGCCGACAGCGCGCTGTCGATCCCGCCGGACAGGCCGAGGATCACCCCGGGAAAGCCGTTGCGCCCGACATAATCGCGCAGAGCGACCATCATCGCCCGGTATACGTCCGCCGGAAAACGATCGAGCTCATGCTCGCAGCGGGTCTCGCAGCGCCAACCGTCCGCCGTCCGCGCCCACTCGGTGACCAACAGCGACTCTTCCCAGTCGGGCATCTGCACCGGGACCTCGCCGTCCGGGTGCATGACAAACGACGATCCGTCGAACGCCAGCTCGTCCTGGCCGCCGACGCGGTTGATGTACGCAATCGGCAGGCCCGTCTGAAGCGCCCGCGAGCGCACCAGCCGCTGGCGCAGATCGTCCTTGTCGAGTTCGTAGGGGCTGCCGTTGGGAACCAGCAGGATCTCCGCGCCGGCCTCGGCAAGATGGCCGCAGACCACTTCCTGCCAGATATCCTCGCAGATCGGGATGCCAAGCTTCACACCCTTATATTCCAATGGCTCGGGAATCGGCCCGGAAGCGAAAATGCGTTTTTCGTCGAAGGTCCCGTAATTGGGGAGCTCGCGTTTGAGCGTCCGCCCGATCACCCGGCCGCCATCGGCCAGCAGGAACGCGTTGTACGTCAAACCGCCTTCGTTGATCACCGTGCCGATCAGCATCGCCGGCCCCGGCTCGGCGGTCGCGTCGACCAGCCGCTCGGCGCATTCCATCGTTCGCCGGACGAATTCGGGCTTGAGCACCAGATCCTCGGGTGGATAGCCGATCAGCTGCAGCTCCGGGCACAGCAGCAAATCGGCGTCGCCGGCGCGCCGGCGCATCTCGAGCATCGCCGCGGCATTGGCTTCGAGGTCGCCGACCCGCTGATTCATCTGGGCGAATGCAATTTTCAAGCGGTCGGTCATAGTCCGGGCATGCCTTTAACGCGCGATGAGGCCCCGGCAACCTTTACGGGTGACCCGCAGCCTCGCTAAGGCCGAGTGGCCGCTGGGGGATTGCCGACCATGAAATTGCTCGCCGGGAACAGCAACCTGCCGCTGGCCCAGTCGATTTCCGACTATCTCGAAGTGCCGCTGACCGAGGCCAGCGTGCGGCGCTTTGCCGACGAAGAGATATTCGTCGAGATCAACGAGAACGTCCGCGGCGAGGACGTGTTCGTGATCCAGTCGACGAGCTACCCCGCGAACGACAATCTGATGGAGTTGCTGATCTGCATCGATGCGCTGCGCCGCGCATCGGCCAAAAGGATCACCGCCGTCGTCCCGTATTTCGGTTATGCCCGGCAGGACCGGAAGCCGGGCCCGCGGACCCCGATTTCGGCCAAGCTGGTGGCCAATCTGATCACCGTCGCCGGCGCCAGCCGGGTCCTGTCGATCGACCTCCACGCCGGACAGATTCAGGGCTTTTTCGACATTCCGACCGACAATCTGTTCGCCTCGCCGGTGATCGCGGCCGACATCCAGGCGCGCTTCGCCAATCGCGACCTGCTGGTGGTGTCGCCCGACGTCGGCGGCGTGGTCCGCGCCCGCGGGCTCGCCAAACGGCTCAACAACGCGCCCCTGGCGATCGTCGACAAGCGCCGCGAACGCGCCGGCGAGTCCGAGGTGATGAACATCATCGGCGACGTCGGCGGCCGCACCTGCATCCTCGTCGACGATATCGTCGATTCGGCCGGGACCCTGTGCAACGCCGCCGCGGCGCTGAAGCAGGAAGGCGCAACTGAGGTGTTCGCTTATTGCACCCACGGCGTGCTCTCGGGCGCGGCCGCCGCGCGCGTTGCCGCGTCGGAGTTGAGCGAGCTGGTCGTGACCGATTCGATCTGGAGCGGCGAGGCGGATCCGAAGGAAGGCAAGATCCGCCGCCTGACCATCGCGCCATTGCTCGCCGAAGCCGTGCGGCGAATCGCCGACGAAAGTTCGGTTTCCAGCCTGTTCGACTAGCTTGTGTGCAACCTCTACCAGCTGGAAAAGAGCGTCGACGCCGTTCGGCGGCTGTTTGCCGGGCAGCAAATCCCGCTCGAGTTTCCGGAAGGCATCCCCAACTTCCAGCCACGCGACGTCCGCATCACCGAGAGCGCTCCGATCATTCGTTGGGCATCTGGCCGGAATAGTGCCGAGCTGATCGAACGGCGCTGGTCGTGGCCGGCGCCCGGCGGCAAGCCAGTGTTCAACATGCGCTCGGATGGCCGGGAGTTCGGCAAGGACCGCTGCCTCGTCCTGGCGGACGCATTCTACGAGTTTACCGCCCCGACCGATCCAAAGCAGAAGAAGAAGGACCGGTGGCGATTCGAACTGGACGGAGAGTCCGCGATTGCGGGCCTGGTGCGCGCCGACCCGCAGGTGGGCGAGGCCTTCACCTTGCTCACTGTGCCGCCGGGCGCCGACATCGCGCCCTATCACAACCGCCAGATCGCCCTGTTGAGGCCGCCCCACTGGCGCGGCTGGCTCGATGGGTCGGTGCGATCGACCCAGCTGCTGACGCCGTGCAGCGCGGGTTCGCTAGGCGTGAGTGCTGCATGATCGAGATCGAGGTCATCCTGAAGCGCTTCGAGCAGCCCGACGAAATTCGCGAGTTCAAGCTTGGGAAGTTCGAGTTGGTGCGCCTCGGCGGGATGACCATCGGCCGCGCGACCTATCAGCCCGGGTGGAAATGGTCAGAGCACGTCGGCAAGCCGCTCGGCCAGCGCGCCTGCCAGGTCGAACATGTCGGCATGGTCCTGTCCGGCTGTGCCACCGCGGCGATGGCCGACGGCCGAGTGATCGAGCTTCGCGCGGGCAGTTTGTTCTACATTCCGCCAGGGCCGCCGGGCCATGACAGCTGGGTGGTTGGCGACGAGCCCTATGTCTCGCTGCACTTCCTTGGCGCGGACCATTATGCCGCCGGCGACTAAAGCTTGCCTGATTTCGCGCTCCCCTCTATAGGCGCGCGCTTTCCAGCTTAGTGGAAAACCGAACGGCCCGGCCAGTCAGGGCTGCCGTGGCTGTTCGATAACGTCGCGTCCCAGAGACGCAACAAGGAGACGAAAATGCCCAAGCTCAAGACCAAGAGCGGCGTCAAAAAACGCTTCAAGCTCACGGCGACGGGCAAGGTCAAGCATGGTGTCGCGGGCAAGCGCCACCGGCTGATCAGCCACAACGCCAAATATATCCGCCAGAACCGCGGCACAGACATTCTCGCCGACGCCGATGTGGCGCGCGTGAAGGGCTGGGCCCCGTACGGCCTGAAGTAGGGAGGCCGGTAACATGGCACGCGTCAAACGGGGTGTAACCACCCGCGCCAAGCACAAGCGGCTGCTCGACCAAGCGAAGGGCTATTACGGCCGTCGCAAGAACACCATCCGCATCGCCCGCCAGGCCGTCGAAAAGGCCGGGCAATATGCCTATCGCGACCGCAAGGTGAAGAAGCGGAGCTTCCGGGCTCTGTGGATCCAGCGGATCAACGCCGCGGTCCGCGCCGAAGGCCTGACCTACGGCCAGTTCATCCATGCGCTGAAGCTCGCCGGCATCAACCTCGACCGCAAGGTCCTGGCCGATATCGCGATGCACGAGGGCGAGGCGTTCACCGCCATCATCGCCCAGGCCAAGGGCGCGCTGGAGAAGAAGGCGGCTTAAGCGACCTTCGTTACGGAACAAGGAAGGGCGTCGGAAGCGATTCCGGCGCCCTTTTCTTATGGCGCTACCGGCTCGCGTTCGAACCGCGCGCGGTCCCAGTGCGCGAGGTCGGCGGCGGCATCGTAGGTCGATTGGAGGAAGCCGGTCAGCAGCCGCTGGGGGTCGGCCGCGGCGCGGACTTCGGCATAGGGCAGAGTGAATTCCTGCCATTGCTCGTTGAAACCGCCAGCCAGTGACCGGCGTTCGCGATAGCCCGCAGGCTCGGGGTAAGCGTAGCTGTAGAAGAAGGGCTCGGCCGCAACCACGCCACCGGCCCAGAAGCCGGCGCTCGACACCTCGTCGCAATAAGCCTCGCGCGTGATTCGGTCGGGCAGGCCGGGGATTCCGCCGGGATGGGGTGGCGCGGTGCGGCCGGAAAAACGCGTCACCGCGAGATCGAACCCGCCCCACCAGAAATGCACCGGGCTCGATTTACCGGTGAACCCGGCGCGGAAATGCTCAAACACCGGCAACATCGCCGCCAGCACCTCGCGCAGCCGGTCGGCGGAATTGCGGTCGTAATTGCGCGAGACGGTGTCTTCGGCGAACGGCACGGCACCCTCAATTTCGCTCGGCCGGCCGTTGAAGTTCGACGGCAGGCCGTTCCGCTCGAGCATGGCGACCAGCCGCGAATGAAGCGCCGCGACACTTCCGGCGTTCAGCGGCAGTTCGTCGCGCGATTCATCGCTGACCCAAAGCACGATGGCGTGGCGGCAGAGATCGAGCACGAGGGTAAATGTGCGCCCGTCGCTCGATGAAGTAGGTAGGGTTTCGAGCCCGTTGGCGCGCGGCTGCAATGCCACATGCCAGCCGTGATTGGTCCACGGCGCGTGGGCGACGCGGATCTTGCCCAGCATCTGCGACGCGAGGTGGAGCAGCGCCAAAGTCTCATGGTCGCGTGCGACGCTGAGTTCGGGCCAGTCGCTCATGATTTCCCGCCTTTGCATTTTGCAGCGCGGCATGGCTAGAGGCCAAACACCATGTCCGACGCGTTGCTCGACCGAATTGCCGCAGCCGGCTCCTTGCCCGAGCTCGAAGCCGTGCGCGTGGCGGCGCTCGGCAAGCAGAGCGAAATCACGGCCAAGCTGAAATCGCTCGGTGCGATGGACCCCGATGCGCGCGCCGCCGAAGCGCCGAAGGTCCATGCGCTGCGCGAGCGGATCAGCGACGCCCTCGCCGATCGCAAGGCCGCGCTCGAGGCTGCGGAGCTCGACCGCAAGCTTGCAACCGAGACGCTCGATCTGTCGCTGCCCGCGCCAGAGAGCGTGTCCGGCACTGTCCATCCGGTCAGCCAGGTGATGGATGAACTCGCCGAAATCTTCGCCGACCTCGGTTTCTCGGTCGCCGAAGGGCCCGAGATCGAGACCCAATGGTATAATTTCACCGCGCTCAACATGCCGGAGAACCACCCGGCGCGGGCGATGCAGGACACTTTCTACCTTGAGCCGCGCACGCCGGACGAAGAGCCGCGCGTGCTCCGCACCCACACGTCGCCGGTCCAGATCCGCGCGATGGAGAAGGTTGGCGCGCCGCTCTACGTCATCGCTCCGGGGCGCGTGTACCGCTCCGACAGCGACGCGACCCACACCCCGATGTTTCACCAGGTCGAAGGGCTGGTGATCGACCGCGCGATCACGCTCGGCCACCTCAAATGGACGCTCGAGACCTTTTTGAAGGCCTTCTTCGAGCGCGACGACGTCGTGCTCAGGATGCGCCCCAGCTACTTCCCGTTCACCGAGCCCTCGGCCGAGGTCGACGTCGGCTATTCGATGGAGAAGGGCCGCCGCGTGGTCGGCGGTTGCGAGGGTTGGATGGAGGTCCTGGGCAGCGGGATGGTCCACCCACGGGTGATCGCCAATTGCGGGCTCGACCCCGACGAATGGCAGGGCTTCGCTTTCGGCTGCGGCATCGACCGGCTCGCGATGCTCAAATATGGCATGGACGACCTGCGTGCATTCTTCGACGGCGATATTCGCTGGCTCAAACATTACGGCTTCCGCGCGCTCGACGTGCCGACGCTCTCGGGCGGGGTCGGCGCATGAAATTTTCTTTGTCGTGGCTCAAAGTGCATCTGGAAACGGACGCTTCCGCCGAAGCGATCGCCGACAAACTGACCGCGATCGGGCTCGAGGTCGAGGAGCTGTCGAACCCGGCCGCGGCGCTCGCCGCATTCGCCGTGGCGCGGGTCGTTACAGCGGAGAAGCACCCGCAGGCCGACAAGCTCCAGGTGTTGACAGTCGACGCCGGTACCGGCGAGGCGATCCAGGTGGTGTGCGGCGCGCCCAACGCTCGCGCCGGAATGCTCGGCGTGTTCGGACCGCCAGGCGCTTACATCCCCGGAAGCGACATGACCCTGAAGGTCGCGGCCATTCGCGGGGTCGAATCGCGCGGGATGATGTGCTCGTCGCGCGAACTCGAACTCGGTGACGATCACACGGGGATTATCGAGCTTCCCGACGATGCGCCGGTCGGCGCCCCCTACACCGCTTACGCTGGGCTCGACGATCCTGTGTTCGACGTGAACGTCACGCCCAACCGCCAGGATTGCATGGGCGTGCACGGCATCGCCCGCGACCTCGCTGCCGCCGGAATTGGCGCGCTGAAGCCGCTCGCCGTGCCGCAGATCGAGGGTAGCTTCCCTTGTCCGGTACCGATTCGCATCGAGGATCCCGATGGCTGCCCGGCCTTCTTCGGCCGCGCCATCACGGGCGTGAAGAACGGCGCGTCGCCCGAGTGGATGCAGCGACGCCTGAAGGCGGCCGGACAGCGGCCGATCTCGGCATTGGTCGACATCACCAATTACGTGATGCTCGACGTTGGACGCCCGGCTCACGCCTATGACATTGCCAAACTGACGGGCGGCCTGACCGCCCGCGCGGCGAAAGCCGGCGAGAAAGTGCTCGCACTCAACGAGAAGGAATACACGCTCGAACCGTTCATGACCGTGATCGCCGACGACAAGCAGGTGCACGACATCGGCGGCATCATGGGCGGCGAGGATTCGGGTGTCAGCGAGGCGACCGCCGACGTGATGCTCGAAATCGCGTATTTCACGCCCGAGCGGATCGCGCGCACCGGCCAGGCACTCGGCCTCACCAGCGACGCGCGCAGCCGCTTCGAGCGCGGCGTCGATCCTGCGTTCCTCGACGAGGGGCTGGCCATCCTGAGCGGGCTGATCCTCGACATTTGCGGGGGCGAGCCCTCGAATCTCGAACGTGCCGGCCAGGCACCGGTCGAGCATCGCACGATCGCCTTCGACTTCGCCCGGACCAAGGCGCTCGGCGGGATCGACGTGCCCGAGACGCGCCAGCGCGAGATCCTCTCCAGCCTCGGCTTCGAAGTCAGCGGCAACGACGTCACCGTGCCGACGTGGCGGCGTGACGTCGAAGGCAGCGCCGATTTGGTCGAGGAAGTCGCCCGCATCACCGGTTACGATCAGGTGCCTTCAACCCCGCTGAAACGCGAGCCAGGCGTCGCCAGGCCGACTGCGACGCGCTCGCAGCTGGTCGAACGGCGCGTGCGCCGAACTGCCGCCGCGCGCGGTCTCGACGAAGCCGTGAACTGGAGCTTCATCTCCGAGGCCGAAGCCGAAGTCTTCGGCGGAAGCGAATGGCGGCTCGCCAATCCGATCAGCGAAGAGATGAAGGCAATGCGCCCGTCGCTGCTGCCGGGGCTAATCGCCGCGGCCCGGCGCAACCTCGACCGCGGCGCGGCCTCGATCCGGCTGTTCGAGCTCGGTCGCCGCTATCTCGGCGATACCGAACATCCGACGCTGTCGCTGCTGCTTGGCGGCGAAAAACTCACGCGCGCGTGGCAATTTGGCAAGGCGCAGGCGTTTGACGCGTTCGACGCCAAAGGCGAAACGCTGGCGTTGCTCGAAGCGGCGGGTGCGCCGGTCGGCAATCTGCAGGTCTACCCCGACGCCGGCCCGACCTGGCACCCCGGACGCTCGGCCCGGCTCGGGCTCGGCCCCAAGACGATCGTGGCGAGATTCGGCGAGTTGCACCCGTCCCTGCAAAAGCGCCTCGACGCGCCACCGGGCGCCGTCGCGGCCGAAATCTATCTCGATGCGATTCCCGCGCCGCGCTCGAGCGGCCATGCGCGCGCCACTTATGCGCCACCGGCACTTCAGGCGATCGCCCGCGACTTTGCGTTCCTTGTCCCGGCAGAGCTGACGGCAGAGGCGCTTGCGCGCGCAATTCGTGGATCGGACAAGGCCGCGATTACCGCGGTCCGCCTCTTCGACCGCTTCGAGACGCCGGACGGCCTGTCGCTGGCGTTCGAGGCCACGCTGCAACCGGTCGAAAAGAGCTTCGCCGATGCGGAAATTGGCGAGATTTCGAAACGGATCGTCGCCGCCGCCGAAAAGCTAGGCGCGCGCCTCCGGAGCTAGTTCGAGGGCGTTGATCGCCGCGTGCACACGGGCTTCGACTTCGTCGCGGCCGAGGCCCGGCCGGATCGTCTCGCCGACCACGAATCGGATCGTCCCGCTGCGCTTGACCAGGCCGCGACCCCACAGCCGCCCGCTATCCACCGCCACTGGCACGACCGGCAACCCAAGCGCGCGGTACAGCCCCGCGAATCCAGAACGCAACGGCGGGGTCTCGCCAGGCTGGACCCGGGTCCCCTCGGGGAAGATCATCACCGGCCGCCCGGACGCGACCGCGACTTTCGCTTCAGCCAGCAGACTGCGCAGCGCCTTCGCGCCGGCGCTCCGCTCGATCGCGATGACGCCATAACGTCGCGTCATGAATCCAAACAGGGGGATGTCGGCCAGCGCTTTCTTCATGACGATCACCGGGAGATCGGTGAGCCGGATCATTTCGAGCGTCTCGAATATCGCCTGATGCTTGACCGCGATCAAATATGGCCCGGACGGGATCGTGCCTTCGACGCGGCTGGTGATTCCGAGCACATGGCCGGTGAGCCAGCGGTGGACATCGACCCAGCTCAACACCACCGCCAGGGTCGGCCGGCGCCCAAACAGGCTGGCGACGATGCCGGCCAGCACCCACAATAAGGTCGCCGGGTAGAAAAGGGCCGCGAACAGGAGCGACCGCAAAAGCGCCATCAGATGTCTGCCCACACGGCCAGCCGCCGCAAGACGTATTTGTTATATTCGCCAAACAAGGTGAGGAAGCTCGGCTCCGAACGCACGCCATCGGTCACCAGGATGATTTTGTCGCCCAGCAGCTTGCGGAATTCGTAGCGCGCGCGGCGCATGTGCCAGTCGCTGGTGATCAGCCGGACCGACTTGAAATGGTGCTGGGCGAGCCACCGGCTCGCTTCCTCCGCATTCGACCGGGTATCGACCGATTCGCTGCCGAGATCGACGCAGCAATTGATCAGGCGCCGGCTGCCGCCGCCGAGCCGCCGGGCGATGTCGGCCTTGGTCACCGACGGGTCGGCCCCGGCGACCAGCAGGCGCTTGGCCTTGTGGTCCTTGAGCACGTCGATGGCATGTTCGATCCGGTTGCTGCCCCCGGTGAGGACGACCGCGGCCTCGGTCGGGGCGGTGTCCGCGGCCGCCGGCTTGCCCAGGGTCAGCGCGAAGAACACGAACCCCAGCGCATAGATCAACGCGAGCAGCGACGCGGTGCGGGCGATCATACGGCGGTCCGCAGGGTCGCCAGCACGGCGGAGCGTGCGACCCACGTCGCGAGCCCGGTCAGCGCCAGCGGGATCAGACCGAGGATCACGAGGTCCGCGGCGCCAAGCGTTGCCCCGCCCATCAGTTCGCCGGCAAACGATGCTCCGGCGGCCAGCCCAACCAGGACGAGGGCCGCGGCGATTCCTCCGAGCAGGCTGCCGATCAGCGCGTCGATCGCAATCTTGCGCTGAAACAGATTGGTGACCTGATGGTCGGTTGCGCCAATCCCGTGCATCACCTCGATTGTGAAGCGGTGGGTGTCCAGCGCCCCGCGCGCGGCCAGCACCACGGCCGCCGCGCACGCCCCGCCCAGCAGCAGCACCAACGCTCCCGCCAGCCACTGCAACGCCCGCAGCGATCGCAGCAGCGGGCCGAGAGAATCGCGATGCGCAATCACCTTCGCACCTGGCGCCGCGGCTTCGACCCGCCGCTCAATCGCCGCGACATCGGCGCCCGGCCGGACGTCGAAGTTGACCAGCGCTGGAACCGGCAGATCCGCCGAGGCTCCTGCGGGTCCGAGCCAGCGTTTGAGCACCTCACGCATGTCGGCTTCGGACACGGCTTCGGCACCGGTCACGCCTGGGGCGGAGCGGATGGCCTGAAGGCTGGCGGCCAGGTGCCGGTTGCCGTCCGGGATCTGCGCCGAAAAGCGCGCCTGGGCCCCGGTCGCGACGCGGCTCGCGGTGTCGGCCAACGCGAGGCCCGCCGCGGCGACGATCATGATCGAAAAGGTCATGATCGCGATCACCCATGGCGTGGGGCCGCGCAACGGGCGGATACCGAGCAGCCGCCGTTCGGCAGGCGAGGCGAAGAGCCAGTCGAACATCAGGCTTCGCCCCGCGACGGGGGCGGATTCTTGAGCAGGCCGGTGGGATCGACCATCGCGCCATTCTCGAGCCGGATCATCTGCGCGCCCGGGGTCGCGCTGATCAGGCCGATGTCGTGGGTCGCTACGACCACTGTCGTGCCCAGGCGGTTGAGCGCGGTGAACAAATGGAGCAGCCGCTTGGCCATATCGGCGTCGACATTGCCGGTGGGTTCGTCGGCGACCAGCAATTCTGGCCGGTTGATTACCGCCCGGGCGATCGCGACCCGCTGCTGCTCGCCGCCCGATAGCGTCGGCGGGCGAGCGCTGGCTCGGTCGGCCAGGCCAACCCAGGCCAGCATCTCCCGCACCGGGCTTTCGACCTCCTGCTCGGTCGCGCCGCCAATCCGGAGCGGCAGCGCGACATTGTCGAACGCCGACAGGTGGCGGATCAGGCGAAAGTCCTGGAACACCACGCCGATCCTTCGGCGGAAGACCGGCAGCGAGTCGCGTGTCGCGTCGCTCAATTCCTCGCCGAACAGCGCCAACCGGCCGCGCGTTGGCCGCTGCGCGAGATAGAGCAGCTTGAGCAGCGACGTCTTGCCCGCGCCGGACGGACCGGTGAGGAAATAGAAACCGCCCTTCGACAGGCGGAAATCGAGGTCGCGCAGCACCTCGGCGCCGGTGCCGTAGCGCAGCCCGATACTGTCGAATTCCACGATTGGCGTCAGAACCCGTTCCCTCCCCGTCAACCAGCGCGCTTGTCCGGCGAATCCCATCGCCTTGCCATTGCGCGCGCATTCCTGTTTACCCTGCGCTCACCGTCCCGGAAGAGGGCTTTTGCTCAAATGATCCTCACCTGCCCAAATTGCGCAACGCAATATGTGGTGAAAGACGGCGCGATCCCGCCTCAGGGGCGGCAAGTCCGCTGCGCGTCGTGCAAGCATAGCTGGCATCAGGACCCCGAGCCAGTCGACGAGCTGCAGATGGGACCCGAGATGCAACCGGCAGATAGCGCCGCGGAGGACGAATCGATCGCCGAAGCGACGATGATCGATCCGAGCAGCGGACCCGAAGCCGAAGAACGGGCGTATAAGGAAGCGGTGATCGAAGAGACCGACGCCGGCATCGAAGACGAAGTGCCGCGCGAGCCGTTCGTGCCTGCGGTGCAGGACGATGACGCCCCGCCGCACGCCGAGCCGGCGCCATATGACGAATTCAGTCCCTTCGCCGAGCGCGAATCCGGCGAGCCGCGGCGGCGCGGGCCATTGCTCACGATTCTGCTCATGCTGCTGCTGGTCGCCGCTTTGGCCGCCGCGTTCTGGTTCTTCGCGCCGCCAGAATGGAAGGCGCGGCTCGGCTTGGCGGACGGGGCATCGACCCCGCTGGAGTTGTCGAACCCGCCGCACATCGAACGCAGGCAGCTAGCGAGCGGCAATGAATTGCTGACCATCGCGGGCCGGGTGATCAATCCGACCGGCGAGACGCACAATGTGCCGCCGATCTATGCCCAGCTGCGCGATCGGGCGGGCAAAGTCATCTACAGCTGGACGATCGCGCCGCCAGCGCCATCGCTCGCGCCCGGCGCAAGCGCGTCGTTCAATAGCGCGGAGGTCAACGTCCCCTCGGGCGGCGAGGATCTGACGATCACCTTGGGGCAGCCCAAGGCCTAAGCCTCATTCGAATTCAATCAGTTTTGCCGGCTGGCTCGATCCGCCGGTCCGAATCATTGAATCCCTTGCGATAAAGCCGTCCCGGCCTTGGTGCTCGCCAAGATGCAGTCGAACGCCCGGGAGGATCCGAACGGTGACGGTCGCCTGGATCGGCGGCGCGGCGGTTCTCCGCGGCAATTGCGGCGCCGAGGCGGCGATGGCGGCTGCGACAAGAAGCATGATTGCGGCCATCTAACGCGTAGTTACGGAATTGCTAAACGCCTCTTAACTTTTGTCCCGCGCTGGCACGATTCGGCGGCATTGCGCCCCTATGGGGGCTTTGCTAGAGGCCGCGCCTTGCCAGTATCGGCGCCCACAAGCGGGATCGTCGGTTTTCATGACGTGCGGTCGTGGCGGAACTGGTAGACGCGCAGCGTTGAGGTCGCTGTGGCCGCAAGGCCGTGGAAGTTCGAGTCTTCTCGACCGCACCATCACATCGCGAGCGCTGGAATCGTCGGGAGCGCCTTAGGGTGTGGCAGGGATCGCTGCGGCCGAGGCGATCGCCGGTACCGGTGTGACGTGGATCGCGCCCAGTCGCGCCACGCTCTTGTCCGAGGTGACCGTGGCGCGAAGCCCGAGTTCGGCCGAGATTTTGACGGCCTGGGCAGTTTCCCGCGTAACCCGGATCGCATAACTGCCATAGGGCACGCGGTCGAACAGGAAGAAGCCGTCGAAATCGGTACGCGCCGTGGCGGCGACCTTGCCGGCGCTGTCGACCAGCTCGAGGTCGAGGCCCTCGAAGCCAAGTCCGCCGTTCTTGACCAGCGCGCCTTCGATATCGCCGCCGCCGACCAGCCCGATTTCGATCTCTGCTGGGACCCCCGGACGCGGCACCACGACCTGGAGCGCTTTCTTGGGCACCAGCATCGGGTCGTCAAGGCTGGTCGCGTCGATCCCCACGGCGACCGGCGCGTAAGCGGTGAGGCCGCCGATGGTGACGGCGCCCTTGGCATCGGTGGCGCGCTCGGCCTGCTTGGTCCCGGTGGTAATCAGCGCGCCTTTCTCGAACGGTTCAGCGGCGTCGTGCAGGCCGTTATCGTTGAGGTCGCGATAGACGAGCGCGTGGATCACGCCGGCGTCGGCCAACGGCCGGCGCGACAGGCTGATCCCGTGACGCGGATCCAGGGAGAAGTTGAGGTTGACCCCGAACGCGACCGACCCGTCGGTCGCGGCCTCGCCGGTCAGCGCGACCGCCATGATGTCGAAGCGGTGGACGTGGCTCACCCGCAAGCGGCCGCGATGCCCCTCGGCGTCATAGGCAAGCGCGCCTTCCCAATCGGCATTCTCCGACGCCGACCAGTAAGCCGACAGCTCGGCCGAGCGGAAACGCGCGCTTGGCGCGACGTCGAAACTGGTCGAGCCACGCAGGCGGACATCGCCGACGTGGCCACTGCCGATCAATCCGACATTGATTTCGGCCGGTGGCGCCGGTCCCGAACTCAGGAACTGCCTTCGATAACGGATATCGGACGCAAGATTGAAGCGGCCGATGTTCGCCGACAGGCGCCCCGCGGCCTCGAGCTGCTTCGACCCGTCCATATGATCGGTCAAGTGGACGTCGGCATGAACCGGGATGATCATCCGCCCGAGCTTGATCGGCGCGTCGAGCGCCACGCGGGCATCGCGTACGCTTTGCGGCCGGCCTCCCTGCAAATGAAAATCGTTCGCGATAAGGGCTTCTGCACTGACGTTCAGCGCCCCGAACTTGCCGAGGAATTGAGCGCGCGCGGCCGTTCCGCCCGAAGATTCGCGGGCCGCCGACGCCTCGACCAGAGCCGAGCCGATCGAGCGCCGCACCGAGCCTTCGACAAAGGTCACGCGTTCGTCGTCGATCAGCATCATCCTGGCGAGAACGCCGACGGAGGTGCGATCGTCGATGCCGTGCTCGACCGAAAGCGTGGCCTGCGCCTGGGGTTGCCCGGTGCCATCCGGGAGCTTGTGCAAAGCGAGCAGATCGCGGCCCGGCTGGTTGAACCCCGCCCAATACCAGGTCTTCCCGGCCGGAACGTTGTCCTGCCCGACGTTGATCAGTTCCTCGCGCGACCGGACCTGCCCCTGCGGACCGTACAGCACCACGCTGACGCGATTTTCGCCGTAGAGAAGCTGCACGTTTTCAAATACATAGCGCTGACTCGTGTCGGCCTTGGCGAAACCCAACAACTCGCCGTTACGGTAAAGTTCCGCCTCCCAGCCCGAGGGCAAGTCGCCTTCGAAGCGCGTGCGATCGAACGCCGCCTGGGTCGACAAGGGCCGGTTGGTGACGACCGCGCCGCGACCGCTCGCCGCCGATCCCGTCAGGCGGCTGTCAAAGCCTTCGACGTCGCCAAAGCCGAAATGGGTCGCCTTGAGCGGGCCGAGAAGCTTGGCGTCGGGATCCGAACGGTAGGCGCGCAACCGCAGCAGACTGGGTTTACCCTTTTCGGTCGTGGTCAGCTGCGCATCGTAGGACAAATGGGCGATCTCGCCCGCGGCGAACACCGAAGACTGGCGATCGACCTTGACCCCGTCCTGGGCGCGATAGGTGACGCCCGCGCTGACAACGAAATCAAGCGCCGGCGCCCGCCACATCCGATAGGGAAGTCGGACCTGAGGCAGGCTCGACAAGTCGAAACTCGTCGGTTTGATGCTTTGCGAGCGTTGTTGCCGCTCGATCGCCAGTTCGACCGGCAATTTGGCTTCGGATTCGAGCACCAGTACCGATCCCGACGTAACCGGCTTGACCCCGATCCCAAACCAGGCGGTCAGCGCCGAAGTCTGGACGCACCAGCCCTCGGGCGTTTCGCGCACGGTGCCGGCGGCCAGCGGCTCGGTCTTGCCGCGATAGGTCACGCTCTTCGCGGCATAGTCGATCGCGATTCTGTTGCTTTCCTTGAACGCCCAGCCACTTGCCTGCCTGGTCGCGAGGTCGATCTTCATCGGTACGTCAAGCGCGGCCAGAAAGTCGCCTAAGACGACACATGTGCCCTCGGGCGTGTTGTAGGCGCGAACGCCGTCGCCGAGCCGCAGCTGGCGGATGTTCACGTCGAGCAGGAACTGATCGTCGGGATCCGCGGTCCAGTTGCTCGCCGGAGAAGGCGTGCCCGGCGCGGATGCGGCAACGCTCCCGGCGCACAGCGCCAGCAGCATCGCCGCCTTGCGCAGCCAGTGGCGGCCGCCGGACATAAACTGATGCCTCTGCGCTCGCTCCCGCTCCTAGCGCAGGATCGCCTGGGTTTCGGCGATCACGTGGCTGCCGTCGTCGAAGGTTTCGACATATTGGACGGTGACCGGCCCCGCGGCGGCGCTTTTTTGTGCGTCGTCGAGCGGAACCGCCAAGTGGCGCACGCCAATCTCGGTATAGACCGCGACGGCTTTTTGGATCGCGATCGGATTCTTGACGCCGGGTTTGAGGACGCGCACCTCGCCAAAGGTCGAACGCTCTCCTGACCGCGAAAGATCGAGCGAAACGAACGGCTTACCGTCCTTCTGCTCGAGATGGACGTTGGCGATCCCGGTGGTCGCCTGAAGATTGCCGAGGCGCACGATGACCGGGATGGTGACGCCGTAGACGGGCGTCAGCTGGAACCGCAGGCCTTTCGCCGGCTCAGCCGCGGCGGCCTGGACGACCGGATTGGCCGGAGGAATGGCACGAAACAGCAAATGAACGCGATACTCACCGTCCGGGAGGCCCTGCGGCGGCCGCGCCGCAATGCGGATCGACTGGGGCTGGTGCGGCGCGAGCACGACCTTGCGCGGTGCGTAAACGACCATGTCCGCCGCCTTCTGATCGTCGGCCGTTGGCTCGGCGACATCAGTCAGGCCCCCATCCGGCGTCATCCGGCGAAACTCGATCGACACGCGGTACGTCGCAGGTTCTTCGCCGATGTTGTTGAGGATGATTTCGGCGCCCTTGCGGCCGTCGAGCACGATCCGGGTCGGCGCGACCAGCAAGTCGCCGATCCCCGCCCGGGCGGGCGTCGAAACGGTGAAGAGTGACGTGGCCAAAGCGGCCGTATAGAGTGCGGACTGGGTCCAGCGGTTCATTTGAGCGATCCCCCACTTTGCTCCGGTCAGGAGCAATCGCCTCTTCTTTGATCCAGAATGGTTTATTTTCGGTCAACCATGGTTGTTCAAACGCCGGAAATTGGCCCGGAACACACGGAGGACAGCTTCAATAGTCGACCGTGACGTTGAAGGTCCCGGCATAGACCCCGCCGGCGGTCGTGGAGCTCAGGCTGATCGACCCGCCGAGCGAAAAGTCGACGCCCGGATTGCCCGAATTGGTCAACGCGACCGTGCCCGGGCTGTCGACGACCAGGGTCAGCGATTTGGTCGGGTCGCTTTGGTTGACCAAGGTCACATTGGGCGCGGTGACGCGAACGACCTGATTGTTGGTCCCGCTGACATTGTAGGTCGCGACCCTTGTCGCTCCGCTGCAGGTGACGTTGGCGTTGGTGCAGCTGAATGCGCCGGTGCGGGAGATCCCGACCGTCGCGCCTGACCAGGCGCCGTTGCCGAGGACGATCGTGCCGAGGTCGAGATCCTGCACCCATTGGATCGTCAACGGCTTGACCACGGTCGCCGAGACGGTGGCGGTCTGGCCGGGCGCGGCGCGCGCCGGCGCCGCGGCCGCAAGGGCCGCCACGGTCATCAGCAGTGTCGTGAGACCCGTCCGGGCCGGCTTGCGCACGACGTCCTCTCCCGAACAGGGATTGCTCGATGATGCCGAATAGATCCGGAATGGTTTATTTTCAGTTCACCATGACTTTGGAGGGGCCATGCAAAAAGGGGCCGCCATCGCTGGCGACCCCTTTCCAAACACCCGGCCGAAGCCGGGCATCCCCACGACTTTAGTAGTTCACGGTGACGTTGAACGTCCCGAAATAGGTGCCGTCGGGCGTCGTGGACGCAACGGTGATCTGGCCGCCGAGGTCGAAGTTGAGGCCCGAAGCGCCCGAGTTGCCGAGGTTGACCGTGCCCGGGCTGTCGACCGTCAGGAGCAGCGTCGAAACGCCGTCATTCTGGTTGGTCAGCGTGACATTCGGCGCGTTGACCGTGACGACCTGGTTGTTCGTGCCGGTCACCTTATATTGCGCGGTCTGCGACGCGCCCGAGCAAGTCGTGTTCGCGTTGGCGCAGCTGAACGCGCCGGCGCGAGTGATGCCGACGTTCGCGCCAGACCAGGCGCCAGCGCCGGACAGGACGATGGTGCCGAGGTCAAGATCGCGGACCCAGCTCAGGGTCAGCGGCTTCACGACACGCGCCGTAGCGGTCGCATTCTGATTGGGACCGACCGCAAGGGCGGGCGTGGCGCTCAGCGTGAGAGCCGCGACCGTCGCCGCCAGCGACGTCATACGAAGGAATTTGCTCATCTCTAATTTCCCCACTTGGTTTCAGTCTTTGGCGGCTGCCCGAGCACAGGCCGGTCATCCGTGGGCTCCCCATTAACCGTGCTCGCTTACGGCTTTGCTCAAGGGCATGGTTAACGCGGGGTTAGGCTTTAATCCGAAGTGGAGCAGTATCCGCTCAGAGATATCCGGCGGTGATCGGCAGGTCGCCGCGGTAGTCGCCCTCCGCATCGCCGCTCACTCGCAAACGGCCGCCGAATCGGAACGTAAGGTTTCCGCCTGCATCGAGGCGCGGCAAAGCGGGAAGGTCGCTGGCGACGTCGTCGAATGTGACTTCGCCCCCACTCAGCGAATGGAGTACGATCCGCTGCGGCAGGTCGATCCGGACTGTCCGTCCCGCTTCCCCGTGAACGGTGACCGTGCCGACCATCGCGCGTGGGCTGATCTCGGCGACCGTGCCCGCGTTGGCGCTCGAGCCATCGGGGCGAAGCACCGCCGAGCCCTCGCCCTGGCCGAGCAGGATCAGGCGATCGAAATTGAGGCTGGTCTCGACCTCGAGCCGGATTTCGCCCTTGGCAGTCTCCTCGGTTCGGCTGGTGGTCGGCGCGCCGCACAGGCGGCACTGAGCGGCCGCCAGCGTCGGAATTGCCGCCGCCAGGGCCAGGCTCAGAAGCGCGTTGCGGCCGGTCATGACCGGGGGGACTATCCAACAGAGCCTAAAACAGGGTTAATCAGCGGCTAACGTCGCCTGGAGGATAGCCGACGCAATGCTCACCTATTGTCGCGCGCGCGCTGACTATTTATCGATCCGGCCTGAATGGCCCGAACGCCCTCTGCCGCCGCGTCTTCCGGGCGCTCGACGTTCATGAAAATCGTGCGATGGCTCATCGCTGCGAGCGTCGCGGGCCTGGTGCTGCTCGCGATCGCCGTCGGTGTCGCCTACAGTCAGCTGCCGAGTTATTCCGACCTCGAGAAGCGCTCCGATCTCGGCCAGATGGTCCGGGTTCGAGCCGCGAACGGGCAGGTGCTGGTCTCGGTCGGGCCGAGCTTCGGACGCTGGCTACCCTACGACCAGATTCCGCCGGAAATGCGCGCGGCGATGATCGCGGTGGAAGACAAGCGCTTCCGCAGCCACCTCGGCGCCGACCCGATCGGCATCGCTCGTTCGATCAAGGTGCGCCTCGAATCCGGCCATTGGCGGCAGGGCGGATCGACCATCACCCAGCAGCTCGCGCGCAACATCTTCCTGACCAACAGCCGCACCTTCGGCCGCAAGCTCAAGGAGATCGTCCTCGCCCTCGCGCTCGAGCGAAAGTTCTCGAAGGACCAGATTCTCGAACTCTATTTGAACCGGGTCTATTTCGGCGGCGGCGCTTACGGCATCGATGCCGCATCACGGGCGTTCTTCGGTCATGGTGCGGATCATCTGAGCCTCGGCGAATCGGCGATCATCGCCGGGCTGGTGAAGGCGCCGTCCAATTACTCTCCGACCGCCGACGCCGAGGCGGCGCGCGCGCGCTCGGGCGTGGTGTTGAAATCGATGGCCGATAATGGCTTCATCAGCGAGGCCGCCGCGCAGGCCGTCAATCCCGCCGAGATCCGGCTCCAGCCGACCACCAAGCAGAACAGCGTCCGCTATTTCACCGACTGGGCGCTGCCGCAGCTCGATACGCTGATCGACCAGACGAAGGATCCGATCGACGTGTGGACGACGCTCGATCCGGGCATGCAATTGGCCGCCGACCGTGCGATTCAGGCCAATGCCCCCGCCGGCGCTCAGGGCGCACTCGTCGCCATCGATCGCGACGGCGCGGTGCGCGCGATGGTCGGCGGCAAGGACTATGTCGATTCGATCTACAACCGGGCGACCCAGGCGACGCGCCAGCCGGGGTCGGCGTTCAAGCTGTTCGTTTATCTGACGGCGCTCGAATCGGGCATGAAGCCGACCGACACGATCGTCGACGAGCCGGTGACGATCGGCGGCTGGTCGCCGCGCAATTCGACGCGCACCAATTTGGGTCCGGTCTCCTTGCGCGAGGCCTTCTCGCGCTCGATCAATACGATCAGCGCCAAGATCGGCGCCCAGCTCGGCTTCGGGACGATCGCAGACATGGCGCGCCGCTTCGGCATCACGACGCCGATCTCGACCTATCCTTCGATGGTCCTGGGCACGAGCGACGTCCGGTTGATCGACATGGCCAAAGCGTTCGCCGCGGTGAACAACAAGGGCGTCGCCGTGGCACCCTATCCGATCCGCAAGGTCGTCACCGCCGACGGCCGCTTGCTCTATCAGCATGAACAATCCGAGGAACGCGTGCTGGTAGCGCCGTGGGTCGCGGCCGAAATGACCGATTTACTCCAGTCGGCGGTGCTGACCGGGACCGGCCGCGCGGCGCAGATCGGCCGTCCGGTGGCGGGCAAGACCGGGACCACCTCATCGAACAAGGATGGGTGGTTCATCGGCTTTTCGAGCGGCCTGACGACCGGGGTGTGGATGGGCCGAGACGATGCCCGCACAGTCCCCGGGCTTCAGGGCGGAACCGCGCCGGCGCGTGCATTCCACGACTTCATGAGCGTGGCCGTCGCCCGGCGTCCGGTCGAGCAGTTCGAAACCCAGGTCCCGATCCCCGATTGGCAGCTTACGCCCGAAGAGGAATTGTTCGGCGATACCGAAGTCGATGCCAATGCCATGCAGCCGCTGGTCGATGAAAACGGCAACCCGCTGCCGATCGCCGTCCCGCAGCAGCCCGGGGCACCGCCGTCGATGGTCAGGCCCGACGGGACTGGCGATCCTTCGCAGCAAGAGCTCGACCAGGCCGTCCCGCCGGGTGGATCTCCGCCGCAGCCTGGCCAGCGCCAACCGCTGCCGCCGCGCCAGCCCGATCCGCGCCTACCTCCGCCCGACCCGGCGGAGCCGCGGCCCAATACGCCGTAGGTTCGCTTTCGCTTCCGCGAGACCCGGTCCGAACAGCCGGGCCTCGAGCGCCTTGAACGCCGCTCCGTGATTGAGATGCACGAGGTGCGCGACTTCGTGGGCCACGACGAAGCGCCGGACCTCGGGCGGGGCGAGGATCAGCCGCCAACTCAGGCGGATCCGGCCCTCCGACGTGCAGCTCCCCCAGCGCGTCCCGGCATCGCCGATGCTGACACCCGTTAGGGCCGCGCCGGCCACACCGGCGAATTCCACGGCCTCACGCGACATGATCGCGATGGCGTGGCGTTTGAGAAAGGCCGCGATGCGCCGTTCGAACCCCGCCTCGGGCCCGCCGCACCGCAGTTCGCCCGAATCGAAACGAGGGGTCCTTGCCGCCGCTTTCTCCCAAATCAGGCGCGTCTCGCGGCCTTCGATGGGGATGATCGCGTTGGGAGCGAACGGTTCGCCGGGTAGCGAGCGCGCAAGCTGGGTGTCGATCCACTCGCGTTGGTCGAGAGCCCAGGCGAGCGCCGCGCGGCGGCTCGTCCGAACCGGGCAGGTGAGCTTGAGCACGCCGCGCGCGTCATCGTAGCGCAGGCGCAACCGGCGAGCGCCCCGGATTGAGCGAATTTCGATCGAGACGGGAAGCTCGTCGGCGAGTTTCAGGGCGTCAGAGCGGCCGCTCAACCACATGCCACTCGAGCTCCCCCGCATCCTCTTCGCTGACCGTCCAGCCGCGGGTCGACTGGCCCGCTTCGTGCACGGTCTCGCGGCTTCCGCTGATCAGATAATGCCAGTCTGGAAGCGGCTCACCCGCAGCACGCAGGCGGTAGGCGCAGGTCTCCGGCAGCCAGTCGAGCGAGTCGAGTTTTTGACGGTCGAGCTTTACGCAATCGGCCACCTGCGCCATCCGGTGCTTATAGTCGAGGCAGCGGCCGTTGCGCCGGTCGAGCAGCTTGCACGCGACGTTGGTCGGATAGAGCAGCCCGGTTTCCTCATCCTCGATCTTGTGCACGCAGCACCGACCGCAGCCGTCGCACAGCGCTTCCCATTCGCCGCGGTCGAGCGCCGACAAGGGCTTTTCCCAAAAGGATGCGCGTGCGTTCATGACAAGGCCACCCATGCTCTGCTAACCGGATGCGATCAAGCGGGGTACTTAAGGGCTAAGTCCATGAACTATTTCAGGATCGCGATCGCCGGTCTCAGTCTGGCCGTCGCGGCGACACCGGGGCTTGCGCAGATTCTCGGAGACGACGGCATCCAGTTCGTCGATGCAGTGCGCAAAAAGGACGGCGACAAACTGATGGAGGGCATCCGCAAGAATGGCCCCGGGATCGTCAATGCCAAAGATATGAGAGGTGATACCGCGCTGATCGTCGCCATCACCGACCGCAGCGAGGAGTATACCGCCTATCTGCTCAACCAGGGCGCCGACCCTAACCTTCCCGGCAAGGGCGGGGATACGCCGCTGATCGCCGCCGCGCGGGTCGGCTACCAAGACGCCGCCGAATGGCTGCTCGGGCAAGGGGCGAAGGTCGATGGGGCCAACCGGATGGGTGAAACGCCCCTGATTATCGCGGTCCAGCAACGGCAGGTGGCGCTGGTCAAGGTTCTTCTGGCGGCCGGCGCCAACCCCGACAAGTCGGACTCGGCGGCGGGACTATCGGCGCGCGATTATGCCAAGCGCGATGGGCGTTCGCGCGAAATCATCCAGGCGATCGAAGCGAAAAAGCCCAAACCGGCGGCCGCTTCCGGCCACTAACGGCCCTCGCCGAGCGTCGGATCGATCTGCGCCGCCAGCCGCCGCGCGGCGCGGCGCGCGAAGCGCAGCAATTCGGCCTTGCGGCGAGCGGCGGCGAGCGGACGATGCGCCGCCTCGCGCGCGATGACCGCATCGTAGCGGTCGGCGACGATCAGCCCCGCCTCGCCGGGCAGGAATCGCTCGGCATCGCAAATCGCCGCCAGATGCGGCGGCACCGCCCAATAAAAACGATCGCAATAATCGAGATAGTCGCGCCATTTACCGTCACCGACCAGATCCGCCTTGGCGACCTTGATCTCGACGATGGTCAGGCCGCCGTGGGAATCGATCGCCATCATGTCGGCGCGACGGCCGTTGGGTAGCGGCATCTCGCAGATCGCGAACAAGTCCTGGCGGCAGAACAGCCTAGTCACCCCGCGCGCGACTTCCCCGGCGACCGGCGGGGCGTCGCTGAAGCACAGGGAATCGGTCTGGGTCGCCACGCCCCTGATTAGAACGAAACGACAACAAAAAGAAAGCGGACGAGCTGTTCGCCCGCCCGCTGTCCATCGCTCCAGGACTCTCGTCCTAGCGATAGAAAATGTGGTTGCCGATCGCCGCGACGCGCTTCAGGCGCCAGCCCGGCGACACGTAGCGCGCGTGGAAGAACAGCGCATTGCCGACCGCCGAATCCTTGAGATCCTGGTCGACGATCTTGGCGATGGCGACCGCGGTCTGCCATTGCCGCGCCGAGCGCGGGACCGATGGCAGTGAATGGCCGTGGACGAACGAGAATTGGCCGCGCTGGAACAGCACGCCGCAATAAGACGGCGGGAAACGGCCGCCGGACTTGGCGCGGTTGGCGATCACATGGCCGACCGCGAGCTGGCCCGCGAGCGATTCGCTCTTGGCTTCGAAATACACCCCAGTCGCAAGGCATTCGAGTTCATGGCTGCCGGCATTGGCAGCGCGATATTCAGCGACCAGGTCGGCAAGATCGCCGCTCGGCTTGGTCGTGGCGACCTGCTGGTCAGTATCGGGTGAAACGGCCTCTTCGGCGCCTGGCCCCGAAAGCTGGGCCTCGCCGTTGGGATCGAGCAAATCGGGGACCGGAACCTCTGGGAGGCTCGCGACGGTCACCGGGTTCAACGGCTCATCGGCGCGCTGAGCTTGAGCAGGAGCGAAGGAAATCGCCCCCAGGGTAGCGCAAATGAGCAACGCTGAGCGAAGTGATGGCAACATGTAATCCGCAATATCTGCGGTCAATCACAGAATAATCAGGCTCAATTCATCCTACGAATACTACCGCAGCTTGCCCTTTGTGATCGCCCGTCTCGCGTCGCATTCCGGCGGTTCTTTCCGCGCGAAAATGCCCCCGCTCTTGTTGTTGGGAAATCGTTTCGGCTGGGAACCGGGCGGGGTCAACCCAAAGCGGTCGTTTCAGCGATGAACCGTTCAGGCTCCGCGATATCTAGCTCTACGACCCACAAATCCGGGTCGAACCGCGTCCGTTTTGCGAGAAACGACCGCAATTCGTCGGAACTCGACGATTCGGCTGGACCGGCGTGCCGCCATTCGTAGCCGCTGATGCCCAGAATCCGCTCGAGGCAGGCGACGTAGCGACCGCGGCTGCTGACGATCAGCAACAGCGCGCCGCCATCGGCATCGCCCTTGTTGAGGATGGTCGCGAATCCGCCTTCGCTCTCAATCCGCCGGACCAGCCCCGAGACTTCGAGCTTCGCCGGAAGCCGGCGGTCGCTCATCGCGGCTCAGGCCGCGTCGCGCTCATCGGCCCCCATCAGCACTGCGGCGAGCGCATCGCGGCTGCGCGCGCCGCGCATCTTTTCGAGCGTCGGCAGGTGACGCGTGACGCGGCTGATCGCCGCCAAGGCCTTCAGATGCTCGACGCCGGCGTCGGGCGGCGACAGGAGGAGAAACACGAGATCGACCGGCTTGCCGTCGATCGCCTTGTAGTCGATCGGCTCGGACAGCCGCGCGAACAGGCAATAGATCCGGCTCAGCCCCTCGATCTTGCCGTGGGGAATCGCCACGCCATGGCCGAACCCGGTCGATCCCAATTGCTCCCGCTCGGTCACCGTCGCGAGAATCTCCGCCGGGGCACTGCCCAGCTGTTGCGCGGCGAGGTTCGCCAGCTGCTGCAGCAACGACTTCTTATTGCCGCCCGAAAGGCGGCTGGTGATTGCGTCGAAGTCTAGGAAATCGCCAAGCTGCATTGGTGCACTCGTTCCAGGGCCGACACCCCTCATATCGGCGCCGCGCGGATTGGAAATGGGGTTAGCGGGTGTTCGGCTCAACCCAGCCGATATTGCCGTCGTCCCGACGGTAAATCATATTGAGTTGACCGGTGCCCGAGTTGGTGAACATCAACGCGCTGGTATTTCGAAGGTCCATCAACATCACCGCGTCGGACACGCTCGATTGCGGGATATCCACGCGAGTCTCGGCAACGATTGCCGGAAACGCCGCGTCGTCGCTGCCCAATTCCTCGGCGCCGGAAAAAATCGTGTAGCCAGCATCTTCGACATATGGCTGGGCCTCTTCGACCTTATGGTCCTTGAGCCGGTTGGTGTAGCGCCGGAGCTGGGTTTCGATCTTGTCGGCCGCGGCGTCGAACGCGATTTGCGCGGTTTGCGCGCGATGCGCGGCTTTGAGGACAACGCCCTGGACCACCGGAGCGACAATGTCGCACGTATAGTCGTTGTTCGGCCCGCGGCCGAAGGTGACGTTCGCCCCGATCGAACGCGAGAAATATTTTTCTGTGATGTCGGCCATCCGGCGCGAGGCATGTTCGCGCAGCGATTCTCCGGTATCGACTTGATGGCCCGCGATCCGTACGTTCACTGATCCTGGCTCCCTCAGTCTTACGGGCGGCGGCTTAGGACCACCGCGAAGCTTGCGTCAACCAGCCTCGGCGAAGCGTGCCCAAAGCGGATTGATGAGCTTCGCAATAAACGCGCGGTGGCGCTCAAGTTCCTCAGCGCGGGCATAATGCGGCCGCGCAATGCGCGGTTCGCGAACCTTCACCGTGCCCGCGCTGGCGTCCACTCGGAGCTGATCCGTATCGGCGACAAGGCCGAGCCCGATCTGTCGCCCGCCGGTCAGCTCGACATAGACCTGCGCCAGCAGTTGCGCGTCGAGCAAGGCGCCGTGCTTGACCCGATGGCTGCGATCGATCCCGAACCGCATGCACAAGGCGTCGAGGCTGTGCTTGGCGCCCGGATGCCGGGTCCGCGCGAGCGTCAATGTATCGACCATCCGGCTCATACTGACGTGCGGCCGGCCACACCGCTCGAGTTCGAAATTCAGGAAGCCGAAATCGAACGAGGCGTTGTGCGCGATCAGCGGCGAATCCTCGAGGAATTCGAGCAAATCGTCGGCAAGCTCAGTGAAGCTCGGCTTGTCGGAGAGGAAGATCGCGGTGAGGCCATGCACTGCCTCGGCGTCGGCCGGCATCGACCGTTCCGGATTGAAGTAAGCGTGGAAGTGCCGGCCGGTTTCGACCCGGTTGAAAATCTCGATGCAGCCGATTTCGACGATCCGGTCGCCGCCCGCCGGACTGAGGCCGGTGGTCTCTGTATCGAAAACGATTTCGCGCACGGGCGAATCTATCCACCCGACCCGGGTCCGAGACAAGCGATTATGTCGCGGACCTGGCGCTCAGTTGTGGATAGATCGGACCCGGTGTCGACGACGAAATCCGCCCGGGTGCGCTTGTCGGCGTCGGGCGTCTGTCGTTCGAGAATCGCGGCGAATTTCGCCGGAGTCATCCCGGTCCGAACGAGCGCCCGTTCGCGCTGAACGTCGGCCGGCGCGGACACGACGACGACCTTGTCGAACGCCGCTTCGCCGCCGGTCTCGAACAGCAGAGGTATCTCGAACAGGATGATTGGCGCGTCGGCATGCGCGGCGACGAATCGCTCGCGCGCGGCCTGTACCGCGGGATGGACGATCGCCTCGAGCGCGGCCAGCTCTTGCGGATCTTCGAGCACGATCGTCGCCAGCCGCTCGCGGTTGAGCACGCCGTCGCTGACCGTTCCCGGGAACCGGCGACCGATCACGTCCACCAATGCCCCGCCCTTGCACTGCAGCCGGCGAACCTCGGCATCGGCGTCGAATACCGGCACACCGGCCCGCTCGAACATCCGAGCGACGGTCGACTTGCCCATCCCGATCGAGCCGGTCAGTGCGACCTTAATCATGCGACGAGCAGCCCACGGTCGCGGAGCGCACCGAGCAGCGGGATCAGCGGCATGCCGAGAATCGTGAAATGGTCGCCCTCGATCGACGAAAACAATTGCACTCCACGCGCCTCCAGCCGGAATACGCCGACGGTATGGCCGACTTCGGGCCATTCCGCATCGAGATAGGCGGCGATGAAGGCCTCCGACAGGGGGCGGACGTAGAGCGTCGCTGTGGCGACATACCGCCAATCGAGCTCTTGTCCTCGCGCCAGCGCGACCGCGCTGGTCAAAATCATCGGTTTTCCCGAGAAGAATCGCAGGTGCTCGGCAGCCTCGCCGCGATTGCGCGGCTTGTCGAAGGTTCGGCCGGCGACACTCACAACGCTGTCGCTGCCGATAATCCAATCGTCTGGTCGAATGACGCTGATCGCGATCGCCTTGGCGGCGGCGAGTTCGACGGCAATATCGCTTGCAGCGCTCACTCGGGCCTTGGCCGCGCTTTCGTCGACGCTCGACGGGACGATCTCAAACTCGATCCCGGCCGAGCGCAGCATGTCGCGGCGAATTAAGCTCGATGAGGCAAGGATCAGCGGCACGGACAACCTTGTGGATAAGTAGCCTCACAGCCGTAGCGCGAACATGGGGACAGGCTCAACGACCGTACTGTTCGACCACCGCTTGTGCTTGTTCGAACTTTCATCCCCGGGGACGAATTCGGTCCCCAGCCTGTGAATCATGGGAAGCGATTGAAGCGACTCGCGGCGTTCGCTCAACTCCCGCCCCGGTCCGCTTGTTGGCAATTCCGGAACCCACGCCTAAATCCCGCTATCCTCCGACCAATTACATCATCAATCTAACTCTAGAATCTAATATAAAGGGAGAAGAATAAGGTGGGCGCCAAGCCTGGCAGCGTGGCGGACAAACCCTTGCTTGCGGTGCTCCGGGGTGAGCGGCGCGGTCCTCCGCCATTGTGGATGATGCGCCAGGCCGGCCGTTATCTCCCCGAATATCGTCATTTGCGCGAGGAGAAGGGTAGCTTCCTCAACCTGGTTTATGACAGCGATGCGGCGGCCGAGGTCACGCTGCAGCCGCTAAAGCGTTTTCCCGAACTTGATGCCGCGATCTTGTTTTCGGACATTCTGATCGTCCCGTTCGCGATCGGGCAGAATCTGAGCTTCGTCGCTGGCGAAGGTCCGCGCCTGACGCCACCGCTGATGACCGCGGAGCTGAGCGAGTTGACGGCTTATTCGGCTCGCCTCGACCCGATTTACGAAACCGTGGCCAAGGTGAAAGCCCGCCTCGAGTCATCGAAAACGTTGATCGGATTTGCCGGGGCACCATGGACCGTCGCGACTTATATGATCGCCGGTCAGGGCAGTCGCGAACAGGCTGAAGCGCGGCGGCTGGCCTATCGCGATCCCGAGCGGTTTGGCGCAATCATCGATGCCATCGAGGCAGCAACGTTCGATTATCTGTCCGGTCAGATCGAGGCGGGCGCCGAAGCCGTCCAATTGTTCGACAGCTGGTCCGGAAGCCTCGCTCCGAGCGAGTTTTCGCGTTGGGTAATTGCCCCGACTGCGCGGTTGGTGAAGCGCGTGCGGGCCAAACATTCGCGCGTCCCGATCATCGGTTTCCCCAAGGGCGCGGGCGGAAAGCTCGCGGCTTATGCGTGCGAAACCAGGGTCGACGCGATCGGCATTGACGAGACCGTCGACCCGGTCTGGGCGAACCAGACGCTGCCGAAGCATCTCCCGGTTCAGGGCAATCTC
Organism: Sphingomicrobium sp.; assembly: GCA_035261225.1. Lineage (GTDB taxonomy): Bacteria > Pseudomonadota > Alphaproteobacteria > Sphingomonadales > Sphingomonadaceae > Sphingomicrobium. The sequence continues at coordinate 27,923 of DATFUB010000036.1, forward strand.
GACCCGCTTGCGTTGCTTGCCGGCGGATCGGTTTTGAGCTCCGCCGTCACCGCCATCCTTGACGCATTCGCCGGGCGCCCGCACATCTTCAACCTGGGTCACGGAATCCTGCAGGATACGCCGATCGCCCACGTCGAAGAGCTTGTGCGGCTGGTGAAGGAGGCTGGATGACCGGATTGCATCTTACCGGTTTTCTCGGCCTTGCTTACCTGTGGGTGAAAGCGGCGCACATCACCTTTGTGATTTTCTGGATGGCCGGCCTGTTCCTGCTGCCGCGTTTCTACGTCTACCATCAGGAAACGACGGTCGGCTCGCCCGAGGACCGCGCGTGGATCGAACGCGAGGCCCGGGTCCGCTCCATCATTCTCGCGCCGGCGATGCTGTTGGTCTGGGTGCTCGGCCTGATGCTCGCCTTCAACCTGGATTTGTGGGGCCAGCATTGGTTCCAGGCGAAACTGGCGCTGGTGTTTGCTTTGTCGGGTTATCAGGGGTGGCTCGGCGGCTATGGCAAGAAACTGGCGCGCGGCGAACGACCGCTGTCTGGCAAGCTCGTGCGAATGATCAATGAAATCCCCGGGATCGCCGCGGCATTAATCGTCGTCCTGGTGATTGTCCGCCCATTTTGAACGATTTGGCGCTTGACGGCGCCGCCGCTCATTGACAGCGGGCCAGTCGAGACATACCTCCCATCGCGACGGCTGTTCGGCCAGTTTCCCCAATTAGCCGGCTGTCATTCCAATCCAAGCGGCGTCCGGCCGCGTCTCCAGCGCTGATCGACCCGACAAGCTCGAGCACAAATTCCCAAGAAAAGACCGACCATGCATTTGAAAGAATTGAAAAAGAAAACCCCAGCCGACCTCGTCGCGATGTCCGAGGAGATGGGCGTCGAGGGCGCGTCGACGATGCGCAAGCAGGACCTGATGTTCTCGATCCTCAAGATCCAGGCCGAAAACGGCGTCGAGATCATGGGCTCGGGCACGATCGAGGTACTAAACGACGGCTTCGGCTTCCTCCGTTCGCCCGAGGCCAATTACCTCGCCGGTCCCGATGACATCTATGTCACCCCATCGATCGTTCGCCGCTTCGGCCTGCGCACCGGCGACACCGTCGAGGGTGAGATCCGCGGTCCCAAGGAAGGCGAGCGCTATTTCGCGCTGACCCGCGTTACGTCGATCAACTTCGACGATCCCGAGACCGTCCGCCATCGCGTCAATTTCGACAATCTGACGCCGCTCTATCCCGACGAGAAGCTGCGGCTCGACACGCTCGACCCGACGATCAAGGACAAGTCGGCGCGGGTCATCGACATCGTCGCTCCGCTCGGCAAGGGCCAGCGCGCTCTGATCGTCTCTCCGCCGCGGACCGGCAAGACCGTGCTGATGCAGAATATCGCGCGGGCGATCACAGACAATAATCCCGAAGTGATCCTGATCGTCCTGTTGATCGACGAGCGGCCGGAAGAAGTCACCGACATGCAGCGTTCGGTCAGCGGCGAGGTCATCTCCTCGACCTTCGACGAGCCCGCCTCGCGCCACGTCCAGGTTGCCGAAATGGTCATCGAGAAGGCCAAGCGCCTGGTCGAGCACAAGAAGGATGTCGTGATCCTGCTCGATTCGATCACCCGCCTCGGCCGCGCCTACAACACCGTTGTGCCGAGCTCGGGCAAGGTGCTGACCGGCGGCGTCGATGCCAACGCGCTGCAGCGGCCGAAGCGCTTCTTCGGCGCGGCGCGCAACATCGAGGAAGGCGGCTCGCTCTCGATCATCGCCACCGCGCTGATCGATACCGGTTCGAAGATGGACGAGGTCATCTTCGAAGAGTTCAAGGGCACCGGTAACAGCGAAATCGTGCTCGACCGCAAGGTCGCCGACAAGCGGATCTTCCCCTCGCTCGACGTCGGCAAGTCCGGCACCCGCAAGGAAGAATTGCTGGTCGAACAGGGCACGCTCACCAAAATGTGGGTGCTGCGCCGGATCCTGATGCAGATGGGCACTGTCGACGCCATGCAGTTCCTGCTCGACAAGATGAAGGACGCCAAGTCGAACGAGGACTTCTTCGCTTCGATGAACCAGTAAGCGCTAGGGTGAGGGCGGCGCAGCGATGCTCGAAAGCCTGAATTTCGGCGCGATCTTCACCGCCGCCGGCCTCGCCAAGCTCCTCCAGGTGATCGTCGGCGACCTCACCATGGCCGGCGACAATGTCGTCATCATGGCGTCGCTCGCCGCCGGGCTTCCCGAGCGCGAGCGCAGGAAGGCGCTGATGTTCGGCGTCGGCATGGCGCTGGTCTTCCTGATCGGCTTCGCGGTGGTTGCGACCCAATTGTTGCACGTCACTGGATTGGTGTTTGCCGGCGGGCTGCTCCTGTTGTGGGTCGCTTACAATCTGTTTCGCGAGCTCCACCCGACCAAGCCGGTAGTGTGTGACGATCCGGACACTCCCGAGGTCGAAGGTCCGACGCGGACCAAAACTTTCTTCCGCGCTGCAGTCCAGATCACCGTCGCCGATCTGTCGATGAGCCTCGACAACGTCCTGCTGGTGGCGTCGATCGCCCGCGATAACCCAGCTCTGCTGTTCGTCGGCCTGTCCTTCTCGGTCCTGTTCATGGGGTTCGCCGCAAACTACGTCGCTCGCCTGATGCAGCGCTTCCACTGGATCAATTACATTGGCTTGGTGGTCATTCTCTATGTCGCCGTGACCATGGTTTACGAAGGCTGGATTGGCGGCGACCACGTGTTGGGCTTGAGGAGCGTGCTCGGCTTCGACTAGGCGATGGGAATGGACCTCGCCAACTTGCTTTCGCCAAGCGCATTCGCCGCGCTGCTCGAAATTCTCGCCATCGATATCGTCCTTGCCGGCGACAATGCGATCGTTGTCGGCGCGCTGGCCGCCGGCCTCCCGGCCGATCAGCGGCGCAAGGTCATCATGGTCGGCGTCATCGCCGCGCTGGTGCTGCGAATCGTCTTCGCGCTGGTGGTCACCCAGCTGCTGCAGATTGTCGGCCTGGTGCTTGCCGGCGGACTGCTGTTGCTGTGGGTCGCGTGGAAGATGTGGCGTGAGCTTTGCCACAACACGGAAAGCCCCGGATCCGACGAAATCGTCGGCGACGAACATTCGGGCACGCGCGCGGCGAAGACCTTCGCCAGCGCCGCCTGGGGCGTTGCGCTCGCCGATGTGTCGATGAGCCTCGACAACGTGCTCGCCGTCGCCGGCGCCGCGCGCGACCATCCGTGGGTCCTCGTGTTCGGCCTGATCCTGTCGGTGCTGCTGATGGGCGTCGCGGCCAATTTCATCGCCAAATATATCGAACGCTACCGGTGGATTGCCTGGGTCGGCCTGGTCGTCATCCTGTGGGTCGCGCTGAAGATGGTGTGGGAAGGTGCGCACCACGTTGCCCCGGTGATCGCGCCGATCTTCGCCTAGGCGTGGACGCCGACACGATCTTCGCTTTGTCGAGCGGCCGCCCGCCGGCGGCGGTCGCGGTCATTCGCATTAGCGGGCCGGGCGCACATGAGGCCGGCGCGCAAATCGCCGGGGACCTGCCTGTGACCCGGACCGCGGCGGTCCGCGAGCTGCGGCATCCAGCAACGAACGAGTTGCTTGATGAAGCCCTGGTCCTGCGATTCGCTGGTCCCGCGAGTGCGACGGGCGAGGATATTGTGGAATTTCAATGCCATGGCGGACGTGCCGTGATCGACGGGGTGCTTGCGGCGCTGGCCTCACTCGAGGGCCTTCGGGGCGCCGAGCCTGGCGAGTTCACCCGTCGGGCATTCGAGAGTGGCCGAATCGACCTCACCGAGGCCGAAGGGCTTGCCGATCTGCTCGAGGCCGAAACCGAATCGCAGCGCAAGGCAGCGCTCGCGCTCGCCGAGGGCGGCCTCAGTAAGCAGATTTCTACCTGGCAGGAAGAACTGTTGGCGCTGTCGGCGAGAGCCGAGCGCGCGATCGATTATGACGAGGACGATTCGGCGCTCGATCCGGCGCTGGTTCGAGATTGTGCCGCGCTCGAAGCCGAACTCCGGGACTGGCTCGCTCGCCCTCGAGCCGAGCCATTGAAGGATGGGGTGCGTGTGGTCGTCGCGGGACCGCCGAATGCGGGGAAGTCGAGCCTTGTCAACACGTTAGCTGGACAGGAGCGTGCGATCGTCACGGCCATCCCCGGCACGACTCGCGACCATATCGAGGTTCCACTCGCGGTCGCGGGCATGCCGGTGCTGCTGACGGACACCGCCGGACTGCGCGAGACTAGCGACGAGGTCGAAGCGATCGGCGTCGCTCGCGCCGAAGCCTTGGCCGAGGCCGCCGATGTGCTGGTCTGGCTGGGCGAGCCGGAAGCCGCTCCGATTCATTCGCGCCTGCTCAAGGTTCACGCCAAAGCCGACATCAGCGGCCCGCCGCCGGCCCAATCGATCGCGGTATCCGCGGTCACGGGTCAGGGCATAACGGAATTGCTTGAGCGAGTTGGCGCGTTGGCGTCGTCTTTGTTTCCGGCCGAAGATGCGATTTTGCTCAATCGACGCCAAGCGTCGCACATCGGTGAGGCGGCCGAAGCGTTGAGGAGCGCCACGCGGAGTTCCGATCTGGTGGTGATCGCGGAATGTCTGCGCGCGGCGCGCGGCGCATTCGATCGGCTGACGGGCCGGGCCGGAGTGGAGGACGTACTCGACGCGATTTTCTCGCGATTCTGCCTCGGCAAATAGCAACATGTTCCACGTGGAACACTGATCGGCTAAGATCGCCGGCATGTACGACGTATTGGTGATCGGCGCTGGCCATGCCGGGTGCGAAGCTGCGGCCGCCGCCGCTCGTCGCGGTGCGCGCGTCGGCCTGCTCAGCTTTCGCGCCGAGGACGCTGGGCAGATGTCGTGCAACCCATCGATCGGTGGCGTCGGCAAGGGCCATCTGGTTCGCGAGCTGGACGTGTTTGACGGTTTGATGGCCCGCGCGGCCGACCGGGCCGCGATTCATCGTCGGATGCTCAACCGGAGCAAGGGTCCCGCCGTGTGGGGGCCGCGCGTCCAGGCGGACCGGCGCCTGTATCGACAGGCGATTGGCGAATTACTGGCCGAGAGTGGCGTCGAGCTGGTGATCGCCGAGGCGCTGCGGCTGGCGGTCCGTAATGGGCGGATCACTGGCGTCGAAACCAGCGCTGGGCATCTCGACTGCCGCGCCCTGGTGATCGCGACCGGCACCTTCCTCGATGCCCGCCTGTTCGTTGGCGAGGAGGTTGTCGAGGGCGGCCGCCGCGGCGAACGGGCCTCGATCGTGCTCGCCGGGCAGATCCGCGAGATTGGCCTAGGGCAGGGACGTCTGAAGACCGGAACGCCGCCACGGCTCGATGCCCGGACAATTGATTGGGCGCGGCTCGAGGAGCAACCCAGCGACGATGATGCGTGGACGATGTCGGCCCTTGATGACGGGATCCGCCCGCCGCAGCTGCGCTGCGCCATTGCGCGAACCAATACGCGAACCCATGACGTGATTCGCGCGAATTTCGACCGATCACCCTTGTTCGCGGGGGCGATCGAAGGAAGGGGTCCGCGTTACTGCCCGTCGATTGAGGACAAGGTGAAGCGCTTCGGCGACCGCGATGGCCATCAGATCTTCCTCGAGCCCGAAGGCCTCGACGATCCCCTGATCTATCCCAACGGCATCTCGACTTCGCTGCCGGCGGACGTCCAGCGTGATTTCGTCCGCAGCATTGAGGGCCTCGAAAGGGCCGAGATCGTTCGCCCGGGCTATGCGGTCGAATATGAATATGTCGATCCGCGCCGTCTGAATGCGACGCTCGAGGTGGGCGATCTCGACGGGCTGTTTCTTGCCGGGCAGATCAGCGGCACGACCGGCTATGAGGAAGCCGCGGCCCAAGGATTGGCGGCTGGGTTGAACGCAGCGGCAGTTGCGCTCGACTTGCCCGGGGTGCGCTTCGACCGGCGCACCAGCTATATTGGCGTGATGCTCGACGATCTGACGCTCCAGGGCGTCAGCGAGCCGTATCGGATGATGACCGCCCGAGCCGAATACCGCCTGTCGCTCCGCGCGGACAATGCGACGACCCGGCTGGGCGGGGCCGCACTTGCTGCGAATTGTGTCTCGTCGCGACGGCGCGCGCAGATCGAAGACCATTTCGCGCGTCAGTTGGACGCTGGTTGGCCAATGACCGAGGAGGATCAGGCGGACCGGCTATACGCGCCATACATCGAGCGGCAGCGGCGCGAATGGGAAGTCGTCCGGCGCGACTCGCATATCTGGCTGCCGGCTGATTTCGATTTTGGTGCGGTGCCCGGCCTGTCTAACGAGATGGTCGAACGGCTCGGCGCGACCCGCCCGGAGACGCTCGACCAGGCGTCACGCGTAGGCGGGGTCACGCCGGCCGCGCTATCGGCGCTCTATGTCGCGGCGGCGCGCCGGTCGGCGGCGTGATCGAGCGGCTCGAGCAGGCGGCGCGCCGGCCTGTTTCACGTGAAACATTTGAGCGGCTGGAGGCATTTGTGGACCTCCTGAAGCTAGAGAACGAGCGACAGAATCTCGTTTCGGCGTCGTCACTTGAGCAGGTGTGGAACCGCCACATCGTCGATTCGGCGCAGCTCGTTCGGTTCGAACCGCAGGTCGGAGCGTCGTGGGCCGACATTGGATCTGGCGCCGGGTTGCCTGGAATTGTCATCGCTTGCCTGGTCGCGGGGCCGGTCGCCTTGATCGAGCCGCGCCGGCTCCGCGCCGATTTTCTTCGCACCGTGACTCAGCAGCTAGGGTTAAATACCACGATCGCCGCCACGAAAGTCGAGCGGGTCGGGGGCCAATTCGACGTGATTACCGCGCGCGCGGTGACATCGCTCGATCGTTTCCTCACGATATCCCAGCATCTGTCCACAAGAAATACCGTTTGGGCGCTTCCGAAGGGGCGCAACGCCCATTCGGAACTGGTCGAAGCGCAGCGCGCATGGCAAGGTGTGTTCCACGTGGAACAGAGCGTTACCGACGCGGATTCCTATGTCGTGGTCGGAACCGGGGTGAGGGCGAAAGCACGATGATCCGCATCGCGATTGCCAATCAGAAGGGCGGGGTCGGCAAGACCACCACGGCAATCAATCTTGCCACCGCGCTGGCGGCGACCGGGTCGCGCGTGCTGCTGGTCGATCTCGACCCGCAAGGCAATGCTTCGACCGGGCTCGGGATCGGGGCCTCGACGCGCGAGAAGTCGAGCTACGATGTGCTGATCGGCACCGAGAGCGTAATCGACAGCGCGATTCCGACGCGGGTGCCGCGGCTCGACCTGCTCCCGGCGACGGTCGACCTGTCGGGTGCAGAGATTGAGATGGTCGGGCTTGAGGATCGCGCGCACCGGCTTGGCAAGGCCCTGTCGGCGGTGCCGCACGGCCGCTGGGACATCTGCTTGATCGACTGCCCGCCGTCACTCGGGCTGCTGACCGTCAATGCCCTGGTCGCCGCGCGCCACCTTCTGGTTCCGCTGCAGTGCGAGTTCTTTGCGCTCGAGGGCCTGAGCCAGCTGCTCCAGACGGTCGAGCGGATCCGTTCGGCGTTCAATCCCGACTTGGCGATCCTCGGCGTGGCGCTGACCATGTTCGACCGGCGCAACAACCTGTCGGCGGCGGTGGCCGAGGACGTTCGCGCTTGTCTTGGCGCCGCGGTATTCGACACCATCGTGCCGCGCAACGTGCGGCTGTCTGAAGCGCCGAGCCACGGGCTGCCCGCTTTGATCTACGACCTCAAATGCCCGGGCTCCGAGGCCTACATCCGCCTCGCGCGCGAGTTGATTGCACGTCTGCCGCAACTGGCGGAGGCGGCGTGAGCGAACGGCCCGGCAAGGGGCTCGGCATGGGCCTGTCGGCGCTGCTCGGCGAAGCGCGGCCAGCTGGCGGGAATGATGTGCCGGCCGCCGGTGGGGTGCGCGAGATAGAGATTGCGCGCATCCGGCCCAATCCCAACCAGCCGCGGATTCAGTTCGACGAAGACGGTATTGACGAGCTCGCGCGGTCGATCGCCGAGCGCGGCGTACTGCAGCCGATTCTGCTCCGTCCCGAAGACGACAATTTCCAGATCATCGCCGGCGAGCGGCGTTGGCGCGCGGCGCAGCGGGCTCAACTCCATACGATCCCGGCGATCGTCCGCGAGGTCGACGAGGCTACGACCGCCGAGCTTGCACTGATTGAGAATATTCAGCGCGAGGATTTGAACGCGATCGAGGAGGCCGAAGCCTATCGCCAGCTGATCCAACGCCACGGCCACAACCAGGATGACGTTGGTAAACTCGTCCACAAGTCGCGCAGCCACATCGCCAACCTATTGAGATTGCTCGATCTTCCGCAATTCGTCAGGCAGTCGCTATTGCAAGGCGATATCAGCATGGGGCACGCGCGGGCCGTTGCGGCGGCCCCCGATCCCGAGGCTCTGACCAGGGAAATCATCGCCAAGGGCCTGTCCGTGCGCCAGGCGGAGGAGCGCGCCAAACGCGCCAAGCAAGGGCCCAAGGAGCTCGTATTGACCGAGGAGCGCAAGGTCGACGCCGACCTCGCCGCGCTCGAACGGCAGCTGGGCGATATGCTCGGGGTCAAAGTGCAGGTGGTCCACAAGGGGCAGGGCGGCACCGTTTCGCTCGCTTATTCGAGCCTCGAGCAGCTCGACATGATCTGCCAACGGCTGTCGGGCGAGCCGATCTGACCTTCTAGCGCCGCCCCGCGGCGCGGGCGATCGCGATCAACTCTTCGCCGAGCGCCTCCTGGTTCGGAACCTCGCTGAAAATCAAATCGTGCTCGAGCCTAGAGGCGCGCTCGGCGACCGTCGCCAACCGCCGCGAATCCCACAGGGACAGAAGCCGCGAGACGAGCGGTTTATCCTTCCAGAACAACGCTCTGCCCAATGACGTCATGACGGCGTCGGGCGACTCGCCGCGTTCGATCCGGGCGCGGGCTGGAGCCAGCTGAAGCAGCCGCCGCTGAAGCGCGCGGACGACCGGGATGCCCTCGGCCCCGCGCGGTAGCTGGCCGAGTTCGGCGGCCAAATCCTTCAATCGACCGGCGAGCGCGAGATCGGCCAGATGCAGCACTTCGCCCTCGGGCAGATCGGCGCCGATGGCATCGATCGCGTCATGATCGAGCTCTTTCGGCGATTGCGGCGACGCGTCGATGTACAGCGCGAGCTTCTGCAACTCCTGGCCGACGATCGCCTGATCGTTGCCGCACGAATCGGCGATTCGCGCCGCGACCGGTGGGCTGATCTTGAGTCCGAACCGCCGCCCGACCTCGGCAACCATGCGCTCCGCCTCGGCCCCTTCGGGCGCATAGGCCGCGTAGGCCATCGCATCTGGCGACGATTCCGCCAGTTTCAGCAGCGCGGACGTCTTGCGCAGCGCGCTGGCGATGGCGACCACAGGACTTTCCGCCGCATTGGCCTCGAGCAGCGCTTCGACGCCCGCTGCGATCTCGTCCCCCGCGGGTTCGACCCAGACGACGCGGGTGCCGCCAAACAGGTTCATCGCCCCCGCCTCGTCGGCCAGCAGCGCAGGGTCGGATTTCACCGCCGAGCCGGAAATCACGAAGCGGCTCGCGGCCAGGACTTCGGTCAGTCGTTGCCCGAGCGCGCGCGACTGAGCGTCGTCGGGACCGTGAAACAGATAGAAGCGAATTTTGGCGTCGGGCTGGTCCAGCGCGCGCCCGATGCTGCCCTTGGACGCCTTCACCGCGCGGTGGCGGTTCGCGCCGCATAGACGCCGAGCCGCGCGACGATCTGGTCGGCGACGACGCTGGCAAGGTTTTCCACCGCGGTCTGCTCCGCCGCGACGGTCGCATATTCGGAGCTGACGACGTCGATCCCGGCGTCGGACCCCGCCGTCGCGTCAAGCACCACGTTTCCGGTCGCCAGATTCACCAGCTGGTAGCGCGCGCGCAGCGTCCGCCGCTCGCGGGTCACGGCGCGGTCGCCGCGAATGCCGAAGCCGGTGATATTGTCGTCGAGCGTCACGTCGAGCCGGTATTGCGGCGTTCCGGTCCCGCTGGCGCTCAGGCGGTCGACCAGCTTGTTGCGCACCAACCAGCCGGTCTGTCCGTCGATCGGCCCGACCTGGACCAGCCGGAGGGTTGCGCCGACCTTCCCAGCCGACCCGCCACCGTACAGCGGGTGCAACCCGCATGCGCTAAGCGCGAGCGCGAGCAAGGGAAGAAAGCGGCGCATCATGCCACGATATTCACCAGCCGGTCGGGAACCACAATCACCTTGCGTGGGTTCGCGCCGGCAAGTTGCCGCTGAACCTTGTCGGACGCCAGCGCCAGCGCCTCGGCCTCTTCCTTCGGCAGGCCGCGCGGCGCGGTCAGCGTGTCCCTGAGCTTGCCGTTGATTTGCACGGCGAGCGTCACCTGATCGTCGATGAGCAGCGCTGGATCGTACTCGGGCCAGGCGGCGTCTGCGACCATTCCGGTTCCAGCCATCGCGGCCCAGGCTTCCTCGGCGAGGTGGGGGGCCATTGGCGAAACCAGCCTGACCAAGGCCTGCACGGCGTCGGCGCGGTCCGCGGACGGCTTCGCCTTTTCGATCGCGCTGACCAGCTCGTAGAGCTGCGCCACGGCCTTGTTGAACTGCAGCCCGTCGATCGCGGCGCCGACCGCGGCAATCGTCCGGTGAAGCTTGCGCCGCAGGGCCTCATCCTCACCCGATTCCGCTTGGGATGCAGTCGCCAGCCGCCAGATCCGCTGGGTGAAGCGCGACGCGCCCTCGATCCCCGCTTCGGACCATTCGAGGTCGCGCTCGGGCGGGCTGTCGGACAGCATGAACCAGCGCACGGCGTCCGCGCCATATTTGGCGAGGATCGGTTCGGGGTCGACGGTGTTGCGCTTCGATTTGGACATTTTCTCGATGCGCCCGGGCGTCACCGCCTGGCCGCTCTCGATATGCACCCAATCGTCGCCGTCGCGCTTGACCTCATCGGGGCTGAGCCAGCTGCCGTCGCCGGCGCGGTAGGTCTCGTGGGTCACCATCCCTTGGGTGAACAGCCCCTTGAACGGCTCGGCCATGCTGAGCTCGCCGAGATGCTGCAACGCGCGGGTCCAGAAACGCGCATAGAGCAAGTGGAGGATCGCATGCTCGACCCCGCCGATATACTGGCCGACGGGCAGCCACGCCTCGGCCTCGGCGCGGTCGAACGGGCGGTCCTTGGGCTGGCTGGCGAAGCGGATGAAATACCACGACGAATCGACGAACGTGTCGAGCGTATCGGTCTCGCGCAGCGCGGCCTCGGCGCAAGTAGGGCAGGCGACATGCTTCCACGTCGGATGGCGGTCAAGCGGATTGCCCGGCGTCTCGAAATCAATGTCCTCGGGCAGGATCACCGGCAGCTGGTCCTTGGGCACCGCCACCGCGCCGCACGACGGGCAATGGATGATCGGGATCGGCGTGCCCCAATAACGCTGGCGCGATACGCCCCAGTCGCGCAGGCGATACTGGATCGTGCCTTTGCCCCAGCCGGCTGTTTCGGCGCGCCGGATTACGTCCGCGATCGCTTGTTCGGTGGTCCGGCCGTCGAGGAACCTGGAATTGACCGTGATGCCGGTGATCACGTCGGCTTCGCCCACGATCGGCTGGGCGGCCTCGCCGATGCTCGCCGCGACGACGCGCTTGATCGGCAGGCCGTATTTGGTCGCAAATTCAAAGTCGCGCTGATCATGCCCGGGCGAGCCGAAGATCGCGCCGGTGCCATAATCCATCAGCACGAAGTTCGCGATGTAGACCGGCACGCGTAGCGCCGGGTCGAGCGGATGGACCGCCTCGACGGAGGTTCGATAGCCCGTCTTCTCGGCGGCTTCGATCTCGGCCAGGCTGGTCCCGCCGCGCTGGCATTCCGCGACGAACTCCGCCGCGGCCGGGTCCGTCGCCGCGACGGCTTGCGCGATCGGGTGTCCGGCGGCGATGGCGACGAAGCTTGCCCCGAAGATCGTGTCGGGGCGGGTTGTGAACACCTCCACTTCGTTAATCGAATCAATCGGTTGCGCGAGCCGGAATGCGAACTGCAGCCCGCGGCTCTTGCCGATCCAATTTTCCTGCATGAGGCGGACCTTGTCGGGCCACTGGCCGAGCCCCTCGAGACCTTCGAGCAGCTCTTCGGCGAAGTCGGTGATCTTCAAGAACCATTGCGCCAGCTTGCGCCGTTCGACCGGCGCGCCCGATCGCCAGCCCTTGCCATCGATGACCTGCTCGTTGGCGAGCACGGTCATGTCGACCGGGTCCCAATTGACCTCGCTTTCCTTGCGATAGACCAGGCCCGCCTCGAACAGGTCGAGGAACAGCGCCTGTTCGTGGCCGTAATAATCCGGATCGCAGGTCGCGAGCTCGCGGCTCCAGTCGAGCGCGAAGCCAAGCCGCTTCAATTGCCCGCGCATCGTCGCGATATTGGCCCGGGTCCATTCGCCCGGGTGAACCTTGCGCTCCATCGCCGCATTTTCGGCCGGCATCCCGAACGCGTCCCAGCCCATCGGGTGGAGCACTTCATGGCCCTGCATCCGGCGGTAGCGGGCGATGACGTCGCCCATCGTATAGTTGCGCACATGGCCCATGTGGATGCGCCCCGATGGATAGGGGAACATCTCGAGCACATAGGTCTTGGGCTTGGCCGACGCGCTGTCCGCCTCGAAGGATCGCGCCTTGTCCCAGCGCTCCTGCCAGCGGCGATCCGCCTCGCTCGGGTCAAATCGCCCGGTCATGATCCAGCCGAACTAGCCCCGGACAGAGGCTCGGCGCAGGTCGCGGGCCCTCGTCAGGATGATGTCTTCGAGTTTCTGGACGGTCGCCGCGGCCACCGGCGCATCGACCCAGGCGCCGTTCTGGTTGACCTGGCGCGACGCCGCGACGCGCAGCGCGTCGGCGCGCAAATCCTGGTCGAGGATCGACACCGTCAGCTTGACCCGCTCGCCCGGCAATTTGGGATTGGAATACCAATCGGTGATGATCACGCCGCCATTGGCGTCGGCCTGAAGCAGCGGCGCAAAGGAAACCGTATCGACCGCGGCGCGCCACAAATAGCTGTTGACGCCGATGGTCGAGATTTTCGACGGCGCCATTTGCGTCGGCAGGTTGCGATTGCGCGCGCAGCCCGAGGTCGCGAGGGTGACGGCGATCAGGGCAGCAGCGGCGGTGTGCAGACGAGGCATTGGCATTCCTTGACCAAGGGGAAATCACGGTGTCGGCGCGTTATAGATGGTCAAGGGGCTCCCGCAAGCATGTCCACGCGGTGAACGCGATTGTGTTGAGTCAGCAACAGGGGCGAAATGAATCGACTCTGCTCATGGAACCTTCAGGTTCGAGTGGCTATATCGACTCAGCAACAGGGAGTCGTAGCTTGCTCAGGGTGTGCGGAACGAAGGGAGCCAAACTGGCTGCGGCGGTTGCCGCGGCCGGTCTCGTGCTGTCCCCAGCGTTCGCCGCGACTAGCACGACTCAGGCCAAGAAGCGCGCACCAGCGGTCGCGCTCAGCTTCGATCCGATCTCATCTTTCACGCCGGCGAATGGCGATCCGCGCCTCGCCGCGGCATTTGCCAACAAGCCGCTGGCGCTGACCGATTTCAAATTTACTCCGGCCGCCGCCAAGGGCCGGCCGGCCCAGTTGCGAGTCGCGATTCGCGCTCGAGTCGGAACGCCGGCGCGCCCGAACGATGCAAGCGCGATCTCCGCGGCTCCGACTCTGACCGCGTTGACGCCCGCGAGCTATAACCTCGGGCTGGCCGTTGGCTGGCGGCGATTTGCCGTTTCGGGCGATCTGGCGAAGGTCAAGGGTCCCGATGCCGCGCTCGGCGGCCGTGAGACCGCAGTGGTCGGCGTCAGTTACTCGCTCAACCGCTTTACCGGCCGGGTCGCCGTAGGCGCCGACCGCACCGAAGGTCGTCCGCTCGCCGGGCTGCGCAAAGGCGACAATTATTCGCTCGACGTCGGCGGCTCCTATTCGCTGTCGCGCCGCATCGCCCTGACCGGCGGCGTCCGCTACGAGATGCTCGACCGCGATCGCCTGACCGCCTTGAAGGACGACCGCCGCGACAGCCAGGCTGTCTACATCGGCACCGCCTTCAAGTTCTAACCAGCGCTTTTCAGCGTCGCGACTTCCTCCCATAGCAGCGCCATGTCCGGTGCCGCCGATCGCCGCCAGCAGGTTCTCGACGCCATTGGTGCGGCGGCCAAGCTCGCTGGGCGCACGCCGGCGGACGTTCAGCTGATCGCCGTCAGCAAGAGCCGCTCGGCCGAGGAGATCGAGCAGCTGATCGCCTGCGGCCAGCGCGACTTCGGCGAGAGCCGCGTCCAGGAAGCGCTCGCCAAATGGCCAGAATTGCTGGCGCGCCACCCGGATGTCCGGCTTCACGCCATCGGCCGGCTCCAGTCGAACAAGGCAGCCGAGGCCATAGCTCTGTTCGCCACCATCCATTCGCTCGACCGGGCGTCGTTGCTCGATGCCTTGGTCAAGGAAGCGCGAAAGGCCGGGCAATTCCCGGACACCTATGTCCAGGTGAACATCGGCGAGGAGGAGCAAAAGGGCGGCTGCGCGATCGACGAGGTCTGCGAGCTGGCCGAAGCGGTGCGCGCCTCGCCACTGCCGCTGGCCGGACTGATGGCGATCCCACCGGCGGGGCTCGAGCCAGCGCCCTACTTCGCGTTGCTCGCCGAAATTGCCCGCCGCCTTGACGTCAATGGCTTGAGCATTGGAATGTCTGGAGATTTCAAGATCGCGGTGATGCTCGGCGCGACCGTAGTTCGGGTCGGGACGGCCCTGTTCGAGGACCAATGACCAACATTGACGCGATCATTTTCGATTTCGATGGTGTGCTGCTGGAGAGCGAGTTCGAGGGGAACAAGCTGCTCGCCGAGCTGCTCACCGATCTCGGCCATCACACGTCGACCGAGGACGCGATCCGCAACTTCGTCGGCTTCAGCGGCCCGCAATTCATCGAGGCGATCGAGAAGTGGGTTGGTGGCCCGCTCCCGCCTGATTTTCACGAGCGGCGCCGGGAACAGAGCGTCCGCGCGCTCCAGGAAGGCGTCCGGGCGGTGGTTGGAGCCGTCGATTTCGTCCAGTCGCTTCCGCCGCAACTGCCGATCGCCGTTGCCTCATCGAGCACGACGCGCTGGCTGAATGGGCACCTGGCGCATCTTGGGCTCGCCGAGCGGTTCGGCGACCATGTCTACAGCGGGCGTGAGCACGTCCAGCGCGGCAAGCCCGAGCCCGACCTCTATCTCTTCGCTGCAGAGCAACTCGGCGTGGACATCGAACGCAGCGTGATCCTCGAAGATTCCGACGTTGGGGTCAGGGGCGCGCTTGCCTCGGGTGCGACGGTCATCGGACTGGCGGCGGGCAAGCATATCCTCGACGACCATGCGGAGCAGTTGCGCGCCCTCGGGGTCGAGCACATTGCCGACAGCTTTGATGAAGTGAAGCGGCTGATCGGCCTCGCTTAGGCCAGATGCCCGCTCTTCTTGCGCTTGGTCGCGAGATAATCGGCATTGTGCGGGTTGGTCGGCATGTGATGCGCGACGCGCTCGACGACGGCGATGCCGGCGTCTTCGAGGCCCGCGACCTTAGCCGGATTGTTGGTCAGCAGGCGCACCCGGTCGATCCCCAGCGCGCGGAGCATCGCCGCGGCATGGCCATAATCGCGCTCATCGTCGCCGAAGCCGAGCCGTTGATTGGCCTCGACCGTATCCAGCCCACGGTCTTGCAAGGCGTAAGCGCGTAGTTTGTTGGCTAGGCCGATGCCGCGGCCTTCCTGCCGCAGGTAGAGCAGCACGCCGCCGCCGCCGGCGCCGATGATCCGCAGCGCCTCCTTGAGTTGCGGCCCGCAGTCGCACTTCAACGATCCGAACACGTCGCCGGTCAGGCATTCGCTGTGCAGACGGACCAGCGGCGGTTCACCGCCGAACGCGCCGATCAGCAGCGCGACATGCTCCTGGCCGTCGTCCGAGGCGCGAAATGCGACGATCTGCGTCTCGGGCAGATCGTCGAGCGGGAGACGGGCGCGCG